>NZ_WBOF01000003.1:600000-779833 GCF_009569385.1 Streptomyces kaniharaensis
AGATGAGCGCCAACGGGGCACTGTTCGCCGAACTCGCCACCGCGGACCGTCCGTTCGTGCTGCACGTGGTCAAGCCGTCCTATCCGCTGCCGCTCGACCCCGAGTTCTTCACCGGCCGGATCACGGCCGACACGCTGATGGAGATGGGCTACCGCGACACGTGGAACTACCTGGACGTCGCCGAGCCCTCCGGCGTGGCGAAGGACCCGACGTGCACGATGATGCACGACCCGCCGCGCGGGGTGCGGTTCCGGGAGCGGATGCGGGGCGAGGTCGACGGCGCCGGCCTGGTCCTGGACGTGAGCGTCGAACTGCCGCTGCCCGCCGAGGGGGACTCCTCGCCCGGTGCGCGGCTGGTGGGGCACATCGACCACGAGCCTTGGGGCGGCCGGGTGCTGCTGGCCGACGGACGCGTCGAGGCCGACCGCACCGGGCTGACCTACCTCGCGCGGGCCCGCCCTGCCAGGACCTGGCAGGAGGTGAGCGCCCGCCGCGAGATCGGCGGCGACCGGGCCGTGGACCTGTTCTCCGAAGGCCGCACGGTGGCCTTCTCGACGGGCGACGGCTGCTCGGGGCGCCTCGACCTGAGCCTGGGCGACGCGGCCCGCTCGCTGGAGTCGGTGGAGCCGGTCGGCGCGCACGGCCTCCTGAGCCGCACCGAGGCACTCGCCGAACTCGCCAGGACGGGCCTACGGCGCACCCTGGCGGGCCGGGGAGCGTAACGAGGACCGCCCGGCGCAGTCCCGCACAGTCCCGCGTGCGCGCGAGGTGTCCGGGGGTGCTGGGCGAAGGTCCGACGCCCCTGCCCCTATCCCGCCGCCCGAGTGCCAGGGCGGCCATCCGCCCGCGCCTGCTGGGCGGGTGAACGGGCGGCGCGGCGGGGCGGGCGGGGCCGCGGGCCCGGCGGACCGGGGGTGATGATCGCCGGGTTCACGGATGCCCGTACCGCCGGAGGTCCCCATGCGGATCCTGCTCCTCGCCAGCGCGTTCAACAGCCTGACCCAGCGACTCCACGCCGAGCTGCGCGACCTCCGAAACACGGTGGACGTCCACCTGGCCGGCGACGACGACGCGCTGCGTGTGGCGGTCCGCCGGCTGGAACCGGACCTGGTGCTGGCACCGATGCTGCGCACCGCGATCCCGCGGGACGTCTGGTCGGCGCTCACCTGCCTCGTCGTCCATCCCGGCCCGCCGGGCGACCGCGGCCCGTCCTCGCTCGACCGGGCGATCCAGGAGGGTGTCACGGAGTGGGGCGTGACCGTGCTGCAGGCCGAGGAGGTGATGGACGCCGGAGCGGTCTGGGCCTCACTGCCCTGCCGGCTGCCGGAGGCCGGCAAGAGCGACGTGTACCGCAACGAGGTTTCCGACGCCGCCGTGGCAGCCGCGCTGCTCGCCGTGGAGCGCTTCGCCTCCGGCACGTACACGCCGCAGCCGCAGCACGGCCCCACCTGGCGGGTGCCGGTCCGCAGCCGGCCGTACCTGCGCCAGGAGGAGCGTCGGATCGACTGGGCCCGCGACTCCACCGACGCCGTGCTTCGCAGGCTCCGCGCCGCGGACTCCCAGCCCGGGGTGCTCGACGAGCTGGCCGGCGGCGAGTGGTACCTGCACGGCGGGCACCGGGAGCCGGAGCTGCACGGCCGTCCGGGTGAACTGCTCGCGACCCGTTCCGGGGCCGTCTGCCGGGCGACCACGGACGGCGCCGTGTGGATTCCCGAGCTGCGCCGGCGGCGGGCACCGGGCGGCCCCGAGACCTTCAAGCTCCCGGCGGTGACGGCGCTCGGCGGGCTGCTGCCCCGGGTGCCGGAGGTGGCGGCGCCGCTGATGCCCGTCGAGGGCCACCCGGCCTGGTCCGACATCCACTACCGCGAGGACGGCCCGGTCGGCTTCCTGCGCTTCTCCTTCCCGGGTGGCGCCATGTCCACCGACCACTGCCGGCGGCTGCTGGCGGCGTACCGCTTCGCCGCGGGTCGGCCGACCTCGGTGCTGGTGCTCGGCGGCGCTCGGGACTTCTTCTCCAACGGCATCCATCTCAACGTGATCGAGGCCGCGGCGGACCCGGCCCGCGAGTCCTGGGCCAACATCGTCGCGATCGACGACCTGGTCGCGGAGGTGCTCACCACCACGGACCGCCTGGTGGTCGCGGCCCTCGGCGGGAACGCGGCGGCCGGTGGGGTGATGCTTGCGCTGGCCGCGGACGAGGTGTGGTGCCGTCAGGGCGCGGTGCTCAACCCGCACTACCGGCTGATGGGGCTGTACGGCTCGGAGTACTGGACGTACACCCTGCCGCGCCGGGTGGGGGTGGCAGAGGCCGAGCGGCTGACCGACCGGGCGCTGCCGGTCTCCGCCGCGACCGCTCAGCGGATCGGCCTCGTCGACCGGGTGCTCGATTATGAGCCGCAGGAGTTCGGTCGGGCCGCGGCCCGCCTGGCCGGGCTGCTCGCCGCCTCGCCCACCGTGCTGGACCGGATCGCCGCCAAGAAGGCCGCCCGCGAGGCCGACGAGCGGGCCAAGCCCCTCGCCGCCTACCGGGAGGAGGAGCTGGCAGTGATGCGCCACCAGTTCTTCTCCCCCGAATCGCCGTATCACGCGCTGCGGTCCGCGTTCGTCCGCAAGCGGCCCGCTCCCGCCGGGACCGTCGCGACAAAGTGACCCGAACGGCCCCGCCGGCTTGCGTCTCCTCGGGCGACCCCGTCGGCCGTCCGGACCGGCGTGCGACCCGAACCGTTGCTATGACTGACTTTGAGCCATTTCGTCCGGCTCCCATCCCCGAGGAGGCATCCTCATGGGTGCTGCAACAACCGACACCGACCTGGTGCACGTTCTCTGGATCAACGCCGGCCTCAGCTGCGACGGCGACTCCGTGTCGCTGACCGCCGCCATGCAGCCGAGCATCGAGGAGATCGTCACCGGCGCGCTGCCCGGCCTGCCCAAGGTCGCGGTGCACTGGCCGCTGATCGACTTCGAGTGCGGGCCGGTCCAGGGCGCGGACAACTTCGTCGACTGGTTCTTCAAGGCCGACCGCGGTGAGATCGAGCCGTTCGTCCTGGTCGTCGAGGGATCCATCCCCAACGAGAAGATCAAGAAGGAGGGCTACTGGTGCGGCTTCGGCGACGATCCCGCGACCGGCCAGCCCGTCACCACCAGTGAGTGGCTGGACCGGCTGGCCGGCAAGGCGACCGCCGTGGTGGCGATCGGCACCTGTGCCACGTACGGCGGCATCCACGCCATGGCCGGCAACCCGACCGGCGCCATGGGCGTGCCGGACTACCTCGGCTGGGACTGGAAGTCCAAGGCCGGGCTGCCGATCGTCTGCGTGCCGGGCTGTCCGATCCAGCCCGACAACTTCGCCGAGACGCTGACCTACCTGCTGTACCAGCTGGCGGGCTCCGCGCCGATGATCCCGCTGGACGACAAGCTGCGGCCCGCCTGGCTGTTCGGCGCCACGGTGCACGAGGGCTGCGACCGCGGCGGCTACTACGAGCAGGGCCAGTTCGCGACCGACTACGGCACGCCCGAGTGCCTGGTCCGGCTCGGCTGCTGGGGTCCGGTCGTCAAGTGCAACGTCGCCAAGCGCGGCTGGACCAACGGCATCGGCGGCTGCCCGAACGTGGGCGGGATCTGCATCGCCTGCACGATGCCGGGCTTCCCCGACAAGTTCATGCCGTTCATGGACCCCCCGCCCGGCTCCCGGGTCTCCTCCGGCGTCAGCTCCGCCTACGGGACGCTGATCCGCCGGCTCCGCGGGATCACCCAGGCGACCGTCGACAAGGAACCGAAGTGGCGCCGCACCGGCGGCCGGCTGACCACCGGTTACCGCCCGCCCTGGTGAACCCTCGGGCCGCACGCCCCCCGGCGTGCGGCCCGTCGCCGCCGCCCCCTCCCCGCTCGCAGAAAAGGGCATGACACACGATGGCACCGACAACCAAGGCGGCCGGCGACGGCAGCGGCCTGACCGAGATGTCCTGGGACCCGATCACCCGGATCGTGGGCAGCCTCGGCATCCACACGAAGATCGACTTTAAGCAGAAGCGGGTCGCGGAGTGCTACAGCACCTCGTCCGTGTTCCGCGGCTACAGCGTCTTCATGCGCGGCAAGGATCCGCGCGACGCGCACTTCATCACCAGCCGCATCTGCGGCATCTGCGGCGACAATCACGCAACCTGCTCGGTCTACACGCAGAACATGGCCTACGGCGTGAAGCCGCCGCACCTCGGCGAGTGGATCATCAACCTCGGTGAGTCCGCCGAGTACATGTTCGACCACAACATCTTCCAGGAGAACCTGGTCGGGGTCGACTACTGCGAGAAGATGGTCCGCGAGACCAACCCGGGCGTGCTGGAACAGGCCGAACGGACCGAGGCACCGCACGCCGGCGACCACGGGTACCGGACCATCGCCGACATCATGCGCTCGCTCAACCCGATCGAGGGCGAGTTCTACCGCGAGGCCCTCCAGGTCAGCCGCTACACCCGGGAGATGTTCTGCCTGATGGAGGGCCGCCACGTGCACCCCTCCACGCTCTACCCGGGCGGCGTCGGCACGGTGGCCACGGTCCAGCTATTCACCGACTACCTGACCAGGCTGATGCGCTACGTGGAGTTCATGAAGAAGGTCGTGCCGCTCCACGACGACCTCTTCGACTTCTTCTACCAGGCGCTGCCCGGCTACGAGGAGGTCGGCCGGCGAAGGGTCCTGCTCGGCTGCTGGGGCAGCCTCAACGATCCCGACCACTGCGACTTCACCTACCGCAACATGTCGGACTGGGGACGGAAGATGTTCGTCACCCCCGGCATCATCGTGGACGGCAAGCTGCTCACCAACGACCTCACCGAGATCAACCTCGGCATCCGCATCCTGCTCGGCAGTTCCTACTACGAGGACTGGCAGGGCAAGGAGCTCTTCGTCACCCACGACCCGCTGGGCAACCCGGTCGACCCCCGGCACCCGTGGAACCAGCACACCATCCCGCAGCCGCAGAAGCGCGACTTCGACGGCAAGTACAGCTGGGTGATGTCCCCGCGGTGGTTCGACGGCAAGGACTACCTGGCCCTGGACACCGGCGGCGGCCCGATCGCCCGGCTGTGGTCCACCGCCCTGTCGGGGCTGGTCGACATCGGCTACGTCAAGGCCACCGGGCACAGCGTGCAGATCAACCTGCCCCGCTCGATGACCAAGCCGGAGAAGACGTTCGAGTGGAAGATCCCGCAGTGGAGCAACGCCATCGAGCGCAACCGCGCCCGCACCTACTTCCAGGCGTACGCGGCCGCCGCCGCCCTCCACTTCGCCGAGAAGGCGCTGGACGAGGTGCGGGCCGGGCGCAGCCAGACCTGGGAGCGCTTCGAGGTGCCGGACGAGTCGATCGGCTGCGGCTTCACGGAGGCGGTGCGCGGCGTGCTCTCCCACCACCTGGTGATCCGGGACGGCAAGATCGCCAACTACCACCCGTACCCGCCGACCCCGTGGAACGCCAGCGTCCGCGACAGCTTCGGCACCCCGGGCCCGTACGAGGACGCGGTGCAGAACACCCCGATCTTCGAGGAGAACTCCCCGGAGAACTTCAAGGGCATCGACATCATGCGCGCGGTGCGCAGCTTCGACCCCTGCCTGCCCTGCGGCGTGCACATGTACGTGGGCGGGGGGCGCACCCTGCAGACCATGCACGTGCCCACCGGCCTGAGCGGGCTGACCGCATGACGGCGGAGCAGACCGGGCAGCGGATCCAGGAGGCCCTGGACCGGCTGGCCGGCAGTGGCGCCGAGGAGGCCGGCGAACAGCTGGTCCGCGAGCTGATGGCGTTCTACGGCGAGGGGCTGGCCCGGCTGGTACCGGCGGTTCCCCCGCCGTCCCTGGCCAGGCTGCTGGACGACCCGGCGGTGGCCGGGCTGCTGATCCTGCACGACCTGCACCCGGAGGACGTCACCGCCCGGATCGGCCGGGCACTCGCCTCGCTGCCCGAGCCGGTCGAGCTGCTCGGCTTCGATCCGGCGAGCGGCACGCTGCGGCTGCGCCGGACCGCCTCCGGCTGCGGGTGCGGCGAGCGGGAGGTCGAGGCCGCGCTCGCCTGCCACGCGCCCGAGGTGACGGCCGTGCGGCTGGAGCGTGCCCCTCAGCTGCTGCAGATCGGTACCCGTCCTCCGCAGACCGCGGAGGTGCGATGAGCACCCGTCGACTCCCGCGCGAGGGCACCGCCCTGCTGCGCCGGCTGCGCGAGCCTGCGCCCCGCCGGCCCGAGTGCTGCGCGTTCTGCGGCCTGGACCTGCCACCGGGCCACCGGCACCTGGTGGACACCGAGGAACGCGCGCTCGCCTGCGCCTGCACGGCCTGCGGCCTGCTCTTCCAGCAGCCGGGCGCGGCCGACGGCCGCTACCGCACCGTGCCGGACCGCTACCTCGTCGACCCGGACGAGCGTCTGGACGAGCGGGCCTGGACGGTCCTGGGGATCCCGGTCGGCACCGCGTTCCTGTTCCGCAACGCCCGGCTGGACCGGCTGGTCGCCTGCTACCCGGGCCCGGCCGGCGCCACCGAGAGCGAGCTGGACGACGCGGCCTGGCAGAGCACGATCGGCGCCGGCCGGCTCGCCGCCGCGTTGGAGCCGGACGTGGAGGCGCTACTACTGCGCCGCACCGAGGGCCTTGTCGCGTGCTTCCTGGTGCCGATCGACGTCTGCTACGAGCTGGTCGGCCGACTGCGGCTGTGCTGGCACGGCTTCGACGGCGGCGCCGAGGCGCGGGCCGAACTCGACGTGTTCTTCGAGCGGTTGGAAGCCCGGGCCCGCGCGCTGCCCTCGGAGGTGGTGGCGTGACCGCCCTGGCCTTCGCCTGCACCGGGGTGCGGTCCGACCCCTACGCGGCCGCGCCGACCCTGGTGTTCCGGCTGCGGATCACCGCCCCCGCGGGCACCCGGGTGCACGCCCTCGCGCTCCGCTGCCAGCTGCGCATCGAGCCGGGCCGCCGGCCGTACGCCGCGGCGGAGGGCGAGCGGCTGACCGACCTGTTCGGCGAACGGGAGCGCTGGGCGAGCACGCTCAACCCGATCCAGTTCGCCACCGTCCCCCTGCTGGTGCCGGGTTTCACCGGCGAGACCGAGACGGATCTGGCGGTGCCGTGCAGCTACGACCTGGAGGTGGCCTCCGCGCGCTACTTCCGGGCGCTGGACGGCGGCGAGGTGCCGCTGCTGCTGCTGTTCTCCGGCACCGCCTTCGCCGGCCCGGCCGGCTTCCAGGTCACGCCGGTGCCCTGGGACCGGGAGGCCTCGGTGCGGATGCCGGTGCGGGTCTGGCGGGAGGCGATCGACCAGCACTTCCCCGGATGCGGCTGGCTGCGGCTGCCGGACGACCTCATGGACGCGCTGCTGGCCTACCGTTCCCGGCGGGCCCTGCCCTCCTGGGAAGCGACGGTGCGTGAGCTGCTCGGTGCGGCCGCGATCGAGGAGGTGGCGCGATGACCGCCTTCCCGGCCGGGATCGAGAGCGGCTTCGCGGCAGCCCGGCAGATCGCCGACGCGGTGCTGCTCGAAGGCTACGTGCTCTACCCGTACCGCGCCTCGGCGGCCAAGAACCGGCTGCGATGGCAGTTCGGAGTCCTCGTCCCGCCCGAGTACACCGCGCAGGGCGCCGAGCACTCCCACCAGCGCACCGAGTGCCTGATGGAGCCGCGCCGGAACGACCGGCTGGCGGTCGAGCTGCGTTTCCTGCGGGTCCAGCGGCGGACCATCGAACGGGCCACCGCCACGGGTGGCTTCGAGCCGGTGGACCGGCTGGAGCTGGCCGACCGGGTGCTCGTCCCGTGGGACGAGGGCGTCGAGGAGCGGATCGAACTGCTGCTTCCCGTCGATGAGTTGGCCGGCGACGGGGTGCTGCGGCCGTTCCGGCTCCCGGCCGCCGCCGAGTTGCAGCTGCTGCGCGAGGACGGCACCGCGGCCGGCCGGGTGCTGCGCCGCCGCGAGCAGGTCGACGGCCTGCTGCGGCTGACCGCCGAGGAGCTTCCCGGCCCGTACCGGGCGCAGCGCCTGACGGTGGTGGTGGAGAACGCCTCCGGCTGGGCACCGGCTCGTGACACCCTGCGGGAGGAGGTCCTGCCGCGCGCGCTGGTCTCCGCTCATCTGCTGCTCGGCCTGGAACACGGAGCCTTCCTGTCGGCCACCGATCCCCCGGAGTGGGCGCGGTCGGCCGTCGAGCAGTGCCGCAACGAGCACACCTGGCCGGTGCTGGCCGGCCCGGACGGCGGCGGCCGGGTGGTGCTCTCCTCGCCGATCATCCTGGAGGATCATCCCCAGGTGGCTCCGGAGAGCCTCGGCACGCTCTACGACGCGACCGAGATCGACGAGATCCTGGCGCTGCGGACCGCGGCGCTGACCGACGAGGAGAAGCGGGAGGCCCGGGGCACCGACGAGCGGGCCGGCGCCGTGATCGACCTGGCCGACTCGATGCCCCCCGAGGTGCTGGAGCGCCTGCACGGCGCCGTCCGCGGGCTGCGCGAGGTCACCGGCGGCTCGCCCGGGACGGGGCAGCCGTGGTGGGATCCGGGCAGTGACCCGGACGTCGCCCCCGAGCGGGACCGCGTGGTGGTCGACGGCATGGCCGTCGGCGCCGGCAGCCGGGTGCTGCTGCGGCCCGGCCGGCGGCGCACCGACGCCCAGGACCTGTTCCTGCGCGGGCGGACCGCGATCGTGGAGGCGGTGCTGCACGACGTCGACGGATCGGTGCACCTGGCCGTCACGGTCGAGGGCGATCCCGGGGCGGACCTTTGGCGGGCACAGGGGCGCTTCCGCTACTTCCAGCCGGACGAGGTCACCCCGCTCGCCGGCCTCGCACCCCCGGTGTCCGCCGAATCCCCGGACGCGGTCGCCCCGTTGGAGGGGCCGTGAGCGCCGGGACGGTACTGATCGCCGGGATCGGCAACATCTTCCTCGGCGACGACGGGTTCGGCGTGGAGACCGTCCGCAGGCTGGCCGGGCACCCACTGCCGGAGGGGGTCGAGGTCGTCGACGTCGGCGTCCGCGGGGTGGACCTGGCGTACCGGCTGCTCGATGGGTACCGGACCGCGGTGCTGGTGGACGCCGCCGCCCGCGGCGGGGAGCCGGGCACGGTGTACCTGATCGAGGCGGAGGCCGAGCCGGTCGCCGTGCCGGTGCTGGACGGCCACCGGATGGGCCCGGACGCCGTGCTCGCCCTGCTGGCCACGCTCGCCGCGGGCACCGGCGGACGGCCGCCGGGCCGGGTGCTGGTGGTGGGCTGCGAGCCGGCGTCGGTGGAGGAGGGCATCGGGCTGAGCACCCCGGTGACCGCCGCCGTCGAGGAGGCGGTCCAGGTAATCCTGCGGGTCGTGTACGAGGCCGCGCAGCCGGAGAGAGAGAAGTCGCCATGCTGAAGAAGCTGTTCGGCGCGGTCCTGGTGGCCGCGATCGGGGCCCTGGTCTGGCAGGCCATGCCCGACATCAAGCGCTACCTGCGCATCGCACGGATGTGAGACGCGGATTGCTGCGAACGTGTAGCCCCGGGCGCGGTGGCGGCGCGGCTTCGAGTCGCGGCCGCCACCGCGCTCTGTAATGGGGCGGGTTCCGAGGCCGTCCGGGCCGCCGCCGCGCGTGGGAAGGGGGCCGATGCACGAGATGTCGATCGCCGTCGCTGTCGTCGAGCAGGTGGAGGCGGCCGCGCGCGAGCACGGGATGCCCGGGGTGGCGCGGGTGCGGCTGCACGTCGGCGAACTGGCCGGCGTGGTCCCGCAGGCGCTCGACTTCTGCTTCGAACTGGCCTGTGCCGGAACGCTGGTGGAGGGGGCGGTGCTGGAGGCCGAGTCCGTCGCGGCGCGCGCCAGATGCCGTGCCTGCGCGGTCGAGTGGGCGGTCGGCATGCCGCCGGACCTGGGCTGCCCGAGCTGCGGCGGCGGCAGTGTGGAGCTGCTGTCCGGACGCGAGCTGCAGATCCTCGACGTCGAGTGGGCCGGGCTCCCGGATGTCCGGGCCGGTCAGGAAGGCTGATGCCGATGTGTCGCACGGTGGATCTCCGTCAGGCGGTCCTCGCCCGCAACGACGGCAGCGCACGGGAGTTGCGCGCGGCGCTGGCCGCGCGCGGCACGGTGGCGGTGAACCTGCTCTCCAGCCCCGGCAGCGGCAAGACCGCGCTGCTGGAGGCCGAATTGGGCCTGGCACGGCGGCGCGGGGTACCGGTCGCCGCGCTGACCGCCGACCTCGCCACCGAGAACGACGCTCTCCGGCTGGCCCGTTCGGGTGCGCCGGTGAAGCAGGTGCTCACCGACGGGCTCTGCCATCTGGAAGCCGTGATGCTCGCCGGACACCTGACCGGCTGGCTGCCGGACGACACCCGGCTGCTGTTCGTGGAGAACGTCGGCAACCTGGTCTGCCCGGCCTCCTACGACCTCGGTGAGTCACTGCGGGTGGTGCTGGCGTCGGTGACCGAGGGCGAGGACAAGCCGCTCAAGTACCCGACCGCGTTCGGGCTGGCCAACCTGGTGCTGGTGACCAAGGCCGACCTGGCGGCGGCGGCCGAGTTCGACGAGGCGGCGTTCCTGGCGAACGTCGCCCGGGTGAACCCCGGCGTGGAGGTGGTCCTCACGTCCGCCCGTACCGGGCAGGGCGCGGGCGTGCTGCTGGAACGCGCCCTGGCCGTCCTGGACGGCGCCGAACCGCACCGGCCGGTGATGGCCGCCGCCCAGGATCATGGGCACGGTCACGGGCTGCATCACCACGAGCCCGTCGTGGTGCGGGACGGCTCGTGACCGCCGGTCAGGAGGTCCCGGGCGTCGAACGGCGGCGGGTCGCCGTCCGCGGTCTGGTCCAGGGCGTCGGCTTCCGGCCGTTCGTCTTCACGCTGGCCCGCGAGCTCGGGCTGGCCGGCAGCGTCACCAACACCGGCGAGGGCGTGCTCGCCGAGGTCGAGGGCAGCCGTGAGGCCGTGGCGGCCTTCTGCCGCCGGGTGGCCAGCGACGCGCCGCCGCTGGCCCGGGTGACCTCGGTCGAGGCCGCGCTGCTGGCCACGACCGGCGTCGACGGATTCGCGATCGTCCCCTCCCGCGCCGACGGTCCGCGGGCGACGCTGATCCCGCCGGACGTCGCCGTCTGCGCCGACTGCCTCGCCGAACTGGCCGACCCCGCCGACCGGCGCCACCGGCACCCGTTCATCAGCTGCACCAACTGCGGCCCCCGGCACACCATCGTCACCAACCTGCCCTACGACCGGGCCGGCACCACCATGGCCGGCTTCCCGATGTGTGCCGACTGCACCCGGGAGTACACCGACCCGGCCGACCGCCGGTTCCACGCCCAACCGGTCGCCTGCCACGCTTGCGGCCCGAAGCTCTCCCTGGCCGTGCTCGGGCGCGCCGCGCTGGAGCGCGAGGCCGCTCTCACCGAGGCGCGGCGGATGCTGGCCGCCGGAGCGATCCTCGCCGTCAAGGGCATCGGCGGCTACCACCTGGCCTGCGACGCCCGCAACGCCCGCACCGTCGCCCTGCTCCGGCAGCGCAAGCGGCGCGACGCCAAGCCCTTCGCCCTGATGGCCCGTGACCTGCCCACCGTCGAGGCCCTGGTGGCGGTCGGCCCCGTCGAACGGGAGCTGCTCACCGGCCCGGTACGGCCGATCGTCCTGCTGCGGCGAACCCGCCCGCTGCCGCCCGAGCTCCGGGCGGCAGCGCCGCGCACCCCGGACCTCGGCGTGATGCTGCCCTACGCACCGCTCCACCACCTGCTGCTCGCCGCGCCCGGCCCGGACCTGCTGGTGATGACCAGCGCCAACCTCTCCGGCGAGCCGATCGTCACCGACGACCACGAGGCGCTGACCAGGCTCGCCCCGCTCGTCGACGGCTGGTTGACGCACGACCGCCCGATCCACGTGCCCTGCGAGGACTCGGTGGTCCGCGTGGTGGACGGCGAGCTGCTGCCGCTGCGCCGCTCCCGGGGCTACGTACCGCTGCCGCTCCCCCTGCCGGTGCCGGTCCGTCCGGCCCTGGCCGTGGGCGGCGACCTGAAGAACACCTTCGCGCTGGCCCGGGACGGCTACGCCTGGCTGTCGGGCCACCTCGGCGACATGGACGACCTGGCCACGCTGTACGCCTTCGACCGCGCGGTCGAGCACCTCACCGCGATCAGCGGAGTGCGGCCCGAACTCGTGGCCGCCGACCGGCACCCCGGCTACCGCTCGGTCCGGCACGCCGAGCGGACCTACGCCGGGCGGCCGCTCCACCGGGTGCAGCACCACCACGCGCACATCGCCGCGGTGATGGCCGAACACGGCCTGGACGGGAGCCGACCCGTCCTCGGCCTCGCCTTCGACGGCACCGGCTACGGCGAGGACGGCGCGGTCTGGGGCGGCGAGGTCCTGCTCGCCGACTACGCCGGATTCCGCCGCCTGGCCCACCTCCGGTACGCGCCGCTGCCCGGCGGCGACGCGGCGGTGGAACGGCCGTACCGGGCCGCGCTGGCGCACCTGCGCGCCGCCGGACTCCCCTGGCCCCCCTGGCTGCCGCCCGTTTCGGCCTGCCGGGACGACGAACTCAGGCTTCTGGAGCAGCAGTTGGCACGCGGACTGAACTGTGTGCCGACTTCCAGCATGGGCCGGCTGTTCGACGCGGTGTCCTCACTCGCCGGGATCTGCCACCGGGCCGGGTACGAGGCCCAGGCTGCCATCGAACTGGAGGCCGCGGCCGTCGAGTTCGGCCCGGCACCGGGGTACGCCTTCGGCCTGCGGCCGGAGTCGGACGGCTGGCTCGCCGAACCCGCCCCGGTGCTCGCCGAGGTGGTGGCGGACCTGTCCGCCGGTGCGCCCGCCGGGCTGGTCGCCGCACGCTTCCACGCCGCGGTGGCCGATTTGGTCCGACGGGTCTGCGCGGCCGTCCGGGACCGGTACGGCACCGGCACGGTAGCGCTCAGCGGCGGCGTCTTCGCCAACGCGCTGCTCTCCTCGGCCTGTGCCCGCGGCCTGGGAGAGGACGGCTTCACCGTGCTGCGGCACCGCCGGGTGCCGCCCAACGACGGAGGACTGGCGCTCGGCCAGCTGATGGTGGCCGCCCGGTCGTCGGCCACCCGGAAGGAGTGAGAGCGGATGTGCCTGGCGGTGCCCGGCAGGGTGACGGAGATCGCGGAACGCGACGGGACCCGGATGGCGGTCATGGACTTCGGCGGGGTGGTCAAGGACGTCTGCCTGGAGTACCTGCCCGACCTCGCGGTCGGCGAGTACGCCATCGTGCACGTCGGCTTCGCGCTCCAGCGCCTGGACGAGGAGTCGGCCCGGCGCACGCTCGAACTCTTCGCCGAACTCGGCATGTTGCAGGAGGAGTTCGGCGATCCGTGGGAAGCGGCGGCGCGAGCGGACGAGGAGGCCGGACGGTGAAGTACCTCGAGGAGTTCCAGAATCCGGAGCTGGCGAGCGGACTGCTCGCCGACATCAGGGCGACGGTCACCCGGCCGTGGGCGCTGATGGAGGTGTGCGGCGGGCAGACGCACACCATCATCAGGCACGCTATCGACCAACTCCTGCCGGACGGCGTCGAGTTGATCCACGGCCCCGGCTGTCCCGTGTGCGTCACCCCGCTGGAGATGATCGACCGAGCGCTGGCGATCGCCGCGCGGCCCGACGTCGTCTTCTGCTCCTTCGGCGACATGCTGCGGGTGCCCGGCACCGACCGCGACCTGTTCCGGGTCCGCGGCGAGGGCGGCGACGTCCGCGTCGTGTACTCGCCGCTCGACGCCCTGCGGATCGCCCGGGACAACCCCGACCGGGAGGTCGTCTTCTTCGGCATCGGCTTCGAGACCACCGCCCCGCCGAACGCCATGGCCGTCCACCAGGCCAGGAAGCTGGGCATCCGCAACTTCAGCATGCTCGTCTCGCACGTCCGGGTGCCGCCGGCCATCGAGGCCATCATGGCCTCGCCCGACTGCCGCGTGCAGGGCTTCCTCGCCGCCGGCCACGTGTGCAGCGTGATGGGCACCGCCGAGTACCCGGCGCTGGCCGAACGCCACGAGGTCCCGATCGTCGTCACCGGCTTCGAGCCGCTGGACATCCTGGAGGGCATCCGGCGCACCGTACGGCAGTTGGAGCGCGGCGAGCACGCCGTCGAGAACGCCTACGCGCGGGCCGTCCGCCCGGAGGGCAACCCGGCGGCCCGGGCCATGCTGGAGGACGTGTTCGAGGTGACCGACCGCGCCTGGCGCGGTATCGGCGTCATCCCGCAGAGCGGCTGGCGGCTCTCGGAGCGCTACCGCGACCACGACGCCGAGCACCGCTTCGACGTCACCGGCATCACCACCCGCGAACCCGCGCAGTGCCGCAGCGGAGAGGTCCTGCAGGGCCTGCTCAAACCCCACCAGTGCGAGGCCTTCGGCACGACCTGCACCCCCCGCACCCCGCTCGGCGCCACCATGGTGTCCAGCGAAGGGGCCTGCGCCGCGTACTACCTCTACCGGCGGCTGAGCACGCCGCCCGCTCCCAAGGAGGCGAGCCGCGTTGGCTGACACCGAGACCCTCTCCGGGACGGCCGTCGAGCCGCCCGCCGCACCGGACTTCTCCGGCTGGAGCTGCCCACTGCCGCTGCGCGACCATCCCCGCGTGGTGATGGGGCACGGCGGGGGCGGAGCGATGTCCGCCGAGTTGGTGGAGAACGTCTTCGCGCCCGCCTTCGGCGGCCGGACCCTCGCGACACTCGGCGACTCCGCCGTCGTGGAACTGGGCGGCGCCAGACTCGCCTTCTCCACCGACTCCTTCGTCGTTCGCCCCCTCTTCTTCCCCGGCGGCAGCATCGGCGACCTCGCCGTCAACGGGACCGTCAACGACCTCGCCATGAGCGGCGCCCGGGCCGCCTACCTGTCCTGCGGCTTCATCCTGGAAGAAGGCGTGGAGATGGCCGTGGTGGACCGGGTGGCCCGAGCACTCGGCGCCGCCGCCCGCAGGGCCGGGGTCGAGGTGGCCACCGGCGACACCAAGGTGGTCGAGGCCGGTCACGGCGACGGCGTGTACCTCAACACCGCCGGCATCGGGCTCGTCCCGGCCGGGGTCGACATCAGGCCGCAGCGCGCCGTTCCCGGGGACGTGGTGATCGTCAGCGGGGCGATCGGCCTGCACGGGGTGGCGATCATGAGCGTCCGCGAGGGCCTGGAGTTCGGGGTGGAGATCGAGAGCGACTGCGCGGCGCTCGGCGGCCTCGTCGACGCGATGCTGGCCGTCACCCCCGACCTGCACGTCCTGCGCGACCCCACCCGGGGCGGGCTGGCGGCGGCGCTCAACGAGATCGCGGCGGGGGCAGGCGTGGGCGTGGTGCTGAGCGAACGCGCAGTCCCCGTCCCGCCGCAGGTGGCCAACGCCTGCGCCGTCCTCGGCCTCGACCCGATGTACGTCGCCAACGAGGGCAAGCTGGTCGCCTTCGTCCCGCGCCGGGAGGCGGACGCGGTACTCGCCGCCATGCGGTCCCACCCACTCGGCACCGAAGCGGCCGTGATCGGCGAGTGCGTCGCGGACCACCCCGGCATGGTCGTCGCCCGCACGGCGTTCGGCGGCACCCGCGTCGTCGACCTCCCGATGGGCGAGCAACTGCCGCGAATCTGCTGAACTGTGGACGCGATCGGGCCGGGCCGCTCGGCCGGCGGTCGGGGACCGAACGGCCCTCGACCGCCGTGCCCGCGACGCGAAGAATCGCATCCATGGAACCCGACCACACCCCCACCGCGGACGCTCTGCTGGACGAGCGGCACTGCCGGCGTCTTCTGGCAGGTGCCTCGGTCGGCCGCGTGGTCTACACGGTCGGCGCCCTGCCGGCCGTGCTGCCGATCCGCTACCGGCTCGGCTGGGACGGCAGCGTGCTGCTGCGCGCCGCCGCCCGGTCCGAACTGGTGCGGGCGGTCTCCGGCGCGCTGGTGGCGTTCGAGGCCGGGGAGGTCGACGAGACGGACGGAACGGGCTGGAGCGTGACCGTGCTGGGGCGCGCGGACGTCTCGGCCGTCTCCGAGGACCCCACCGCCGGGTCGGCGGCCCCGCAGGCCCAGCCGCCCGGCCAGGTCTCGATCCGGATCCGACCCGAACTGGTCACCGGCCGCCTCCTGCCCTGACAGGGTGCGGGATCAGGCCGGGCTCCGACTGGATCAGGCCCGGCTCAGACGGTCAGCGGCGCCGACCACAGCACCGGGGTACCGCCTCCCGCCGGGCAGCCCAGCTCGAACGACCCGCCCAGCCTCTCCGCCCGCACCGTTCCGGTGCCGGCCACGGGCACGGAGACGTCGGCGAGGTCCGCCCCGGTGATCTCCCGCGCCCGCTGCGCTATCAGCTCCAGCACTTCCGAGCGCGAGCTGCCGGACAGCAGCGCCCGGGTGATCTCGGCGCTCGCGCTCAGCCAGCGCTGCTGGCGCTGGGCCTCCTCGTACAGCCGGGCGTTGTCGATCGCCACTCCGGCGGCCACGGCCAGCGTGGAGATCACCGCCTCGTCGTCGGCGTCGAACTCCTCCCCGCCCCGGGCGCCGCGACCGGCGGGGTGGGCGGCGGCGGGCGGCGCTATGGTCGGGGCATGGGACGATGCGAAGCGGTGCTGCTCGACATCGACGGCGTGCTCACGGTGGACTGGAAGCCGATCCCGGGCGCCGTGGCAGCCCTGCGGGAGCTCCGCGCCGACGGTGTGCCGTACGTGCTGCTGACCAACACCACCTCGCGCACCAGGCGTTCGATCGCCGAGACGCTCGCGGAGGCGGGGTTCCCGGTCGGCGTCGAGTCGGTGCTCACGGCGCCCGCCGCCACCGCCGAACGGCTCTCGGGCCTGCGCTGCCTGCTGCTCAACAGCGGCGACATCCGCGAGGACCTGGCCGGTCTCGAACTGGTCGATGATCCGGACGATGCCGAGGTGGTGCTGATCGGCGGGGCGGGGCCAGAGTTCGGGTACCGGGCGCTCGATCGGGCCTTCGCCGCGCTCCAGGGCGGAGCCCGGCTCGTCGCGATGCACCGCAACGCCTACTGGCGCACGGGGGAGGGACTGCGGCTCGACAGCGGCGCCTTCGTCGCGGGGCTGGAGCACGCGGCGGGCGTGCGGGCCGAGGTGCTCGGCAAGCCGGCCGAGGCGTTCTTCGCCGCCGCCCTCGCGCACCTGGGCGTCGCCGCGGCCGAGGCGGTGATGGTCGGCGACGACATCGAGTCGGACGTACTCGCCGCCCAGCGCCACGGGATCACCGGCGTGCTCGTCCGCACCGGCAAGGCGGCGTCGGGCGCTCCGCGACAGGGGAACGGCGAACCGGACCACGTGCTCGACTCGGTGGCGTACCTGCCGGAGCTGCTGTTACGGCTTCGACCCGCGTGAGAGGGAATCCTGCGGTGGCGTCACGCTTGTAGGGCGGCCAGGCGCCGGCGGGCCAGGTCGAGGGAGCGACCGCGGCGGGGACCGTCCTGCCAGGGGTTCTCCTTGAGGAGCCGGTCGACCGTCGCGATGGTCCAGCGCTGCGCGGTGAGGTCCGGGTCGTCCACCTCGGCCCAGGCGACCGGTGCGGCGACGGGGGCGCCGGGCAGGGCCCGTACGGCGTAGGGGGTGACGGCGGTCTGCGCGTAGACGTTGCGCTGGGTGTCCAGGTAGAGCCGGCCGCGGCGGGCGTTCTTCCTGGCCTCGGTGGTGAGCCGGTCGGGGTGGCGTGCGGCCAGGAGTTCGGCCAGGTCGCGGGCGAAGGCACGGACGTCGTCGAAGGGGGCCTGACGGTCCAGCGGAACGAGGACGTGCAGCCCGCGGGATCCGGTGGTCATGACGGTGGACGGCAGCCGGAGCTCGTCGAGGAGTTCGTGGAGCAGGCAGGCAGCCTCGCGAACCGGGGTGAAGTCCTCGCCGGTGGGGGTCCCCCCGCCGAAGGCCGGGGGAGGGTCGAGGTCGAAGACCAGCCGGTCGGGGTGGTCCGGTCGGTCGGCGCGGGAGAGGAACCGGTGCGGGGTGATGCACGCCTGATCGGCCAGGTAGAGCAGGGTGGCGGTGTCGTCGCAGACGGCGTACGTGACGGTGCCGTCCTGCTTGGGCAGTTCGGCCCGGTGGATCCACTCCGGGAAGTGGTCGGGGACGTCCTTCTGCATGAAGCCGGGGTCGTCGATGCCGTCGGGGTGGCGTTCCAGCATCAGCGGCTGGCCGCGCAGGTGCGGCAGCATCCGGCGGGCGACGGCCCGGTAGTAGTCGGCCAGCTCGGCTTTGGTGATGCCGTCCTCGGGGAACAGCACCTTGTCCGGGCGGCCGAGGTCGATGGTCCGGCCGCCGGAGCGCAGCTTCTTGGTGGTGGTCATCGCTCCTCCCCGGAGGGTTTCGTGCGGGAGGGGTTCACGCCGGGAGGCTGCTCGTCATGACGCACCGCCGGCCGCTTCGGCGGCCTGCTTGAGGGTGTGCCCGGTGCGTGCCGAGCGAGCCCTGGTCGGGGCGGGCGTGCCGTCGGTGGAGGCGTCGGCGTCCGCGTGCTTGACCAGGAGCCAGGCTTCCCGCTGCCCGGCCCGGTCGCTGCGGATGCGGGTGAGGGAGTAGCCGCCGTGCAGCTTGTGTCCGTACAGGCGGAAGGAGGCGTGTCCGCTGTCGAGGGCGTCGGCGAACGGGACGTCGTGGCCGTCCCGGTCGGTGGAGAGGTTGCGGTACGTGCCCTCGTCCCAGACGATCACGGTGCCCGCGCCGTACTCGCCCTCGGCGATGACGCCCTCGAACTCGCGGTACTCCAGCGGGTGGTCCTCGGTGGGCATGGCGAGGCGCCTGTCGTGCGGGTCGCGGGACGGTCCCTTGGGGACGGCCCAGGACTTCAGCACGCCGTCGACCTCCAGGCGGAAGTCGAAGTGCATCGCCGTCGCGTCATGGATCACGGCACCATCACCACCAGCACGGGCCCGGTGGCGAAGGCCATGGTGCTGCCGTCGGGAAGGGTGAACGACGTGCCTGCTGCCGGGTCGGGCCGGCTCCAGTGGACGCTCCACGCCCTGCCGTCGCGCAGCACCTCCGCCTGGCCCGAGCCGGTGCTCTGCGTGAACACCTCGTTGTCCGGGTGCCCGGCGTTGAAGTCGGTGAACAGGCCGGGAACGATGCTGACGTGCTGGACGACGACCGTCGCGGTACCCGACCACGCCGCATGGCCGTCCACGGTGACGTCGTACGCGCTGCCGTTGAAGCGCACGCCGATGGACGCGGCCGGCAGGTGCCAGGTCATGGTGCCGAGCGCGCTGCCGCCACCGGGTGCGGCGCCGAACACGAAGCCGGGGGAACGGGCGGCCACGGACGGGAACCGGCCGAGGATCTGGTGCGGGTCGATGAAGGTGGGGTCGACGGCGTGGTTGGTGAACGCCCCCGGGTCGTTGAACGGGGTCACGTTCTGCAGGTCCGCCTTGTCGAGGAGCGGGAGGAGCCCGCTGATGGCGCCGCTGTAGGCGAGATCGAGGCGCCCGTACTGCTGGAGCAGCGGGATGTCGGTCTGCCGGGCGGAGCGCACGGGACCGATCATGGCGGGCAGGTGGTTCGCGTCGTACACGGCGAGGAACCGGGACAGGCCGCCCTCGACCTCCACCCAGTACACGATGTCGGCCTCGGCGAGCCCCTGGTGGATCGCCTGGACGTGCGCGCCCACGTTGTCGATCTTCACCGCGAGGGCGTTGCCCGCCGTGCCGACGTTGTCGAGCGGGTTCGAGGGCTGCTGCGCGGGCGGAGACGGGCTCGGCGTCGGCGACTGGCTCGGCACCGGCGTGGCGGGCGCCGTCTGCGCGGGCGGTACGGAGCCAGAGCTGCTGCATCCTTGGACGGCGGCCAGCCCCATCGCGGCCCCGACCACGGCGAGTGACACCTCTGCCCTCGCACGCCTGCTCGGACCGGCGGACCGGGCTGCCGCCGGACGGGCGGTGCTGCGGATGTTCACCGAAGCCCCTTGTCGACCTTCTCGAGTCATCGGACGGCCGCCGGCTGCCGCAGCAGAACCCGCGACCGTCCTGCCCGATGACCTCGCACCGGTGCCCCGCGCCGCCATCCGGAACAGGGACGGGACTCATCAGGCTCACCGTTCAACCAACGCCTGCCCACGCCACGCAGGGTGAAACGGACCAGAGACCGTCGCCGACCTCCTGTCCGGCCAGAAGCCCCTCCCCCCCAAACTCTGCCGGGCCCGTGCGTAAGATCGGCGCCCGTGCCCTTCACGTTCAGCCATCCCGCCGCCGTTCTCCCCCTCCTCCGTCACGGCCGTGGCCGGGGGCGCATGATCGGGTCGGCACTCGTGTTCGGGGCGATGGCGCCGGACACGCCGTACTTCGCCGGCGCCTTCGCCTGGGGCGACCTCGCGCACCGGTGGTGGGCGGTGCCCACCCTCGATGTGGCGATCACCCTGGCACTGGCCGCGGTGTGGCAGCTGGTGCTGCGAGCACCGCTGATCGGCCTGCTGCCCGTTCGCTGGGCGGGCGCGGCCGAGCGGCTGACCGGTCCTTCCGACCGCCGGATCCGCTGGTCGCGGGCCCCGTGGTTCGCGCTGTCCGCGGCGCTCGGCGCGGCCACGCACGTGTTCTGGGACGCCTTCACCCACCCGGGCCGCCTCGGCACGCGGGTGTTCCCGGTGCTCACGACGGCCCGGATCCTGGGCGAGCCGCTCTACGCCGCGCTGCAGTACGGCACCTCCGCGATCGCTCTCGTGCTGCTCGGCTGGCATGCGGTACGGGAGTTGCGCCGCGCGGCGGCAGACGGCGGCCGACCGGTGCGGGTGGCGACGGCGGCCGTCCGCCGGAGGGTGCTTTGGCTGACGCTGGCCGCGGCCGTGCTGGGCGCGGCGTACCGGTTCGCCGGGTGGGGGCAGCCCGGTATGCCGCTGCTCTCCCTGATCCCGGTGGTCGCGTTCGGTGCGGTCGCCGGTGCGGGCGGCGCGCTGGTGCTGTACGCGCTGGCGGCTCCTCGGCGGGGGTGAACTGCCGCCCTGGACGGCTACGAGCGAGCGCCGGGTACTGCGGCCCCCGAGGGCATCGCCCGCCGGGCGGATCGCCGAGGGTGTACAGCGGGCCGGCCCGTTCCGGTTCACTCCACCAGCTCCACTGAGCCGGTGACGGGGCGGCGGCCTCCACCGGACGGGGCCTCCGCGGGCGCGTCCGACCGTGTCTGCCCGGGTTCGGGCGCGGCGTTGCGTACGGTCGGTCGACGACGTCGCCGCCCAACCCCGGCCGGCGGACCGTGCGAACCCCGTCGTAGGAGGCCCGCAGCCGTGCAACGCAAGTGGTGGACCCTGATCGCCGTCTCGGTCGCGACGTTCATGCTGCTGCTCGACATCACGGTGGTCAACGTCGCCCTGCCGTCCATCCGCAAGGACCTGGGCGCGAGCTTCACCGACCTGCAGTGGGTGTTCGACGCCTACGCCCTCTCGCTGGCCGCCCTGGTGCTGACGGCCGGTTCGCTGGCCGACCGGCTCGGGCGGCGCCGCGCCTTCGCCGCGGGGCTGGTGATCTTCTCCATCGCCTCGCTGCTCTGCGCACTGGCGCCGAACCCGGTCTTCCTCAACGTCTCCCGTGCGGTGCAGGGGGTCGGTGGCGCGGTGATGTTCGCGGTCTCGCTGGCCCTGGTCGCGCAGGAGTTCCCACCCGGCCGCGAGCGCGGCACCGCGATGGGCGTCTACGGGGCGACGATCGGGGTGGCCGTCGCCGTCGGGCCGCTCATCGGCGGGGCGCTCACGAGCTCGCTCGGCTGGGAGTCGATCTTCTACCTCAATGTGCCGATCGGCGCCGCGGCCCTGGTCGTCACCTACCTCAAACTGGCGGAGAGCCGCGACCCCAACGCCACCCGGATCGACTGGGCCGGGGTCGCGGCCTTCAGCAGCGCGCTGTTCCTGCTCGTCCTCGCGCTGGTGCGGGGCAACGCCGAGGGCTGGGGCAGCGGGCTGATCGTGGGTCTGTTCGTCGGCGCGGCCATCCTGCTCCTCGTCTTCGTGCTGATCGAACGCCGCGTCCCGGAGCCGATGCTGCCGCTCGGGCTGTTCCGCCGGCACGCGTTCACCGGAGTGCAGTTGGCCGCGTTCGCGGTCTCCAGCTCGCTGTTCGCCCTCTTCCTCTATCTGACGCTGTACCTGCAGAACTACCTCGGGCTCTCACCGTTCGCGGCGGGTGTGCGCTACCTGCCGATCACCGTGATGAGCTTCCTCGTGGCGCCGGTGGCCGGAGCCCTGCTCTCCCGGGTACCGGCCCGGCTGATGCTCTGCGTCGGCCTCGTCGCGGTCGGCGCGGGCATGCTGCTGATGGGCGACATCCAGCCCGACGACACCTGGACCGGCCTGCTGGCCGGGTTCCTCGTCGGCGGCGCGGGCGTCGGTCTGATCAACCCGGTGATCGCCGACGTCGCGGTGAGCGTGGTGCCCAAGGAGAAGAGCGGCATGGCGGCCGGCATCAACGACACCTTCCGGCAGGTCGGCATCGCGGTCGGCATCGCCGTCTGGGGGGCGATCTTCGTCGGCCGGGGCTCCCACAAGGTGCGCGAGCTGGCGGCGGGCACGCCGATCGCGGAGGGAGCCCACCCGCGCGAACTGATCGAGGCCGCCTCCTCCGGCAGCCTGCCGCAGGCACTCGCCGCGATCCCCGAGCCGGCGCGCGCGGCCGCGTCGGCGGCCGCCCGGGCCGGCTTCCTCGACGGCATGAACATCGTGCTGTTGCTCGGCGGGCTGGTCAGCCTCGTCGGCGCCGCCCTCGCGCTCTGGCTGGTCCGCGAGAACGAGATCGACCGCCAAGAGGCATAGGTCCGCACTGCAGCGGTGCGTTCCCGGCCGCCTTCGTGCACCGGGATCAGCACGTCGTCCAGGCCCAGCAGCAGCTGCACGGCCTCGTCAGCGGCATCATCGCCGAAGCCGCCACGGTCGGCGCGGTCCGCGACGACGTCTCCGCCGACGAGCTGGCCGACTACTGCCTGCACGCACTGTCCGCAGGCGGCCTGCCCTCGGAGGCCGCCGTCCATCGTCTCGTCGACGTCACCCTCGCCGGACTCCGGCCATCGAGTTGAGGACCGTGGCGACAGGCCGAGCGAGCGTCTCGGCCGGACGGCCGCCGATGAGCTGTTGCCGGTGCCGCATCTTCCGTAGAACCAGCCGGACTGTCAGCACGAGGGCTCCGGGCTGGCGCCGAGCGAGCGTTGCCTAATGCGGCGCTAGAAGCCCGGCGCGTGGGAGTCGTTCACGTACCAGAGCGCCGCCGTGTACCAGACCAGCGCGATCGCGAGGACGAGGGCTCCGCCGGCCACGGGCAGCGCCCAGCCGGGCAGCCGGCGGTGCCGGACCACGATCACCTTGGCGACGAAGGCCCCGTAGAGAAAACAGGCGCTCAGCGAGTGCAGGGTGGTGCGGGCGTCGGTCAACTGCACCCCGTAGGCGACCAGGCAGTGCCGGGCGATCGGCAGGGAGAGCAGGAA
Organism: Streptomyces kaniharaensis; assembly: GCF_009569385.1. Lineage (NCBI taxonomy): Bacteria > Bacillati > Actinomycetota > Actinomycetes > Kitasatosporales > Streptomycetaceae > Streptomyces > Streptomyces kaniharaensis. The sequence goes on from NZ_WBOF01000003.1 coordinate 623,341, forward strand.
GGCGGCGAGGCCGCCGAGCCGGTGGATCCGGCCGACAGGCCGCGGCGCTGCCCCCAGGCCGGGTAGTCGGCCGTACAGCCAGAGGGCGAGCAGCAGCTGGATCAGGGCGAGGCCGAGCAGGGCGGTGCCCAGCTCGGCCTTCAGCTGCTGGGCCTCGCCGTAGCGGGCGCCGAACAGGCTGGTGGCGAGATCGGGAGTGTGTGCACGACCGAACCAGTACACGCCGACCACCGCGGCGATCGGCGGGAGCGCCCAGAGCACGGCCCGAACCGTCCGCCCACGAGCCGTCCGAGCGGGCATCGGGCGCTCACTGCCGGTCATCGGATCAGTCGCCCTCGACCTTGTTGCCGGCCGGGTTCACGACGTACCACTTGGCGCCGAAGGCGGTGGATTCCTCGCCGTTGGTGTCGCCCTGGGCCTTGTCGCCCTGGAAGTTGTAGAGCGGGTGGCCGTTGTAGACGATCTGGGTCTTGCCGTCGGTGCGGGTGGTCGTGGACAGCTTGCTCTGGTCGGCGCCGTGGGCGGCGGTCGGTGCGCCCGTGGTGAGGGCGGGCGGCCAGGCCGTGGCGCAGTCGCCGTAGCAGGTGGAGGTGGCCGAGGTGTCCTTCTCGAAGAGGTAGAGGGTCCTGCCCTGGGAGTCGACCAGGATCTCGCCGAGCTTGCCGATGGGTGCTGCCGCGACGATCGCCCCGCCGCCCGCGCCGGCCGAGGCGCTCGCGGACGCGCTCTCACTGGCACTGGGCGACGCGCTCGGGGAGGCACTTGCCGACGGCGTCACCGCGGGGGACGGGCTCGCTTGGCTGGTGGTCGATTTGCTGCTGGAGCAACCGCCGCACACCGCGGTGAGCACGGTGACGACGGCGAGCGAGACAGCCGCCAGGCGGCGCTGATGCATGGGATCCTCCGGCGGATCGACGGGGTTCGGTGGCACCACTACGGCCCGTACGGCCTGGCGCGGCCTCGGCGGCGCACCGGTTATTCAGCGCGACGGGGGACGCAGATGCGGCCGGACGGGCGATGGCGCGAGGCGGGTGAGTGATCACCGCTGACGACTTTCGGTCGTCGATCGCTTCCGTACCCTCTACGACACCGGCGCCGCCTGCGCCGCGGTGGTAGGCACTGTCCACTTCCCGCTCTCGACGGCTGACACCGCGGCAGCCGGGGTCGCGCGGCGCGAGGTGAGTACGTCGCTCAGGGCCTGTTCGAAGAAGGGCTCGGGGTCGGCGAGGGTGAAGTCCAGGTGACCGAAGACCTCCAGGGCGACGAGGCCGTAGATGCGGGTCCAGGCCTGGACGAAGCGGTTGAGGACGGGCAGCGGGATGTCGTCGGTGAGGTGTTCGCGCAGGTCGTCGTACTGGGTCCACCAGGCCGGGACGGACTCATCGGCGGCGGGCGGGGGAACGGTGCCCTCGCGCCACAGTTGGGTCATCAGGCCGAGGAAGACCTGACCGAAGCGCCAGCCCGCGTCGTGTGCCGGGTCCTCCGGGGCGGTTCCGGCGTCCGCGATGGGCTTGCCGAAGAGCAGGGTGAACTCGCTGCGATGTGCCAGCGACCAGCGACGCAGGGCGCGGGCGGCTGCGGCGAGCCGGTCCGCGGTCGGCGCGTCGGCGTGGGCATCGCGGGCGGCTTCGAGGTCGGCGGCGAGGTCGCGGTAGAGGTCGGCGACGACGGCCTGGACGAGGGCGCGGTGGTCGGGGAAGTAGCGGCAGACCCCGGGTGCGGTCATGCCGACCTCGCGGGCGGTGGCGCGCAGGGTGAGCGCGGCCGGGCCGTCGGCGGCGAGCAGGTGCCGGGCGGCGGTCAGGATCTCCGCAGTCGTCTGCTCGCGCTGGCGCTCGCGGCGGGTGAGCGGCTGGTCGGGCATCCCGTCTCCACTTGACTTTGCTGACACTGTCAGCTGTAGCGTCTAGAGTCGCGGCAGCCGGTCCGCCGGTCTCGGAGGGCGCCGTTCGTCGAGCCAGAACAGGTAGACGCGGAGGTGCTCGGCCAACTCGCCGTCGAGGCAGGCGGCGTACTCCCGGGCGGTGGCGGCCGCGCCCTGCCCCAAGGCTGGCCTTGCGCCGGGGCGGCCGGTCCGGCGTCGGTTCCGGACCGGCCGCCCCGGGTGGCGGCCGCTTCCCAGCAACTCGCGATCCTGCGCCGTACCGGGCTGGTCACCTCCCGCCGGGAGGGCGCCACCGTCCTCTACCGCCTCACCACCCCCGAGGTTGCCGACCTCCTGACGGTCGCCCGATCCATCCTCGGCACCCTTCTCACCGACCGCGCCCGACTCCTCGACGAGCTTCGCGGCGAGGGCGGCTCCACGCACCCCCAGTTGTAGGATCTCGCGGGTTCCGCCCCAGCGGGCCGCGGCCGGGCTCCCGGACGGCGATCCCATCCGCCGCCGCAGGGCAATAGGTCGATCGGCCCTGTCGTCCACACCTGGCGCCACGACAGAATGACCAGGCCATGACATCCAGGGCCAGCCGGCTGTCGGCACGCTGTGGACGGAGGCGGTCGCCTGAGCGACATCGCGGTCGACGGCGGCCCGGGCCTCGGTGCCACCGACGGACGGGAGGGATACAGAAGCATGGCCTCAAGGGGCGGCAGCAACTCTCTGGCTCAGGTGCCGGATCAGAGCGTGGTGGAGGACATGCGCCGGATGTACCTGGCGGGCGCCCCGGTGCGCGAGATCGCGGAAAGCTACGGGACGTCGTACGGATTCGTCCACCGGGTGCTGTCCCGCGAGGGTGTGACGTTTAGGCCCAATGCCAGTGACTTAAGTTGTGTCCCGCTGGGTGATCGTGACGGTGGCCGGTTGGGGCGGTGGCCAGTTGCGGTGTTGGGCGCGTTTGAGGGGCCAGTTGGACATCTTGCGTTTGATGACGTGGGGGCAGGTCCGGTGGCGGCGTTCGGGCAGCAGGCGTTCGGCGATCTCAGCCAGGGTGCGGGTGAGTGCCCTGGCGAGTCTGCCGGGGGGAAAGTCCCGCCTGGGCGGGTACCTGGCGGCGTACAACCCGCAGGCTGCGGGTGAAGGACAGCCGGTCGGGGTCGATGCCCTGGTGCAGGGCGGCCTGGTGCATCAGCTGTCGGATCGCGTAGTGGACGAGCAGGAGGCCGTAGACCTCCTGCTCGACTCCCCACGGGTACTTGGAGCGCAGGACGAGCCTGGGGCCGCGCTGGTGGGTCTTGATCTCGTCCAGGGTGGTCTCGATCTCCCAGCGCTGGACGTAGAGTGCCGCGAGTTCGGCGGCTGGTGCCTCCTTCGGGTCCAGGAGGGTGGTGACCAGGCGGTAGACGGTTGCCTCGCCAGTGCGGGCCAGGGTGTACTCCACGACCCGCACCGTCACCGGGTTGCGGCGCGTCCCGCGGTCCCGCTCGGCGTGGATCGTGCTGAGGTAGGAGCCGTCGTCGAGCACCCGCGTCACCGGCAGCGCCGCGTTCTTCTTGACCCGCCACAGCAGGTCCGCGCCGGTGGCCCGCGCCTGCTGCCACAGCTCGAACCCGTAGAAGCCGCGATCGGCCAGCAGCAGCATCCCCGCCCGCAGGTGAGCGAACAACTGCCGGGACAGGGTCTGCTCGCTGACCGACAGCGGCCCCAACGCGGCGCCGAACACGGTGTGGGTGCCGCACTCCGCCAGCCCGACCAGCCTGGCCTGCGGGAACGCGCCGCTCCCGCGCCCTGATCCCGGCCGGCCGAAGAACTCGTCGTTGGCCTCGGTGTCCGCCAGGTCCAGCGTGGTCCCGTCCACCGCGACCGGCTGCCAGCGCCGGTACCAGGCACCCGCCGTCCCGGGCACCACCACCGGACGGCATACCCGCGCGAACAGCAGCCGCAAGGGCTCCGGGCCCAGCCGCCGGCGGGCCCGCCCGATCGCGGCGGTCGTGGGCACCCGCCACGACCGCCGCCCGTCCCCGAGCCCCTCACCCAGCAGCCGGGCGACCTCTTCATAGCCCTGCCCGAAGAACAGGCACATCGCCAGGACGAAGTACACGACCACCCGCGCCGGCAGCAGACGGCTGCGTTTCTCGCCCCGCCCGGTCTCGGCGATCACCTCATCGACCAGACCCGGCGGAAACGCCTGGGTCAGCACCCCGATCGCGATCCGGTCCGACAACCGCTCACCCGCAGGCGACTTGACCTGCCCCACCCTCGCCACACCACAACCAACGAGGCACGGACCACAAAGTCACTGGCATTGCGTTTAGGCCCAGAGGTGGTTCTCACCGGTGACGCGCCCGCGGGGAAGCCCGAGGTCCCGATCACGGACATGGGGTCGTTCGGCCCTTGTGGCAGCACTCGGCCAAGCGTGATCCTTGTCGCCGCGTGGACGGAGGTCCGCCGACAGCTGGCAGAAGGGCCGGGAAAATGGGCGAGGCGATCACGGTGAAGGCGTTCGACGGCCTTCCGGGCGAGATCCTGGCCGAGGCGCGTGCCCGGGTGGCAGCCGCAACGGCCACTGCCGGGGTGGGTACCTTGGTGGAATCGTTGCGGGTCCGGCTGGGAACAGCGGCCGACGGAGCACTGGCTCAGGTGAACGCCGAGGTCGACGGCCGCCGCATCCGCGTCCAGGAAGCGGCTGCCGAATTCGGCCAGTCGCTGGACCGGATGGCCCAGGCACTGCGCGGGCGGATCCGGGCCGCTACCGAGAGCTGGGTGCCGCATCCGTGGCCCCTGACGGCACGTCGGCGCGGTCCAGCCGTCGCGGCGGGCGGCGTGCCACGGATCGTGCGGGTCAAGGAGCCGACGCTGGTGTGGTGTTCCGCGGAGGCGGCGGCCCGGACGATGGACGCGATGGACTACGACATCCACCTGTTCACCGATCCGGCGACGGAGACCGACGCCGTCGTCTACCGCGTCGGCCCGACCGGCTACCGCCTCGCCCGCACCACCGCGGCCGCTCCGCCCCGCCGCGGCGCTGTGCCACTGACCGTCAGCCCGCACGGCGCGCCTCGCCTGACGGAGCGGCAGGCCGTCGACCGCCTGGTGTGCGCCGAACTGCCGTTCCTGTTCTTCGCGAACCCCGAGACCGGGCGCGGCCGGGTCCTCTACCGGCGCTTCGACGGCCACCTCGGCCTGATCGCGGGCGCGGCATGAACCGCGCGATGAACGACGAGGCGGTGCACGGCGCCGTGAAGGACCTCCAGCAGCACGATCGAGTGCCCCGGCAGATGGTGCCGCTGGACGAGGAAGAAGCGCTTCAATTGCTGGGCAGCGCCCCGTTCGGACGCGTCGTGTTCACCCGTCACGCTCTGCCGGCCATCCGTCCGGTCAACCACGTCGTCGTCGACGGCAGCATCGTCATCCGCACGCACGAGGGTGCGGCGCTCACGAACACGGTCACCGGTGAGCCCGGTGTCGTCGCCTACGAGGCGGACGCCATCGACCCGGTCAGTCGGCTCGGCTGGAGCGTGGTCGTCACCGGCTACGCCCATCTGGTCAGCGCCCCCGCGACGGCCGACGGCTACCGGTCGTTGCTGACCCCGTGGGTGGAGGGATCCATGGACCGCGTCGTACGGATCAGCCCCGACCTGGTCACCGGATTCCGGCTGGTCCGGGCGCAGCACTGACCTCCGACGCGGGTCAGTGCCGGTTGCCGAGGGCGAAGAGCAGGATCACGGGACAGCCCAACCAGGTCGCCACCGCGATCAGCCCGCTCCTCCGTTGCCGGTTGAGCAGCTGCTCCGCGGTGTTGGAGGCTGCGCCTTGCGGAGCTCCAGCCTCAGTCAAGGCGCCACTGAGCCCTCTTCGACGCGGCACCCGGGGAAAAGCCCGCGTCGCTCTTCCGGTTCCTGACCGCCACCGCCGACCAACTGCGCCGGTTCTCACGTGGTGGCGAGCGCGTGTCCCAGCAGCGACATCGCGTCGGGCATCACCCGCCGCCAGAAGCCATCCGTGTGCTCTCCGTCGGGGAACCGCGCCTCTCGCGCTCGCGCCTGCCGCGCGACCTGGCGGGCGGCAGGGCAGAACGGGTCCTCCTGGCCGCACCACACGCCGAGGGTGCCGACCTGGGTCCGGTCGAGGCGCAGTGTCGGCTCGTGGGCCTGCCAGTCCGCCTCGTCGGCGTACCCGCCGGTGGTGCGGGCGTCCGCCCAGGTGCGGAAGACGGCCGGGCTGAGCAGCGCCACGGCGTCGAGGTTGCGGCCGCTCTGCGTGCGCCCGGCAGCGTACTGCAGGGCGCCCGAACCGCCCATGGAGATCCCCATCGCGGCCCGCGGTGTGGGCAGTTGGCGGGCGTGCAGCCAGCCCGGGAGTTCTTCGCGGAGCATCGTCTGCGGGTCGTCGCCGTCACCGGCGGCGTGCTGGTGCCAGTACGTGGCGTCGCCGCCGTCCACCGCGACCACGGCGAAGGGCGGCACCCCGCCGTTGACCGCCGCCGCCAGGAACTGCGGCGTCCCCAGCGCCACCATGCCCTGCGCGTCGCTCCCGCGCCCGTGCAGCATCACGCAGACCGGCAGGTTCGTGCTCGCCACAGTGCCGGGCGGGAGCATGGTCACCATCGTGACCTCCCGACCCCGCGCCGCCGAGTGCACCTGCTCGACGCGCACCACTCCCGGCGCCACGTCCGGCACCGTACCGTCCGTCCCGGTCAGCCCCAACACCTTCTTCAGCTCCACCCCACCGGGCAGCCACCCGGCGAGCACCCCTCCCCCGGCGACAGCCCCGAGCAGGGCACCGCCTCCCACGACGCCGGCCCCGAGCCGCAGCAGGCGTCGCCGCGACACCGCACGGTAGACGGGATCCGCCGAGGGCTGCTCGGTGACGTTGTCGGTATGTGTGGTCATGTCTGTCGACCCTTTCGCCGTTCGGTTTCGTACGTGCGGCCGCAGGCAGGCGCCGCACAGTCCAAGCGCGTGAACATGCCCGCGGTCATGTGGTGCATGCAGCTGATGACCGCCCAGCCGGCCCGGCTCCGGCGACCAACACGACAGCCCCCAGCGCCACGGGCGGCACGCGGCGATCCGGAGCAGCGGCAGCAGGCCGGCAACAGCGGTGCCGGGTGGCGCGCACCGCAGGGCAGGCCTGGCTGTGCGGGTTTCGCCGGCGGGGTGCGGGTTCGCCGTCGGCGGGTTCGGCCCGGTCCCGTTGAAGATCGCGGGCGGCGAGGTCAGGCACGATCGAGCTGTTGACGGAAACCCGCAACCCCGGCGACGTGGCAGCGCAGGCACGGGTAGGCGGCGCTCCAGGCGCCGGCGAACGGTTGAGAAGCCGGAGCTGTGCACTGCGGGCAGTTGATTCGACTCATGTATCCCCCGTGGTCGGCCTGACGGCAGACGATCATGGCACAGGCCGCGCGGAAGCCGCGGGTCCGGCCAGGTCCAACGGCCATGACGCACCACAGCGGTGATGGGTCGCAGCGGGCGGCGGGCGGAGGTCAGGGAACGCCCCTCTGCTAGCATCCGCCCAGTTGAGACGGCAGATCAGGCAGGGCGGGAACGGATGCACGGCAGTGGGGGCGAGCAGCAGGGGACCACGGAGTCGCCTGGTCGCAGACGTACCCTCGCCATCGCCGCAGGAGCGTGCCTGCTGGGCATAACCGGCGTCAGCGGGCTGCTGCTGGTCTGCTCGCACGGGGCCGCGTCGGCCGTGCCGGAGGACGGTCCGAGCCCTGTGGCTTCGTCAACTGCCTTGCCCGGTACGCCGACTCCGGTGAGTCCCGCTCCGACCGCACCGTCCCCGGCCGCACCTTCCACGGCCGAGCAGAGCCCCTCCCCCGCCGAAACCCCGGCGGATCCTCAGACGGAAGCGGGGGCCACCCCGGAGCCGCAGACGCCCGCCCGCCCCAAGGCTCCGACCGCGAAGCCGGCCCCGGCCAGGCCCACAGCTGCGCAGGCCACGTCGGAGCCGCAGGCGCCCGCCCCGCCCAAGGCGCCGGCCGCGAAGGCGGTTCCCGACTGGACCGTGCCGCCGAGGCCGCCACTGCCGACGCTGCCTCCTGTGCCGACCTCGGCCTCCTGCCCACCCCTGCAGGCCATGACCTACATGGGCTGCCGCCCGATCGGCCCGGTGATCACGCTCCCCCCGGTGAAACCGACGGGCTGACCCGAGCGGCCCTCAGATTGACCCAACCGTGACGGCATCGGCTCACCGTCACCGTCCGTTCACCTCAATCCCTCCTCTCTCGCCCAACGGTCGCGCTGCGTGGCCGTCGGGCCGTCTGAGCTGCGGAGGTCTACCCCCGGCGGGATGGTGGGAGGTGGACGGCGTCCGCAGTCCGGCGGAGCGCCGGAACCGCAACCTTCCCCGGGACGTGGACATGGACCCGACCATCACCCCGGCAGACCTGACCGCTGCCGCCGACCCGGACACGTTCGGGAGCTACCTGACGAGCATCAAGCCCGAGCACGACCACATGGGCGGCCCGGACCACCATGCCGGCCGATCGTCCTCCATCCGTACGGCGGAGTTCGAGGGCCACCAGATCAAGATCGTCACCACCTACGAGGTCACCGTGGACGGCCGGCCGCTGAAGGCCGGACTCGACGTGGACGACGACGGGATCCTGGCCTGTCACGGCCTGCCCGCCTACCAGTTCTCCTCGGCACTGGACACCGTCCGCGAGCTGATCCGCAAGTTCCCCAAGTACTTCCCGAAGGACGAGTGAGATGCCTGTCGTCCGGAAGAACATCCTCACCGACGCGACCGCGCGGGACGACTACATCGAGGGCGTCCTCGCGCTCAAGCAGGAACGGACCAACTTCACCACCGACCAGCTCGGCGTCCCGGGGAACCCCGCACCGGTGTTCACCTACGACCTGTTCGTGATCTGGCACTGCTGGACCATGATGACCCCGATCCCGCCGGGCGGGGATCCGCTGAAGCGCAACGCCGCCCACCGCGGACCGATCTTCCTGCCCTGGCACCGGGTGATGCTCAGTCTGCTGGAGAGCAACCTTCAACGCGTTCTGAACAAGCCGGGCTTCGCGCTTCCCTACTGGGACTGGGCGGCCGACGGCGACCTCGGCTCGCCGACCAACGCCACCATCTTCACCGACGACTACCTGGGTGGGCAGAGCGACCCGGTCACCGGCACACCGGTCAGCACCGGGAAGTTCGCCTTCAACGCCGCCGATCCGAACACCTTCGCCATCCGCATCGAGAGTGATCCCAACGGGATGCCCGTTCAGACCGACCCCGTCCGTGGCCTGGAGCGGCTCTTCGCCACGGACTGGCCCACGCTGCCGACCAGCGGGGAGGTCAAGACCACGCTCGACTACTCGCCACCGGCCACCAGCACCAATCCGGCCGACCGCTACGACACTCCCAACTTCAACAGCGCCTCGCAGGGCTTCCGCAATCTGCTCGAGGGCTGGATCCCGAGGGATCCTCGAGGGCCCCACATGCACAACCAGGTGCACGTGTGGATCAGCGGCGACATGGCGCCCGGCACCTCCCCCAACGATCCCGTGTTCTTCCTCCACCACTGCAACGTGGACCGGATCTGGGAGAGCTGGATGAACCGCTTCGGCCGGCTCTACGTCCCCGACATGACCGCCCCGGCGGCGACGTTCAAGGGTGAGCGGATCGACGACCCGATCGTCTCCCCGCTCGGGACCTCCGCGACGCCGAGGTCGGTGCTCGACATCTCCTCGGTCTACACCTATGACGTCCTGCCCTGACGCCGTCGCAGCCGAAAAACCGTCACCGGCCGGAAACCGACAGGGGCGGAAGTCGAAATCGACTTCCGCCCCTGCGAGTTGGAGCGCCGGGCCTGAATCGAACAGACTTTTCCCACTGAAAGTGGGCGTGCTACCAATGCACCACCGACGCCTGACGGCCTGAGGTTCGATCACTTCCGCGATGTCGTCCCGCCGACATGGAAAACCTATCAGCGGATGATCAAAAGATGAAATCCGCACGGACCGGGCAGCCATGGGGGCCACGGGTCGCTTCGTCCGGGCCGATGCCGAGCAGGGCCACCGGCCCCGGGACGCAGGTCAGTTGTGTGGTGTGGCGAGGCTGGCGAGGTCGGCGGCGATTCGGTCGAGGCGGGTGCGGTCGAGGGTGTAGAGGACGTAGTAGCCCTCGCGGCGTGTGGTGGTCAGCCCGGCCTGGGTCAGTTGCTGGAGGTGGCGGGAGACCACTGACTGGGACAGACCGAGGAGGGTGGCGAGTTCCTGGGTACTGCGGCTCTGCCTGGCGAGGCAGGTGATGATCTGCAGGCGTGGGGCGGCTGCCAGGGCCTGTAGCGCGGTGAGGATTTCTGCCTGGCTGGCGGGCCGGGGTGCGGACGCGGGCGCGAGGGACAGGGCGGGATAGGTGATCCGCACAGGCCACGGCGAGTCACAGGTGACGCGCACGTGGGGCCAGACGTAGTGGCTGGGCGTGAAGGTCACCGGGCGGGCGGGGGTGACCGCGATGTCGTGGTCGTGCGGGCGGTCCAGGCGCAGGGTGCGCTGTGCGGGGTCGATGCGGATCTGCGGGACCAGGGTGCGGAGCATGGGGAAGACGCCGTGGTGGGCGATGTGCTGTCCGACGTGGGCGATCGCCTTGTGGAGGATGGGTTCGAGACGTCCCCATTCGGGGGCGAACGCGGCGCTCCAGTAGTCCTCGAGCGTCGTGAGCGCACCCTCCAGGACGGGGAGGGGGTCGGTGAGGACGTCACTCAGTTGTGCGGCTGTGTCAGGAGCGCTCTGGCGGAGTGCGGCGAGGGCCGCATCGCGGGTGGCGGCGTCTGCGACCAGGTCGGGTCCGTTGAAGCGGGTCGTGTCGACAAGGGTCTGGGCGAGTTCGGCGGCCAGCTGCGCGGGCGGCAGCGCGCGCACTGCCGCGACCTGCTGGTCGAAGTCCGCGTCCGGGTCGTCGGCCAGGGTTTCGAAGAAGGCCGGGATGTAGTCGGCCACCACGAAGCCGTGCTCGCGCAATCGTCGGCGAAGCGCAGCCGGCAGCCGGCGGCACCGCCGCACCCAGGGCACGTGCAGGGCGTGATGTCCCGGGGCGGTGAGCACGTGCCAGGAATGGACGGCTTCGAGCAGCGGCGAGAGCGAGAAGGCAAGGGCCTCCTCGGCCGTCTCGCTGAAGCGCAACGTAATCACGATTGCATGATCCCGCAATCAGTTGATCGAATCCCGGCGTGTCCATCAGGCTCACCGGGAGCAGGCATCGCCGGCCCCCTCTGCCGGGTTCCGCAGAGCCGGGTTCACCCGAATCGCCCCGTCGAAAGCCGCAGGCCGCGCATGAGCACACGCACAGCGCGACTCGCACGGTGCCGCTCCGGCACCGCCCCGACATGTTCCCGGAAAGGACCGGCCCGTGGCTTCCTCATCCAGCCTGCTGGCGTTCACCACAATGTGCTTCGTAGTGATCGTGGTCCCCGGACCGAGCGTCCTGTTCGTCATCGGCCGCGCTCTCGCCCACGGCCGCCGCACCGCGCTCGCCACGGTCCTGGGCAACCTCGTCGGCTGCTGCGCCCTGGTCATCGTCGTGGCCCTGGGGCTCGGCCCGGTGGTTCAGAGCTCGACCGCGGTGTTCACCACGGTGAAGCTCGCCGGATCCGCCTACCTCGTGTGCCTCGGTGTTCAGGCGATCCGCCACCGCAACCGGCTGCGCGCGGACATGACCGCGACGAAAGTCCAGCCACGGGGCGATGTGCGCACCGTCCTCGACGGCGTCCTCGTCGGCGCCACCAACCCGAAGGGCCTCGTCTTCTTCGCCGCGGTCCTGCCACAGTTCGTGGACCACGGCACCGGCAGTGCCACGCTCCAGATGATGATCCTCGGCCTGATCCCGGCCACGATCGGGCTGGTCTGTGACACTTCGTGGGCCCTTGGCGCCTCGGCCGCCCGCTCCTGGTTCGCCGGCTCCGACCGCCGTCTGGCGATGATCAGCAGTGCGGGCGGCACCGCACTGATCGGTCTCGGGCTCATCGTCGCCGCCACTCGCCACTGACTTCCACTAACCCGAGCCGCCCCGGGTGGGACCGCTCCCCAGCCGGACGCGACATGACCGGCCTGGCCACCGCATAGCGAGCGAAAGGCGGACGGCCGGGTGAACTTGTCCCCGCGGCCGTCCGCCATCGCTACGTCAGCCCTCTTCGGCGCGCGCGAGCAGCTGCGCGACCACGTCCTCGAAGTCGGCACAGATGTCCGGCCCCACCGGATCGAGGCCGTCCTCGGCGAAGCCACCGGCACCGTCCCCGCCGACCCGACCTGGCCGCAGCGCCTGCTGGACGTCCTCGGGCTGCTGCGGGAGCACATCCTCAAGGAACAGGACGGAGTCTTCCCAGCCGCCCTCGCCGCCCTGAGCGCGGCCGAGTGGGAAGCGGTCGAGGCCGTCCGCGAGCGAGTCGGCACCGCACTGCCGGGCCCCGTTCGCTGACGCTCCAGGGCTGGGCGGCCGCGCCGGCGTCGGTTCCGGAGCGGCCGCCCTGGTACGGCCGCTTCCGGCGGGCCGCAACAGTTCAAACCTTAGCAGTTGCTAAGATTGGCAACTGCGAGGAAGGGAATCGGGATGCGTATCTCACCGCGCCGGCGTGTGCAGGTGCCGCTCGCTCCGTTCGTGGTGCTGGATGCCTTGGGGCGTCCAGTGGCAAGAGGGCGGGGTCTGCGGACGCGGCTCGGGCGTCCCGGATCCCAGCCACCGATGGGTCGTCGGGGCCTCGCCTTGGCTCACCGCCGCCCCGCGTGTGCGGAAAAGGGGTGGCGGTGAGCATCCAATGGGAGCTGGAGCAGGGCGACGGCATCGGCCTGGTGCACATGTCCGGGTTCCTCGGTGACGAGGCCGTCCACCGGTTTGCCGGTGCGTTCGACTGGATCCGCGCCCGGTGCGCCGGGCCCATCGTCCTCGACCTCGCTGCGCTCCGAGGCTGGAGCAACGGCGGCGAGGGGGCCATCGTGCATGCGGCTGCTCTCCTCGCTCCGGAGCAGGGCCCGCTCGCGGTCTGCGGCTTGGGTGAGCGGAGCGCGCCGCTGCTGCTCACCTCTCACGGCCTCGGCTTGATCCGTCTCTATCCGGACATCGCCGCAGCGGTCACCGCCATAGCGGCGAGTTGATCTATGTGCGGGCGGAATTGCTAGAGTCACACGTGATGATGTCCTGCCTGACCAGCGCCGGAGGGGAAGCGTGAGCCCGGTGAGTGCCGACGCCCCGCGACAGCCGTCGGTCGTCACCGTGCCGCTGTACCAGCGCAAGGCCGAGTTCTTCAAGACGCTCGGCCACCCCGTCCGCATCCGGGTCCTGGAGCTGCTCAGCGACGGCGAGCAGGCCGTCGCTGAACTGCTTCCCGAGGTCGGGGTCGAAGCCGCCCATCTGTCGCAGCAGCTCGCGATCCTGCGCCGCACCGGGCTGGTGCTCTCCCGTCGGGAGGGCGCGTCCGTCTTCTACCGCCTCACCACCCCCGAGGTCGCCGATCTGCTGGCGGTTGCCCGCTCCATCCTCGGCACGCTTCTGACCGACCAAGCCGGGCTCCTCGACGAACTCCGTACCGATACCGGCCCCACACAGCGCCGGTCGTAGCCCCTGGCGCGGTCGCACAACGGGGCGCGCCGGAATGCGGCGGTCAGTGCACGCGCAGTACGCCATGAACCATGTCGCGCGGATCAGCCCGGACGTGGCCACCGGTTCCGGCTCGTATCGGCGCAGGGCCGATCCCGGCCGGTTCAGTGTCGTCGGTGGCCGAGAGGCGGGGCAAGAGGCAGCAGGACGCACACGGTCCTCCCACCGCCGGGGTCGGGGCGGATGGCCAGCGCGCCGCCGAGGTGGTGGGCGAGGTCGGCGACGACGGCCAGGCCGCCCACCGCCCCCGGTTCGGGGTGCTCGACCAGGCCCGGGTGGCTGTCCCGGACGCCGACCTCGACATGGCTGTCGGTGACGGTGAGCAGCAGTTCGAAGAACGGGGACTGTGGTGCGGCATGCCGGACGACATTGGTGGTGAGCTCGGTGACCGCGAAGACGGCTGCGTCGTGGACGGTGGATCCCGGTGGCACGCGCCAGGAGGTGAGGACGGTCACCGTGATCCTGCGAACGACCTTGGCGGCGGCCCAGCTGCTCGCCAGACTCATCCGATAGCGCCGGCCTCCGTCGGCCCGCTCGGCCGGCACGGGGACAGCCGGGTCGTGCCGGCGGCGGTCCCGCCAGCGTCGACTCACCGAGGCCCCTTGACCGTGATCACGTCTGGAACCTCCCTGAGGCTTCTCGCAGTTCGGCCAGCAGCTGCCTCCTGCGCAGCTTCTGTTCGAAGACCTCCGCCACCGCTTCCCCTCCCGTATCCGACCGCTCCGCCGGGGAGGGCCGTCGGCGCTCCGTGCCGGTCGGACAGCTCGACATCATGGAGTGACATGAAGAATTTTTCAACTCGGCATTTTCATAGGTGATTGATTCAGACAATGACGATCTCTTCCGATCAGTAGCAGTCTTCCGGACGGACGAAACCGGCCTCGCTCCTACGCTCGGCGCACGAATCGCTGGCGGTCTGCCCGGCCGCCCGCCGGGCAGTTCAGGAGATCGGGAGGATGCATGGTCGACGTCGAGGCGGCTCTCGAGGAGGCGATGGCCATCGACGCGCACTCGGGGCGGCGCTGGTCGACTCCGGGAGCGGTATGACACTCGGTACTCGCGGCCGCGCGGGCGGCATTGATTCGCGCTGGCGGGCGCTACGGCCACCGACCTCGCGCGGGCCGGCTGTTCCTCTACCTGATCCTCGACCGGCACCGCGCCAACCTGGCCATGGCCCGCCACCGGGCGAGGTCGATCAAGGCGAACCTCCTGGTGTGACAAAGCCCTGATCAGCGACACACGGGAGCATGACGACCTGATCAGTTGCTAACATACGCAACTGCGAGGCGACGGGCGAGTGGGCGCGTACCCACCGGACGGTTCGCGACGGGACGGCAGGCACTCGGACCCGGCGCCGTGGAAGTTGTGCTCCACGGCTCGGGCCAGCGGGAACGCCGCGAACACCCCGGACGCCCCACCCTCCCGAGGCCGACGTCGGCCGATGGGGGCCTCGCGCCTGTCGCCGCCCCCGGACGTGGTGCCCCGGAGGCGGCGGCAGGCGGCTTCATCTCGTCGACGTTTCCGGAGGCTCACCAACAGGTCTATAGTCTCTCGCCGTAACGGGACGGGCACTCTCCGCACCGGCCGCGAAAGGCTGGCGGAAGGGTGCTGCCCGCAGTGCGCGCCGCCGTTCTGGCAGGCCGTCAGGCCCCTCGGCCGGACCGCCGAACCCCGGACAGCACAACCCGAGACGTGCGTCGAGACGGAGAGGTCCGTGATGGATCTGCTGCGCAGGATCCGCGAGGTCGGCCGGGTCGCCGAGCCGGCACCGCCGCGCCCCGAGGGCGAAACCCCGCCCGCCGCCCGTGCGTTACGCGGCTCGGCGCAGGTGCGCCACGTCGACGCCGGGTCGTGCAACGGCTGCGAGATCGAGATCGGCGGCGCGTTCGGCCCGGTGTACGACGCCGAGCGGTACGGGGCCCGACTGGTCGCCTCCCCGCGCCACGCCGACGTGCTGCTGGTCACCGGCCCGGTGACCCGGAACATGGCCGACCCGCTGCGCCGCACCTACGACGCTGTGCCCGAGCCGCGCGTCGTGGTGGCGGTCGGCGACTGCGCGATCAACTGCGGCCTGTTCGCCGGGGCTTACGGCGTCGCGGGCGCGGTGGCCGACATCGTGCCCGTGGACCTGGAGGTGCCCGGCTGCCCGCCGGAGCCGGCGGCGATCGTCGCGGCGCTGCGCCGGGTGACCGGGCGGTGAGCGCGATCGCTCCCGCGCTGGCGGCGGCGAGCGCCCTGGCCACGGGCGGCGCCGCCTGCGGGCTGGTGCTGCCCGAGCGCGCCCGTCCGGCAGCGGTCGGGGCGTGCACGGCGGGCGTGGGCGCCGCCGGCCTGGTCGCGGGTGTTGCCGCACTGGGCGGGCAGCGCTGGGCGGCGTCCTTTCCGGACCTGCTGCCGCTGGCCGGGATGCACCTCGCGATGGACGCCCTGTCCGGGCTGTTCGTCGCGGTGTCCGGGGGCGTGATCGTCGCCGCCGCGGTCTACGGGATCGGCTACACCCGGCACGGCCTCACCGGGCGAGGCGTCCAGGCCGTGCTGCCGTTGTTCGCCTGGACGTTGGTCATGGTTCCGGCCGGCGCTGCCGTCTCGACCTTCCTGCTGCTCTGGGAGCTGATGGCGGCGGCCTCGCTGCTGCTTGTGGTGGCCGAGCACCGGCGGCGGGCCTCGGTCCGGGAGGCCGGCGTCTGGTACGCGGTGATGACCCACCTCGGACTGGTGGCCCTGCTGATCGCTCTGGTGCTGTTCGCGGCCCGGGCGGGCGGCGAGACCTTTCCCGTGCTGCGCTCCTCTGCCGACGGACTGTCACCTTCCGTACGAGGAACGGTCTTTGTGCTCTCGCTGGTCGCCTTCGGATCAAAGGCCGGCATGGTGCCCCTGCACGCCTGGCTGCCCCGCGCCCACCCCGAGGCCCCCAGCCACGTCTCGGCGCTGATGAGCGCGGCCATGGTGAACCTCGGCGCGTACGGCGTGATCCGGGTCGGCTTCGATCTCCTGGGCGGCGGCCCGCGCTGGTGGGGAGTGCTGACGCTGGCGCTCGGCGCGGTCACAGTGGTGTACGGGATCGTCCAGGCCGCCGTGGCCACCGACCTCAAGCGCCTGTTGGCCTACTCGACGAGCGAGAACCTCGGCCTGGTGCTGATCGGGGTGGGCGCGGCGCTGCTGTTCGAGGCGGGCGGCAACCCCGCGCCGGCCGCACTCGGTCTGGCGGCCGCCCTGCTGCACGTGGTCAACCACGCCGCGTTCAAGGCCCTGCTGTTCGGCGCGGCGGGCTCCGTCCTGCATGCCACCGGCACCCGGGACCTGGACGCACTCGGCGGACTGCGCCCGCGGATGCCGTACACCACCGCCCTGTTCGCGCTCGGTGCGCTGGGCGCGCTCGCCCTGCCCCCGGGCAATGGATTCATCAGCGAGTGGCTGCTGCTCCAGTCGCTGATCCACGGGCTCGCGGTGCCCGGGGCCGCCACGGCTGTCGTGCTGCCGGTGGCCATCGCCGCCATCGCGCTCGCCGCCGGTCTGGCCGCGGCAGCGTTCGTCAAGGCGCTCGGCGTGGGCTTCTTCGCCCGGCCGCGCAGCGTTGCCGCCGAGCGGGCGGTGGAGAGTCCGCGGCCGATGCTCGCGGGAATGGGGCTGTGTGCGGCCGCCTGTGTCGGCCTCGCCCTGCTGCCGGGCGCGCTCGCCGACGGGCTGGATCGAGCTGTCGAAGCATCAGGAGTGCAAGTTTCCAGGCCACTTGGCGGTGGCGAGCTGCAACTGCGGCTGACCCAGCTGTCCGGCCGGCTGGCCCCGCTCTGGATCGCCGCCGCGCTCGTGGCGGCCGGCGCCGTGGTCCTGCTGCTCGTACGCGCCGCCGCCCGTGCCCCGCGCCGGGTCGACGCGCCGCTGTGGGACTGCGGGGCCGGTGCGCCCACCGCGCGGATGGAATACACCGCCACCTCGTTCGCCGAACCACTGCAGCGCGTCTTCGACGACGTCCTCGCACCCGAGCAGGACGTCGAGGTCACGCCCGTGCGCGAATCCGCCTACCTGGTCGAGCGGGTGCGCTACCAGCGCAAGGTGCCCGACCGGATCGAGCACCGCCTCTACCTCCCGGTGCTGCACCTGCTCGCCCGGGCCGGACGGGCCGCCCGCGGGCTCGCCGACGGGAGCGTCCACCGCTACCTCGGGTACGGCTTCGCCACGCTGGTCGCCCTGCTGCTCGTCCTGGCGGTGGCCCGGTGAACGCGACCGGCACCGTGGCCGTCGCCGCCCAGGTCGTCCTGGTCACGGCGGGGGCGCCCTGGCTGGCCGGGCTGATGCGCCAGGTCCGCGCCCGGCTCGAAGGGCGGGCCGGCCCCGGCATCGGACAGCCCTGGCGGGACCTGCGCAAGCAACTGCGCAAACAGCCGGTCACGGCCGGCGGCACCGGATCGGCCTTCCGGGCCGCGCCGCTGGTCCTGGTCGCCACCGCCCTGGTCGTCGCCGCCCTGGTCCCGCTCGCCTCCACCCGCACCCCGGTCAGCGGGTACGCGGACCTGATCGTGGTGGTCGCGCTGCTCGCCCTCGGCACCGTCTCCCTCGCCCTGGCCGGCCTGGACACGGGTACCGCCTTCGGCGGCATGGGCGCCAGCCGCGAGATGACGGTGACGGCGCTGGTCGAACCGACCCTGCTGATGTCGGTGTTCGCACTGTCCATCCCCGCCGATTCCACCAACCTCGCCGACATCGTCTCCGGCGCCGTCCACGACCCCGCCCGACTCGCCACCCCCACCGGTCTGCTCGCCGCCGTCGCCCTCGCGGCCGTCACCATCGCCGAGACCGGAAGGCTGCCCGTCGACAACCCGTCCACCCACCTGGAGCTGACGATGATCCACGAGGCGATGGTGCTGGAGTACTCCGGCCCCGATCTCGCCCTGATCGAACTCGGCGCCCAGCTGCGGCTCACCGTCCTGCTCGGCCTGCTGACCGCCCTGTTCACGCCCTGGGGCATCGCCACCACGGGCTCGCCGGCCTCGCTCCTGCTCGCCCTCGTCCTGCTCGCGGCCAAGGTGGCGGTGCTCGGTACGGCGTTGGCCGCCGCCGAGGTGTGGTGGGCGAAGATCCGGCTCTTCCGGGTTCCCGAGCTGCTCACCGGCTCCTTCCTGTTGGCGCTGCTCGCCGTCGCCGCTTCCTACTTCCTCACCGGGGAGTGACACGATGAACGACCGAAACGAGGTGGCGGATGAGTGAGGGCCTGTTCACCCAACTCCTCGACCTCGCCTGCGGGATCTTCCTGCTGGCCGCCGTCCTGGTCCTGTGGCGCCGCGAACTCGCCGCCATGGTCAGGGTGTTCGCCGCCCAGGGGCTCGCCCTCGCGGCGATCGCCGCGCTGCTCGCCCGGCACGAGCACCGGTGGGACCTGCTCGGGGTCGCCGTGCTCGTCGCCGTCCTGCGCGCCGGGTTGCTCCCCCGCCTCATGCGGCGCGCCCTGGTCGCCGGCGGCGAAAGCGCCGAGACCGAGCCGCTGGTCAACGTCGCGGCCTCGCTGCTCGCCGCCGCCGCGCTGACCCTCCTCGCCTACGCCGTCGCCCGGCCGCTCACCGAGCTCGCGCCCTCGCCCGCCACCCGCGCGCTGCCGGTCGGGCTCGCGGTCGTGCTGATCGGCTTCTTCGCGCTCGTCACCCGCCGCCGCGCGCTCTCCCAGGTGACCGGCTTCCTGCTGGTGGACAACGGCATCACCGCGGTCGCCTTCCTGGCCGCCTCCGGCGTGCCGCTCATCGTCGAACTCGGCGTCTCCTTCGACGTGTTGTTCGCCGCTCTGGTCCTCCAGGTGCTCACCGCGCGGATGCGCGCGGCCTTCGGCGGCACCGACCTCGACGACCTGCGGGAGCTGCACGACTGATGCCCGACGCCCTCCTCCTCACCGCACCCGCCGCCGCACCGCTCGCCGTCGCCGCCGGCTACGCCGCACTCGGCTGGCGCCGCACCACCGCGTGGGCCGGACTGCTCTCCCCCGCCGCCATCCTCGCCTGCGCCACCGCTCTCGCCGCCCGGGTGCCCACGCGCGGCCCGGCCACCGCGTACGACGGCCTGCTGCGCGCCGACGCCCTGACCGTGTGGATCCTGCTCGGCATCGGCGCGGTCGGCGCACTGGCCTGCGCCGCCAGCCCGGCGTACCTCGCCGCCGAACGGACGGACCCCGTCTCCGCCCGCCGCTACGGCGTCCTCGTCCACCTCTTCCTCGCCGCGATGGCCCTGGCCACGCTCACCGTCAACCTCGGCGTGCTCTGGGTCGCGATCGAGGCCACCACCATCGTCACCGCCTTCCTGGTAGGCCACCACCGGACCCGGGCCGGTGTCGAGGCCGCCTGGAAGTACGTGGTGATCTGCTCGGTCGGCATCGCGCTCGCCTTCCTGGGCACGGTGCTGGTCTACTACGCGGCCCGGCACGCCGGCATCCCCGAGTCCCGCGCCCTTGACTGGCCCACCCTCGCGGCCCACGCGGACCGGCTCGACCACCCGACCCTGCGGCTCGGCACCGCGCTCGCCGTCCTCGGCTTCGGCGCGAAGGCCGGGCTCGTCCCGCTGCACGCCTGGCTGCCGGACGCGCACAGCCAAGCCCCGGCCCCCGTCTCCGCGTTGATGTCCGGCGTGCTGCTCGCGGTGGCCTTCACCGCGGTCCTGCGCCACAAGGTGATCGCGGACGCGGCACTCGGCACCGGCTTCGCCCGCGTGCTCCTGGTCGCGGTGGCGCTCGTCACGCTCGCGCTGGCAGCGGCCCTGCTGCTGGCCCAGCGCGACTACAAACGCATGCTCGCCTACTCCAGCATGGAACACATGGGCCTGATCGCCCTCGCCGCGGCAATCGGCACCCGGCTCGCCACCGCCGCCCTGCTGCTGCACATGGCCGGCCACGGGCTCGCCAAGGGCGTCGCGTTCTGCTCTTCCGGTCACCTGCTGCACCTGGCCGGCACCACCCGGATCGGGCGCGTCCGCGGGCTGCTCGGCCGAGCACCCGCGCTCGGCGCCGCCTTCGGCCTCGCCCTGCTCGCGCTGCTCGCGCTGCCGCCGTTCAGCCTCTTCGCCTCCGAACTCGGCATCGCCCGCGCCGGGTTCAACGCCGGGCTCGGCTGGGTCGTCGCCGTCGCCCTGGTGCTGGTGCTGATCGCGTTCGCCGCGATCGCCGGGCGCGGTGCCCGCATGCTGCTCGGCGCAGGGCCTGTTCCCGACGCCGCCCCTGCCCGATCCGGCGTGAGCGTCTGGCTGCCGCTCGCCGCCGGACTCGCCGTGTGCGCCGCGCTCGGCATCACCGTCGCCCCGCTCGGCGACCTGCTCGACGCCGCTGCCGCGATCGGAGGCCACTGAGCCGTGCCACGCACCAGCACCGACCTCTCCCCCGACGAACTCCCCGACCACGCCGCCCGGTTGCTCGCCGCCGGCCACCGGCTCGCGCTGGTCGCCGCCCACCACGACGACCCGGCCACAATCCGCGTGGTGTACCTGTTCGTCCAGGGCCCGCCCGACACCCGCACGGAACTGCACGTCCGCCTCGACGCCCGCGAGCCCGCCGTCCCCACCCTGGCCGAACTCTCCTTCCCCGCAGGCAGGTTCGAACGCGAGATGCGCGACCTGCACGGCGTCGTCCCGCTCCGCCACCCGCTCCCCCGCCGCCTCGTCCGCCACCCCCACTGGCCGCGCGGCTGGTACCCGATGCACCCCGACGCCGGCCCCCCCGCCCGAATTCGGCACGCCCGAGGGACCGTTCCCGTTCCTCACCGTCCAAGGCCCCGGCGTGTACGAGATCCCGGTCGGCCCCGTCCACGCCGGCCTCATCGAACCCGGACACTTCCGCTTCTCGGTCGTCGGCGAGAGCATCCTCAAGCTCAAGGCCCGCCTCTGGTACGTCCACAAGGGCGTCGAGAAGCTCTTCGAAGGCCGGCGCCCCGAGCACGCCCTCGCCCTCGCCGAACGCATCAGCGGCGACACCGCCGTCGGCCACGCCCTCGCCTTCTGCCTCGCCGTCGAGGAGGCCGCCGGCCTTCGGGCACCCGCCCGGGCGCAGCGGGCCCGCGCCCTACTGCTGGAACTCGAACGCCTCCACAACCACGTCACCGACCTCGGCGCGCTCTGCAACGACGTCGGCCACGGCATCCTCAACGCCCACGCCTGGCGCATCCGCGAACGCCTGCTCCGCCTCAACCACTCCGTCACCGGGCACCGACTGCTGCGCGGCGGAGTCACCCCCGGCGGCGCCGTCCTCCGCAGGCTGCCCGACGACGCCGAGCTCGCCCACGTCCGCGCCGACCTGCGCAGTCTCGTCGAACTCGCCCTCGGCCACCCCACCATCCGCGACCGCTTCACCGGCACCGCCATCCTGCCCGCCCAGGCCGCCCGGGACCTCGGCTGCCTCGGCTACGTCGCCCGCGCCAGCGGCCTGCCCGCCGACGCCCGCCGCGACCACCCGTTCCACGACCTCGGCGACCTGCTGACCACCCGCGTCCTCGACACCGGCGACGTCCTCGCCCGCTTCACCGTCCGCACCCAGGAGGCCGAGGACGCCCTCGACCTGATCGACCACCTCGCCGACGGGCTCACCCCCGGAGCCGCCATCGACCTCACCCCGCACGGACCCGCCCGCCGCTCCGGCGCAGGCATCGCCGAAGGCTGGCGCGGCACCATCACCACCCGCGTCGAACTCGCCCCCGACGGCGCCCTCACCCGAGTGAGGATCGCGGACCCGTCCTTCTTCAACTGGCCCGCCCTGCCCATCGCCCTGGCCGACACGATCGTCCCGGACTTCCCCCTCACCAACAAGAGCTTCAACCTGTCCTACGCGGGCAACGACCTGTGACCGCCGGCGCAGGAGGTGGACGCTGAGGGCCGCGGTCATGAGCCAGCCGCTGCTGCAGGCGAGAGCCTCGTGTGCCCGGGGCCGCCGCGGTGGGGCTGCTCGTGGTTCAGGCCTCGCTCCGGACGCGCGCGTGGAGGTGCTCGTCGTGCCAGCCGTCCGCGTGCAGCAGCGCGCTGCGCATCGTCCCCTCCAGCGCGAACCCCGCCCGCTCGGCCACCCGGCAGGATGCCGCGTTGGCCGTCGAGTGCGTCAACCGCAGCCGGTGGAGGCCCAGTTCGCCGAGCGCCCAGCGGGTGACCTCGGCGAGCGCCGCGGCGGCCAGGCCGCGCCTGCGCGCGGCGGGGAGCAGCCAGTACAGGAACTCGGCCGTGCCGTCGGCGAGGCTGACGTCCCCCAGACCGATCAGGCCCTGAGCCTCGTCGGTATCCGCCGGTGCGACGGCCCAGATCGCCGCCGACTCGTCCCGCCAGTAGGTGCCCCACCGCCCGATCCGCGCCCGGGCCTCCTCCGGCGAGAGCCGGCCGAGCCGGTTCCAGTGCCGGATGTCCGCGTCTTCGGACGCTGCCACGAGGGCGCCCACGTCGGACACCCGCCACGGACGCAGCACCGACCCGTCGGCGAGCCGTAGTCGGGGCTGTTCGCGCTGCCCCATCCGGCCTTCGGGGACGACGGGGGTTATCGGATCGATGTAGGTCACCGCCCCAGGCTGCCGTACCCCGTGCGCCGCCACCAGGGAATTGCGTCGACTCAGTGCCGGTTGCCGAGGGCGAAGAGCAGGATCACGAACCCGGCGAAGAGGTGGGTGCCGAGGATGTAGACCCCGGCGCGGATCAGCATGGCCTTGCGGCGGCTCTTCTCGTCGCTGACGCTGTCACTCATCGGGACTCCTGTGCGGGGGAACGGTCTTGACGGGGCTGGGGGCGGATGTGGATGCGCCGGCCGGTGACGGCGGCCTCGGCGAGGAGGGCTGTCAGGGTCGGCAGGTCGACCACCTCCGCCGGCTCGGTGGCGCCGTGGTCGTCGTAGGGCGTGATGGTGTAACGCAAGTGCGGCCTCAATCCGAGGTCGTGGTGGACGGGGTCAGGGGCGGGCGGACGCGCACGGTCCTGCCGCCGCCGGGGTCGGGCTCGATCGTCGGCTCACCGTCGAGGTGCTCGCGCCGGGCGTTGTTGTCGGCCGGTTCACCGTGACGGCGGTCCCGCCGGCGCCGGATCATCGAGAGTCCTCGGCGGAAGCGGTCACCTACTCACGCTTGCGGCGGTGACGTCCGGCGCCGTGCGGCCGGCCGGGACGAGGGGGCCGTGGAGATGGGTGCGGGCGTAGCTGATGGCGTCCGGGGTCGTCTCGAACACGTGCCCGTCGGCGCGGAGTTGGTCGAGTACGCCGAGGGCGTCGAGGGGGCGCTGGTGTTCGTCGCGGATGCCGGAGACGAGGACGAGGGTGCCGCGGCGCTGGAGCTTGGTGATGGCGTCGCCGAGGACGGTGGCGCCGCTGGCGTCGATCGCGCTGACCCTCGACATCCGCAGGATCGCGACCTTGACGTCGGCGCTCTCGGTGAGTTCGAGGAGGAAGCGGTGCGCGGCGGCGAACAGCAGCGGGCCGTCGATGCGGTACGCGACGATGTGCTCGGCGAGCAGCGCCTGCTCCTCGTCGTGGTGGTCCGCCGGGGGAAGGTCATCGTGCAGCGGCACCTGCTCGACCCGCGCCGCCTTCGCGACGGCGGCCAGCGCGAGCACGCCCGAGACGAGCAGGCCGACGACGACGGCGGTGACCAGGTCGAAGGCGAGCGTGGCGGCGGCGGTGAGGACCAAGACGGCGGCCTCGCCTCGCCCGGTGCGGGCGATCGCCCGCAGCGAGCCGACCTCGACCATCCGCACGGCGGTGGCGATCAGCACGCCGGCCAGGGCGGCCAGCGGGATCCCGGCCACCAGCGGTGCGGCAGCGAAGACGATCACCGCAAGCACCGCCGCGTGGACAAGGGCGGCGAGGCGGGAGACGGCGCCGGAGCGGACGTTGACGGCGGTGCGGGCGATCGCGCCGGTGGCGGCGACGCCGCCGAACAGCGGAGCGGCCAGGTTGGCCAGGCCCTGCCCGAACAGTTCGCGGTCGCTGTCGTGGCGCTCGGACACGCTCATGGCGTCCGCGGCGGTCGCGGACATCAGCGACTCCAGCGCGGCCAGCGCCGCGACCGCGAGGGCGGACGGAAGCAGGGCCGGAACGGCGGAGAGGTCGAGGAAGCCCAGCGAGGGCGCCGGGAGTCCGGCCGGCAGGTGGCCGATGGTCGCGACCGGCAGATTCGCCGACGAAGCGACGATCGTCGCGCCCACGACGGCGATCAGCGAGAACGGCAGCGAGGGCCGCCACCGCACGCCGATCAGCATCACGGCCGCCACGGCCAGAGCAAGGCCGAGCGCCGCCCAGTGCGGCGCGGCGGCGAAGTCCCCGAACGCCTTCGCCGCGACGACGGCAGGGTTGTCGCCCGCGGGCTTCTTCACCCCGAGCGCGCCGGGCACCTGCTGGAGCGCGATGACCCCGGCAATGCCGAGGGTGAAGCCCTCCACCACGGGCACCGGCACGTAGGCCATCCAGCGCCCGGCCCGGGCCAGCGCCAGAACGACCAGGATCACCCCGGCCAGCAACCCCACGGTCAGCACCCCGTCGGTGCCGTAGCGGGCCACGATCGGCACCAGGACGACGGTCATCGCGCCGGTCGGCCCGGACACCTGAAGGTTGGAGCCGCCGAAGATCGCGGCCAGCGCGCCCGCGACGACGGCGGTGGCCAGGCCCGCCTCGGCGCCCGCGCCCGAGGAGATGCCGAAACCGAGCGCGAGCGGCAGCGCGACGATGGCCACGGTGAGCCCGGCGAGCAGGTCCTTGCGCGGGGAGCGACCCATGGTGGCGAGGATCTGCCGGTTCGGGAGGACGTTGCGCACCCGGCCTATGACGGCGTTCACGCCCGCGCCCCCTGAGTGGCTCCGGTCCGCAGCTCGGCGAGCAGCTGGCGCTGGTCAGTGATCATCTCGCCGAGGATCCGGCGGGCGGCCAGAAGCAGCTCGGCGACGTCCGGGGTGGCGAGCGCGTAGACCACGGTGTTGCCCTCGCGGGTGGCCGTCACCATGTTCGTGCGGCGCAACACCGCGAGCTGCTGGGAAAGGCTGCTGGCCTCGATGTCGATCGAGGCCAGCAGCTGGCGCACGGGCATCGGGCCGTCCTGAAGCAGTTCCAGGACACGGATGCGCGCCGGGTGACCCAGGGTGCGGAAGAACTCCGCCTTCGCCTGGTACAGCGGGACGGCCATGACTCAGCCTTCTCCTTGCAGTTACTCGGTGTGGTCCACGATCGCGATGCCGTGACGGGCGGCGATGCTCAGCAGTCCGGCCACCCGGCCGGCATAGGCCTGCGCCCCGTCGTCGTCACCGGCCGCCTCGGCCTTCTGTTGGGCCCGGCGCGCCTGGGCGAGTTGCTCCCGCAGTTCCTGGTCGAAGACCTCGGACACCGTCGTCCCTCCCGCGCCCCGACAGCCGTGGCCGCCCGGCGCACTTCATACCGATCCAACAGCACACCAGCATGTATGAACATGAAGAATTTTTCAAATCGTATGTTTCGCAGATGGCTGTTCACGGTGGCGGCCGCCCCGGCCCATCAGACCGACGCGGTGAAAGCCCCGTCGGTGAGGACCGGAACGACCGCACAGCCGTTCAGCTCGGTCGCGATGGACACGTCGTCGGCGAAGCCGCCCGCGGCGAGCTCCCGGCCGGAAATGCTCTCCCTGACGGCCTCGGCCACGTCCCCGGACGACTCGAACGCCGAGGCCGCCGCCTCGGCCTCCCTCGACAGCGAGGAGAGGCCGGCCTGCCGAAGTGCCGCGATCACCGCTCCGGCACCGAGCAAGTCCTCCAGCGCAGGGCGCACACTGCCATCGCGCCACCGCTCGCCGGCGGCGACGACACCGACCGGACGATCAGCCGTCCCGTAGCCGCGTTCAGCGAGCCACTCGGCAACGGCGTCACCGTTCCGCAGGCAGCCGGCCACCACGGCAACCCCGTCCGCCGCCGCGGCGATCGCCGATCCGTTGGGGGACGGGAGAACCAGACTCGGAGTGAAGGGGGCCCGGCGCAGGGCCGCCGGCGAGAGTGACCACGGCGAATCCGGACCCACGGCTCGACGCTCCACAGCAAGGCGCGCACCCTGCTGCTTTGCGAACCTCTCGGCATTCCCGTCACGCCTGGCACACGGGATGACACGGGTGCCGGACTCGACGGCGACCGACACCGACGTGGTGAACGACAGCACGTCGACGACCACCAGGCAGGACACCTCACGGGCGAGGTGCTTCGCGCCGGTCGGCCCCCAGTCGAAACGCACTCCATGACCCGATGGCAGAAAGTAATCACTCACAGTTGATCATGCTGCCATCAATGCACCGCCATGAGCGAATCAACCTTAGCATTTGCTAAAGTTGGCAACCGTGGCGGCCGCCGCCACCCTTCTCGGTGGTGTCTGAAGGGTGGCGGCACCCCTCGTCGATTGACGAAGGCCCGGACCGCATCCGCAGTCCGGGCCGACGTTCGCCCTGGCCGGCAGGGGCCGAAAGGGTCAGGCCTTCTTGACCACGCTCGACTTGAGCTGCATGGCGCCGAAGCCCTCGATGCGGCAGTCGATGTCATGCCCGTCGACGCCGTCGACCAGGCGGATGTTGCGGACCTTGGTGCCCGCCTTGATCCCCGAGGCGCTGCCCTTGACCTTGAGGGCCTTGATGACGGTCACCGTGTCGCCGTCGCTCAGCACGTTGCCGACCGCGTCCTTGATCACCCGATCGCCGGCACCGCCCTCGGCGCCGGCGCCGCCCGCCGCGGGCACCCACTCGTGGCCGCACTCCGGGCAGACCATGAGGGCGTTCATCTCGTAGGTGTATTCGCTCGAGCACTTCGGGCAAGGAGGGAGGTTCTCGCTCATATGACCAGCGTATCCGCCCTCCGGCAGTGCACCCGCGCCACTGCTCCTCGCCATCACCGTGGACGCCGCCTGCGCCGACAGCACCGACCCAACTCCGGTCGATGACACGGCGGGAAGCTGCCCGACCTCACGCCTCGGCCAGCCTGAAGCCGCTGACCAGGCCGGGCGCAATCCGGACGACGGAGTCCATGGCCTCGTCCACCCAGGGACTCGGTGTGAACGCCCGATCGTCGCCAGAGCCCTCGAGGGCGACCTGGAGTGAGCCCCGCCTTCAGCGCTGGTCAGATCCCCGGGACCGGGCCGGTGTAGACCAGCTCCGCCGCGGTGTGCTGCGCCCGGCGCAGGTGAGCGCAGGCACGCTCGACCGCGGCAATGGCCTGACCCAGCTCGGACGCGAAGTCCGCCTGCCGCTGAACGGGGGTCGGCGGGTCGGCGTAGACGGCCAGATGCTCGGGGTCGATAGAGTTCAGACCGGCCGCGAGCTGGTGCAATGAACGCGGCAGTTGCTCCAGCAGGCCGGCCAGCGCGCCGATAGTGTGATGGACATCCGTCGGATAGGGATAGGCACCGGTCCGCACGGTGCACTCGTTGAGACGACGGACCTCATCGGCGGCTGCGACCGAGATCTCGCACGGTGTGCGATCCGTGAGCATCACGACACCTCCTTGATCTGCACCTCGGCGCCGACCGGTGCTCAGGCGTGGACCGGAACGCGCACCCGCCGACCCCTGGCGCCGGGCCGGGACGGCGACAGGCACACGGGGGGCCTCTCAGGAACCGGCACCGCTCCGGGGGCTCCCTCATCGTGCTCCTGTGACGCGGCGGCGGCTCGGCTCATCGCCGTACGCAGTTCAGCCACCGTTTGCGGCGCCTCGGTTGAGTGGACCGCGACGCGCGCGAACGGCGAGGGCCGGTTCAGGTCGACGCTCACCACGACATCCCTGGACGGACGCAGGGCCACGAAGTCCCGGCCACCGGGATGGCGCCACACCCCCAGGCACAGCCTGCCGGGGACCAGCAGGCCACTCTCACGAAGTCCGCGGACAACCCTCCACGGCTGCCTGGTGATCGTGACCTGCTCCACTGCCGTCAGCGGCACCCGCACCGGCCCCGACCGCGTCACGAGCCGCTCCCACCAGCGCAGCCGGACCACCAGGTCCGCGCCTTCGACCGTCAGCCTCGCCATCGCCTCACACCCCCTCTCCCGCGTCGGCCTCGACCTTCACCCGCTCACCGTCCGCATCAGGCGCTCCGAGCTGCGCCGGCTGGACATGGGCCTGTGCGCCCAGCGGCGGCGCACCGTGCCGCTCCGGCCGGTGGCCAGCGGCATCGGCGATCGGTTGCCGCGGGGTGCCGACCGGGCCCGGCGGCGTCGGAATCGGCCGGCGGGCCACCACGCGTCCCACCCAGCGGCGCCCGCACTCGGGGCAGGGCGGCGCACCCTGGGGAGTGTACGGCGAGTTCACCGCTACACCGTCGCGGGAGAAGTACTCCCAGTCCCGTCCGTCGTCATCGCGGTAGTGCTGGACGTCGTAGTCCATGCTCCACTGGTGCCAGCAGTGGCCGCAGGTGAACTCCACGCGTTCCAGGGCCAGTTCCGTGATCACTGTCGACACCTCCTTCGTCGACGCGGTTCGCTGTCCGGCTCACGCGGTCGCTGCGGCGGCACGGCATCCGGCCGGCCATCCTGCGGACCGCCCTATCAGTCCGTATACCTCCAAACTGGTCGTCGGCACAACCGCAGAACGAGGTTTCCTTGAAGCGGACGTCCAGGTTGTCTCCAACATCACGGTCCTTGAGCGAAGGAGATTCCACCATGCACGAAGGAAAGGTTGAGGTCTGGTATTCGGAGGCGGGCCAGGGGTGCATCCGGGACGACGCAGGCGATGGTCTGGACTTTTCCTCGGACGATCTCTTGAACCCCGACGAGGCCCTGACCTTGCACCGAGGGGACAGGGTCAGATACAGAGTCGAGGAAGGCATGCATGCGACCGCGGTTGAGCAGGCCTGACCCCGCCGCGCGTCGGATCACCGGGGTACGGTCACTCGGTGGGATCACCATCCGGCCAAACCGCCCCTGACGCCCGCTTGGCGTCAAGGGGCGCCGCCGGGGACGGACCGTCTCGTGTTCGACGCAGAGCGGAGCACCGACAGGTCAGCCCTGACGGGTTCAGGAGCCGGCCCCGTGAGTCCGTGCGCTCGGGCCCGGCTGTGGCAGGCGGTTGGCCCGATCAGTGAGGGGCGTGCGGTGCGGCTGCGGCAGGCTCGGCGATGTGGATGGTGAGGTGTCCTGCTTCGGCATCGGCGGTGACGGTTGAGCCGTCGGCGATGTCGCCAGCGAGCAGGGCCCGGCCGATGCGGGTCTCGACTTCGCGCTGGATGAAGCGCCGCAGGGGCCGGGCCCCGTAGACGGGGTCGAATCCCTGGTCGGCGATGTGGCGGCGGGCCGCTTCGGTCAGGCGCAGGTCCAGGCGGCGGTCGGCGAGGCGGTGACGCAGGTCTTCGGTCAGCAGGTCGACGACGCGTTCGATCTCGGGCATGGTGAGTGGTTTGAAGAGGACCACGTCGTCGATGCGGTTGAGGAACTCGGGCCGGAAGTGGCGGCGCAATTCGTCCATGACGGCGGCGCGGGCGCTACGGGGACGACGCCCAAGTCCTGGTCTCCGAGCGACCCGCTGGCACGTTCACCCGCCAGCTCTCCCTCGGGGAGGCACTCGACACCGAACACATCGAGGCCGCCTACGACGCGGGTGTGCTGAAGCTGCACATCCCGGTGGCCGAGCAGGCCAAGCCTCGCAAGATCGAAATCAAGGGCGGCAAGAAGGAACTGCAGTCCTGACCGACCGGCCCGGTGGTGGAGTCTCTGCAGCTGGACGCCGCAGAGACTCCACCGGCTTCCGTCCGTCTCCGATCAGGGCCGTCAGACGGCGTGCAGGCCGTGGGCCGCGAACACCGCGCGTGCCTCGTCCGTCTGGTCTCCGGTGGGCAGCGGGGTGTCCGCGAGGGTGCACTCCAGGCCGAGCGCGCGCCATTTCTCCATGCCGAGCTTGTGGAAGGGCAGCACGTCGACCCGGGTGACGTTGCCGAGCGAGGCGGTGAAGGCGGCGACGCCCTCGACGTTCTCGATGGGGTCGGTCAGGCCGGGGACGAGGACGAAACGGACCCAGACCTCCTTGCCGAGGTCGGCCAGGCGGCGGGCGAAGTTCAGGGTGGGGGCGAGTTGCTGCCCGGTGAGGTGGCGGTAGAGGGCGCGGTCCCAGGACTTGATGTCGAGCAGGACGAGGTCCGTGTCGGCGAGCAGCGCGTCGGTGGCGCGGGAGCCGAGGAAGCCGGAGGTGTCCAGGGCGGTGTGCAGGCCGAGTTCGTGCTTGAAGCGGTGCAGCAGCTCGCCGGTGAGGACGGGTTGGAGGAGCGGCTCGCCGCCGCTGATGGTGGCGCCGCCGCCGGAGGCGTGGATGAACTCGACGTACTTGGCCGCCTCGCGGAGGATCTCGTCGGCGGCGACGCGCTGGCCGTCGCGCAGGCGCCAGGTGTCGGGGTTGTGGCAGTACAGGCAGCGCAGCGGGCATCCGGAGAGGAACGCGACGAAGCGGGTGCCGGGGCCGTCGACGCCGGTGGACAGGTCCCAGGAGTGGAGCATCCCGCCGACCGGGCGGCGCGCTGCGGCGGGTGTGGCGGCCAGCGCGCTTCGACTCGGCAGGTGGGCGGGAACGGCGGGTTCGGGCATGGGGGTCTCCGGGAAAGCGGCGGGTGCCGACGCCTGTGGTCGGGGAGGCGCCGGCACCACGTGGTTGGTCGCTGCTACAGCGAGCCGTGGAAGGTGCGGTTGATCACGTCGAGTTGCTGTTCGCGGGTGAGGCGGACGAAGTTGACCGCGTAGCCGCTGACCCGGATGGTGAGCTGCGGGTACTTCTCCGGGTGGTCCATGGCGTCCAGCAGGGTGTCGCGGTCGAGGACGTTGACGTTCATGTGGAAGCCGTGGCAGGTGGTGTAGCCGTCCAGCACGCCGACCAGGTTGCGGATCCGCTCCTCGGGGGTGCGGCCGAGCGCGTCCGGGGTGACGGTGTTGGTGAGCGAGATGCCGTCCTCGGCCTGCTCGTACGGCAGCTTGGCGACGGACATCGAGCTGGCGACGTAGCCGTGGGCGTCGCGTCCGTTCATCGGGTTGGCGCCCGGGGAGAAGGGCTCGCCGGCCCGGCGGCCGTCCGGGGTGTTGCCGGTCTTCTTGCCGTAGACGACGTTGGAGGTGATGGTCAGGACGGACTGGGTGTGCTCGGCGCCCCGGTAGGTGGGGTGCCTGCGCACCTTCGCCATGAAGTCCTCGACCAGTCGAACGGCGATCTCGTCGGCCCGGTCGTCGTTGTTGCCGTAGGCCGGGTAGTCGCCGTCGACCAGGTAGTCGGTGACCAGGCCGGTCTCGTCCCGTACGGGCCTGACCTCGGCGTACTTGATCGCGGAGAGCGAGTCGGCGGCGACCGCGAGGCCGGCGATGCCGCAGGCCATGGTGCGCCGGACGTCCCGGTCGTGCAGGGCCATCTCGAGGCGCTCGTAGGCGTACTTGTCGTGCATGTAGTGGATGACGTCCAGCGCGTGGACGTACGTCTCGGCGAGCCAGTCCATCTGCTGGTCGAGCCGGTTCAGGACCTCGTCGTAGTCGAGCACCGCCCCGCCGACCGGCTCCGTGGCCGGGCCGACCTGGACGCCGGACATTTCGTCCCGGCCGCCGTTGATCGCGTAGAGCAGGGTCTTGGCCAGGTTGACCCGGGCGCCGAAGAACTGCATCTGCCGGCCGACCTCCATGGCGGAGACGCAGCAGGCGATGGCGGTGTCGTCGCCGAAGCGCGGGCGCATCAGCTCGTCGGACTCGTACTGGATGCTGGAGGTGTCGATCGACACCCGGGCGCAGAACTCCTTGAAGCCCTGTGGGAGTTGCGGTGACCAGAAGACGGTCATGTTGGGCTCGGGGGCCGGGCCGAGGTTGTAGAGGGTCTGCAGGTAGCGGAAGGAGGTGCGGGTGACCAGCGTGCGGCCGTCCTCGCCGATGCCGCCGATCGACTCGGTGACCCAGGTCGGGTCCCCGGAGAACAGCTCGTCGTACTCGGGGGTGCGCAGGAAGCGGACGATCCGCAGCTTGATGACGAAGTCGTCCACCAGTTCCTGTGCCCGGGGCTCGGTCAGCAGACCGGCAGCGAGGTCCCGCTGGAGGTAGACGTCGAGGAAGGTCGAGGTGCGGCCGAGCGACATCGCGGCGCCGTTCTGCTCCTTGACTGCCGCGAGATAGGCGAAGTACAGCCACTGGATCGCCTCGCGGGCGGTCGAGGCCGGGCCCGAGATGTCGTACCCGTACGCCGAGGCCATCTCCTTGAGCTCGCCCAACGCCCGGATCTGCTCGGCGAGTTCCTCACGCTCGCGGATGGTCTCTTCCAGCCGCGCCGGGTCGGTGGGCGCCGGGTCCAGCTCGGCCTTCTCGGCCCGCTTGGCCGCGATGAGCCGGTCCACGCCGTACAGGGCGACGCGGCGGTAGTCGCCGATGATCCGACCGCGCCCGTAGGCGTCCGGAAGCCCGGTGACGACGCCGGCCTTGCGGGCGGCGAGGATCTCGGCGGTGTAGGCGTCGAACACGCCGTCGTTGTGGGTCCTGCGGTACCGGGTGAAGACCTTCTCCAGCTCCGGGTCGACCGGGTAGCCGTAGGTCCGCAGCGCGCCCGCGACCATCCGCCAGCCGCCGTTCGGCATGATCGCGCGCTTCAGGGGGGCGTCGGTCTGCAGGCCGACGATCAACTCCCGTTCCCGGTCGATGTATCCGGGCGCGTGCGCGGTGATGGTGGACGGGATGTCGTACGCGACGTCGAGGACTCCCTTGGCCCGCTCCTCGGGGAAGCGGTCGGTGATCTGCTTCCACACGGCCAGGGTCCGCTCGGTGGGGCCGGCCAGGAAGGCGCTGTCGCCCTCGTACGGGGTGTAGTTGTGCTGGATGAAGTCGCGGACGTCGATCGCGTCCCGCCACAGGCCGCCCTTGAAGCCGCCCCAGGCGCCCGTGGGACGCTCGTGCTGCGAGGTGGTCATCTCGGTGTCCTCTCCCTCAGGCCTGGTCGCCGTAGTAGGCCTGGCGCATCAGCTGCCGCATGTCCTCCAGCATCGGCATCCGCGGGTTGGCCGGGGCGCACTGGTCCTCGTAGGCGTTCATCGCCTGCTGCGGCAGGGCCGCCAGGAAGGCCGCCTCGTCGACGCCGGCGTCCTTGAAGGAGCGCGGGATGCCGACCCGGTCCCGCAGTTCCTCGACCGCCGCCGCGAGGGACTCGACGCCCTGCTCGGGGGTGGCGGCCGGCAGGCCGAGCATCTTCGCGATGGCCCGGTAGCGCTCGGGGGCGATGTAGCTCTGGTACTTCGGCCAGCTGGTGACCTTGGCGGGCGCCGCGCCGTTGTAGCGGATGACGTGCGGCAGCAGGAGGGCGTTGGTGCGGCCGTGGGCGACGTGGAAGGTCGCCCCCAGCGTGTGGGCCATGGCGTGGACCACGCCCAGGAAGGCCGAGCCGAAGGCCATGCCCGCGATCGTGCCCGCGTTGTGCATCTTCTCCCGGGCGAGCGGGCTGGCGGGACCGTTGGTGACGGCCTCCTCCAGGTTGTCGAAGATCAGCCGGATGCCCTGGAGGGCGAGGCCGTCGGTGAAGTCGTTGGCGTAGACCGAGACATAGGTCTCGATGCAGTGGGTGAGGGCGTCGAAGCCGGAGTCGGCGGTGACGTGCTTCGGCAGGCGGGTGGTGAACGCCGGGTCGACGATGGCCACGCTCGGGGTGAGCGCGTAGTCCGCGAGGGGGTACTTCTGTCCGGTGGCGGTATCGGTGATGACCGCGAAGGGGGTGACCTCGCTGCCCGTGCCCGAGGTGGTCGGGATGCACACCAGCTTCGCCTTCTCCCCCAGGTCCGGGAAGGTGAAGGCGCGCTTGCGGATGTCGAAGAACTTCTCCTTCAGGTCCGCGAACTCCACCTCCGGGTGCTCGTACATCAGCCACATCACCTTGGCCGCGTCCATCGGCGAGCCGCCGCCGAGGGCCACGATGGTGTCGGGCCGGAAGCCGCGCATCAGCTCGGCGCCCCTGACCACGGTGTCGATGCTCGGGTTGGGTTCGACGAAGTCGACGACGCGGACCTCGACGGGCTCGCGGCGCCGGTCCAGGATGCCGCGCACCCGCTCCAGGTGGCCGATCTCGGCCATGGTTCGGTCGGTCACGACGACGATGCGGTGGGCGTTCGGCATGCTCGCCAGGTACTTGACCGAGTTGCGCTCGAAGTAGATCTTCGGCGGGACTTTGAACCACTGCATGTTGGTGTTGCGCCGCCCGATCCGCTTAATGTTGAGGAGGTTCAGCGCCGAGACGTTGCCGGCCACCGAGTTGTGCCCGTAGCTGCCGCAGCCGAGGGTCAGCGAGGGCGTGAAGGCGTTGTAGACGTCGCCGATGCCGCCCTGCGAGCTGGGCGCGTTCCAGATGATCCGGCAGGCCTTGACCGCGTGCCCGAACTCCTCGACGAACGCCGCGTCCTCGGTGTGCACCGCCGCCGAGTGCCCGAGACCGTTGAACTCGACCATCGTGGACGCCAGTTCGACGCCCTCCCGGCGCGAGTGCGCGGTCAGCACGGCGAGCACCGGGCAGAGCTTCTCGCGGGTCAGCGGCTCCGACGGCCCGACCCGCTCGGCGTCCACCAGGATCACCGAGGTGTCGGCCGGCACCTCGAAGCCGGCCGCCTCGGCGATCTGCGCGGCCGAGCGGCCCACCACGTCGGCGTTCAGCCGCTCCCCGGCGCAGGAGGAGCCGTCACCGGAGCCGAACAGGTGCCGCTCCAGCAGGGCCTTCTCCTGTGCGTCGGCGTGGTGGGCCTTCAGCTTCCGGAACTCGGCGAGCGCCGCGTCCCGGATCTCCGCGTCCAGGATGACCGCCTGCTCCGAGGCACAGATCATGCCGTTGTCGAAGGACTTCGACAGCACGATGTCGTTCACCGCCCGCCGGAGGTCCGCGCTCCGCTCCACGTACGCGGGGACGTTGCCCGCCCCGACGCCCAGCGCCGGCTTGCCGCAGGAGTAGGCGGCGCGCACCATCGCGTTGCCGCCGGTGGCGAGGATCGTCGCGACGTCCGGATGGTTCATCAGCGCGCGGGTGGCCGCCATCGACGGCTCCTCGATCCACTGGATGCAGTGCGCCGGAGCACCCGCCGCCACCGCCGCGTCCCGCACGGTCCGCGCCGCCTCGGCCGAGCAGCGCTGCGCCGAGGGGTGGAAGGCGAACACGATCGGGTTGCGGGTCTTGAGCGCGAGCAGGCACTTGAAGATCGTGGTCGAGGTCGGGTTGGTCACCGGCGTGACGCCCGCGACCACCCCGACCGGCTCGGCGATCTCCACGATGCCGTCGATGTCGTCCCGGTACACCACGCCGACCGTCTTCGTCGCGGCCATCACGTGGGTGACGTTCTCGCAGGCGAAGACGTTCTTCACCGCCTTGTCCTCGAACAGTCCTCGCCCGGTCTCCTCCACCGCCAGCACCGCCAGCCCGGTGTGCCGGGCCAGCGCGGCCAGCGAGGCCTTCTTGACGATGTGATCGACCTGCTCCTGGGTGAAGTCCGCGTACGCGTCGAGCGCCGTCAGCGCGTCGGCGACCAGCATGCCGACGACGGCGTCAGGGCCCGGTGCCGCGTCCGGGTGGGGGGCCGGAACGGAGGAGGCCTGCTCCTCGGTCTGCGGGCGACGAGGCATGGCTTCGACCACCTTTCGGTTCGTCATCAGAGGTCGCGCGTCCGGGTGTCCCGCTCGCGCTGACGACTTCAGCCTCCCCTGCCGGCCTTGGCCGGGGACCCGGCCAATGGGCCACACCCGGAGGCCGAAAGTCCCTCGTCCGAGGGCTGCCGGTCCCGGACGGCACTGCGCGCCCGGAACGCCGGTGGCCGTGGTGCCGACCTGCCGGTCGGTACCACGGCCACCTCGGTGCGGACGGCTCAGGCGTGCGGCACGACCACCACCGGGCCGTGCGCGTGGTGCAGGACGGCGTGGGCCACACCGCCCAGCCAGGGTGCGGCCGAGTGCAGCCCGGACGTCCGGCGGCCCACCACCGTCAACGAGGCACCCCGCGACGCCTCGACCAGCACCCGCCCGGCCGGCCAGGCCGTCACCTCGGCCTCGACGCGGACCTCGGGGAACTTCTCGCGCCAGGGCGCGAGCGCGTCCTGAAGACGCGCCAGCTCCGCCGCCGCCAGGGAGTCCCGGATCTCGCACTGCCCCACCGGGGCCTCCGTCAGGTACGGCCCGGCGGGCAGCGTCCGGCTCTCCAGCACCCGCAGCGTCGCGGCACGCGCGGCGGCCTGCTCGAAGGCGAAGGCGAGCACCTCGCCGCTGGGCAGACCGCTGTCCAGCCCGACCACCACGTCTCCGGAGGCGGCTCCCGGCCCGTCCGCCCCGGCCCGGACCAGCACCACAGGGCAGTGGGCACGCGCGGCCGTGCGCAGCGCGATCGAGCCGACCAGCAGACCGGTGAACCCGCCCGATCCGCGCGAGCCGACGACCAGCAGGCCGTCCCGCCCGCCGGCAGCGGCCAGCACGTACGCCGGATTGCCGGGGACGTGCCGGCAGACGATCTCCAGGCCCGGCAGCACGCGCGCGATGTGGTCCCGCACGGCGAGCACCGGCTGCGGCAGGAGCTCGCCGCCGAAGTCGGGCTCCGTCGGCGCGAAGGCCTCCGCCGCCGCCCCGGCGTGGATCATCCACAGCGGCCGGCCGCTGCGGTAGGCCTCCTGAGCGGCCCACTCGGCCGCGACCTTGCTTGTGTCCGACCCGTCGACTCCGACCACTACGGCGTGCGACATGATGACGCTCCTCCCACGTTCAGCGGTCGCGGCACGGCTGCACGCGACCCTCGGTGTCCGGTACAGACTCGCGGCCGCCGCCGGGCGGTCACAGAGGCCGAGCAGCCCTCGGGTACGGACCGAAGGTCCCGTTCACGCGTCCGCGACCACGGCCACCGGGCAGGTGGCGTGGTGCAGGACGGCGTGACCGACCGGACCGAGCGAGCCGACCGGATCCGCGGGCCGCCTGCCCAGCACCAGCAGTCGGGCCTTGGCCGACGCCTCCACGAGCGCCAGGCCCGCTCCCGTGCACGCGGTGTCCGCGACGACCTCGACCTCCGGATGGGCGGCCTGCCACGGTTCGAGGGCACGCGCGAGGAGTTCGTCCTCGTCGTCCTGTGCCCCGGCGGCCGAGGCGTGGACGACGTGCAGCGGCAGTCCGTGGCGGTGTGCGGCGACGAAGGCGAACTCCAGGGCCGCCTCGGCGGGTCGGCGGGCGTCCAGCCCGACCACGACCTGTTCGCGCGGCTCCGGGCCCGGCGGCTCCACCGGGAGCACAACGGTCGGGCAGCCGGCGCGGGCGGCAAGGTGCAGGGCGGTGGACCCGATGCGCAGTCCGGGGAAGCCGCCGGCACCACGGGCGGCGACGACGAGCAGTTCGGCGTCCTCCCCGGCAGCCACCAGCGCCGCAGTAGCGATGTCGTGGACCTC
Source organism: Streptomyces kaniharaensis (assembly GCF_009569385.1). Classification (NCBI taxonomy): domain Bacteria; kingdom Bacillati; phylum Actinomycetota; class Actinomycetes; order Kitasatosporales; family Streptomycetaceae; genus Streptomyces; species Streptomyces kaniharaensis. The sequence goes on from NZ_WBOF01000003.1 coordinate 661,116, forward strand.
GTCGGTGCGGGTCTCCAGCCGCGGGTAGCGCACCGCCAGGACGTGGCGGACCTCGTGCAACAGGGCGCCCGGGTCGGGCCGCCGTCCTGCGAGCCGGCTGGGGAGCAGATGGGGCATCAGCGGCAGGGCGTGCAGGACGCGCAGCGGGCAGCCCCGCAGCAGCGCCTCGCGGGCGGCCCAGTCGGCGGCGGCCAGGCTGGCTTCGGAGCCGTCGACTCCGACGGTGACGGGTAGCTCCATGGTGCTCATCTCCTGACGGTCGGCCCCCCTGGTTTCGGGTCGGCCCTGGCGCACGAGGTCGAGGCCGGCGAGGTGCCCCGGTGGCCCAGCAGCCGGGGCTTGATGTGCTCGGGGCAGCGGCTCGCGCAGCAGCGGGTCCGCCGGCGGCCGACGGGCGGTCGACACTCATCGTCACTCCGCCGCCGGAGACTTCGAAGGGCCGAACAGGCCACAGTCCGCGAGCGGGAAAGGGCCGGTGGTCCCTGCCCGTCCAGGGCTTCACCCGAACGGCCGAGTCCCCCGCCCGCCGCCGGGACGTAGGGCCCTGGAAAGGGGACTGCCGGCCCTGCGTGGAGGTACCGCTTCTGCCGCAGGCTGGCAGCATCTGCCGAACGGTGCAGGCGCGCCGCACGGCAGGAAACCTGACGAGTGGGAGAGAAGCACGATGAACACCTATGTGCTGACCGGTGTCGACGGTTCCGAAGAGAGCACGGCGGCGGCCCGGTGGGCCGCCGCCGAGGCCGTCCGCCGGGGCCTCGGCCTCCGGGTGGTCCATGCCCGCACCTGGCTCGACGACGTCCACGCGGATCCGGGCCAGCCGCAGGAGTTCCGTACGCTCACCGCGCGCATGCTCGCCGACGCCGCGCGGAACGTCCGGACGGCCCACCCGGAGCTGGACCTGCGTACCGACCTCCTCGACGGTGACGATCCGGTCGCGGTGCTCCTGGAGGCCGCCGAGGCGGCCGACATGCTGGTGATCGGATCGCTGGGCTTCGGCGGCTTCGAGGGGCTGCTGGTCGGCTCGGTCGGCCTGGCCGCCGCGGCCAGGTGCGAGGTGCCGGTGGTGCTGGTCCGTGCCGGGGAGGAGGAGCGTGTCACCGGCCCCGATGCTCCGGAGGTCGTCGTCGGTGTCGACACCCGTGCACCCGCCGACCAGGTGCTGGACTTCGCCTTCCGGCAGGCCGCCTCACGGCGGGCCGTGCTGCGGGCCGTGCACGGCTGGACGCCGCCGCCCGTCTGGGGCTACGCGGGGTGGGTGGCGCCGGACACCGAGGCGGAACAGTTCCGGGCCGTCGAGGCGGGGCTGCTCACCCAGGCCCTCGCCCCGTGGCGGGAGAAGTACCCGGCGGTCGTGGTCGTCGAGGACTGCCGGGTCGCCGGTGGTGCCGGCGCGGTGGTGGACGCCTCCGGCGACGCGGACCTCGTGGTGGTCGGCCGCCGCCGGCGGTCGCGCAGCCTCGGCATGCGGCTCGGGCCTGTCGCCCACGCGGTGATCCACCACGCCGACGCGCCGGTGGCGGTCGTACCACACGACTGAGTACTGCCCGAGTGGCGCCTGCGGCGGGTCACCCGTCCGTGGGCGCCACCTTTGTGTGTGCCGCCTTCGCCCGTTTCCCGAGCACGGACTCGCCGGAAGATCGCCGGTCCGCGCCTGTCTCTCCGGAGCCCTGCTGGTGATCACCGACGAGGCGACCTGCCATCTCCCGACCCGGGCAAGACGGCAAGAGGCGCCGGGAGCGGCCCCACCCGCTCCCGGCGCTCTGCCCTGACCCGGTCGAGTCCCCACAACCGACCGGGCCTCACCCGCGTTGCTAGTCCGCGGGAGTGATGAGGCCGTAGTGGCCGTCGTACCGGTGGTACAGGACGTTGCCGCGCCCGGTCTCGGTGTTGGTGAAGAAGACGAACGGCAGGCCGCTCAGGTCGAGGCGCGAGACGGCCTCGGCGACGGTCAACCCGGGCACGGCGTGGGCGCTCACCGCGATGCCCGGCTCGGCCTCGGGCGCCGGGCCGGCCGAGGTGATGCGGTAGGCCTCCGTCGTCCCGTCGTGGTGGACCACGCTGTCGCAGCCCGTCACCGCGTCGGTGTACAGGTGGAAGTCGTGGTCCATCGCCTCCAGTTCGAACACCGCCGCCCACGTAGTCTGCCGCGCGAGGCTGTAGGTCTTGTGCCGCACGATGCGGCGCTCCTCGATGCCCAGCGCACGGCGCTGGGGCCGGTGCTCGTGCCGGGCGGCCGCGGATGGCGCGGCGTGGTGGCGGTGGTGGCGGTGGGTCCGCAGGCGCGCGATCCTGGCGTTCAGGCGGTCCTGGAGCAGGTCGACGGCCTCCTGCATGGTGGTGGCGGCGACGTGCGCCCGCACGCGCCGTCCGTTGAGGTCGAGCGTGGCCTGGGCGATCGACGGCCGGGCGACCGCGTGGTTGGCCTCCTGGGTGAGCTTCACCCGGGCCGTGAGGACCGGCTCGTCGAGGCGTTCGAGCACCGCGAGCAGCTTGGTCCGGGCGTATTCGGGCGCGGCCAGGGAGACTTCACCACGGGTCGCGACCAGGACGTCGGTGGCGGGCCGGCTCTGCAGACGGGTCATCAGAGTTCCTTTCCGAGTGGTTTTTCAGACTGCCGCGCGCTGATCCGCCGGGCCGAGGGCCGAAGGTCCCGTCGGCAGGGCCTTGGGTCCCGGTCCTCCGGCCGTCCGCGGTGCGCGGACGGTGGTGCCGGTGGTGCCGAGGATCGTGCCGAGGGCGTTGTCGAGGGGGCCGATGGCCGCGAGGCCGCCGGTCCGCTCGGCGAAGGTGGCGGCGGCCTCGGCCTTGGGCCGCATCGAGCCCTCGGGGAGGTCCAGTGCGCGCAGCCGGTCGGGGGTGACGGTGACCAGCGGACCGGGACGGGTGGACCCGAAGCGGGTGAACACGTGGGTGACGTCGGTGAGTATCAGCAGCGCGTCGGCGTCGAGCTGTTCGGCGAGCAGCGCCGCGGCCAGGTCCTTGTCGACGACGGCCTCGACTCCGCGCACGCGGCCGGTGTCCTGGTCCCGTGTGACCGGCACACCGCCGCCTCCGGCGGCGATCACCACTGCGCCCGTGGCCAGGAGGGCTCGGACGGCCGGGAGTTCGACGATCGCCGCAGGGCGGGGCGAGGGGACGACCCGGCGGAGGTGTTCACCGTCGCGCGCCGTGGTCCAGCCGCGTTCCGTTTCCATCGTCCTGGCCTGCTGCTCGGTGAGCTGCCCGCCGATGAACTTGCCCGGCCGCTCGAAGGCGGGGTCGTGGGGGTCGACCTCGGTGTGGGTCACCAGCGCGGTGACGGCCCGGTCCGGCAGCCGGCCCATGAGCTCGCGGGCGAGCAGGGAGCCGATCATGCCCTGGGTCTGGGCGCCGAGGACGTCCAGCGGGTACGGCGCGGTGAGCGCCGGGTCGGCCTCGCTCTCCTGGGCGAGCAGCCCGATCTGCGGACCGTTGCCGTGGGTGATCACCAACTCGTGTCCGACGGTCACGAGTTCGGCGAGCGAGCGGGCGGCGTCGTGGACGTGGTGCAGCTGGATGTCGGCGTCGGGGTGTTCGCCCCGCTGAAGCAGGGCGTTCCCGCCGAGAGCGGCGACGATGCGCATGGTCACTTCCTCCCCAGGGTGGCGGCGAGGACCGCCTTGATGGTGTGCATGCGGTTCTCGGCCTGCTCGAAGACCAGCGAGGCCGGCGACTCGAAGACCTCGTCGGTGACTTCGAGGCCGTCGAGCCCGTGCTCGGCGGCGAGTTCGGCACCGAGGTCGGTGCGCCGGTCGTGCAGGGCGGGCAGGCAGTGCAGGAAGGCGGTGTCCGGATTGCCGGTCGCCGCCAGCGTCTTGGCGTTGACCTGGTACGGCAGCAGCCGGGCGATGCGCTCGGGCCACCGGGCGTGGTCCTCGCCCATGGACACCCACACGTCGGTGTAGAGGTAGTCCGCTCCGCGCACGGCCTCCTCGACCTCGTCGGTGAGCGTGAACCGGGCGCCGCTGTCCTGGCCGAGCCGGCGACACTCGGCGACGAGCGCCGGGTCGGGCCACAGGTCGCTCGGGGCCGCGATGCGCAAGTCCATGCCGAGCAGACTGCCCATAGCCATCAGGGAGTTGGCGGTGTTGTTGCGGGCGTCGCCGAGGTAGCAGAAGGAGATCTCCTCCAGCGGCTTCCCGCTGTGCTCGCGCATCGTGAACACGTCGCACAGGCTCTGGGTGGGGTGGCACTGGTCGGTGAGGCCGTTGTACACGGGGACACCAGCATGGGCCGCGAGTTCGGTGACGGTGTCCTGGGCGAAGCCGCGGTACTCGATGGCGTCGTACATCCGGCCGAGGACGCGGGCGGTGTCGGCGACGCTCTCCTTGTGGCCGATGTGCGAGCCGTCCGGGCCGAGGTAGGTGGTGGTGGCGCCCTGGTCGGCCGCGGCGACCTCGAAGGCGCAGCGGGTCCGGGTGGAGTTCTTCTCGAAGATCAGGGCGATCCTGCGGCCGGTCAGCCGGGGCGTCTCGGTGCCCGCCCGCCGGGCCGCCTTCAGCTCGGCGGCGAGGTCGAGCAGGTGGTGGATCTCGGCGGCGGTGAAGTCGAGTTCGCGCAGGTAGTGGCGGCCGTTGAGGTCGACGGTCATGACGGTTGCTCCTCGGGGGTCAGTTGGCGGGGTCGCGCTCGATCGGGCAGCTCATGCAGCGCGGGCCGCCCCGGCCGCGGCCGAGCTCGGAGCCGGCGATGGTGACGATCTCGACGCCCTGCTCGCGCAGGTGGGTGTTGGTGGTGGTGTTGCGCTCGTAGCCGACGACGACGCCGGGGGCGAGGGCGAGGAAGTTGCTGCCGTCGTCCCACTGTTCGCGCTCGGCGGCCCGGGCGTCCTGCTCGGCGGACAGGAAGCGGACCTTGTCCAGGTCGAGGGCCTCGGCGAGCGAGGCGGCGAGGTCGGTGTCGGTCCGCACGTCGAGGCCGGCCGGGCGCTCGGGGGCGGGGGTGAGGGTCCAGGAGCGCAGGTCGTCGGCCAGGCCCGGGTAGACGGTGAAGGTGTCCCGGTCGATCATCGTCAGGACGGTGTCCAGGTGCATGAACGCCCGGCTCTCCGGCAGGCGGACGGCGATCAGCCGGTGCGCGGTGCCGGTCAGGAACAGCTGCTGGGCGAGGGTTTCGACGGCCTGGGCGGTGGTGCGCTCGCCCATCCCGACCATGACGACACCCGGGGCGAGGACGTGGACGTCCCCGCCCTCCAGGCTCAGCCCGGGCGCCGTGGTGGTGCCGTCGAGCAGCGGGGGCGCGGTCTCGGCGAACAGCGGGTGGAAGCGGTAGATCGCGGCGGTGTGCAGGGTCTCCCGTCGGCGGGCCGGCTTCGCCATCGGGTTCAGGCTGTAACGGCCGCCGATCCAGCAGGAGTTGTCACGCGGGAAGAGGTGGTTGGGCAGCGGCGGGAGGGCGAAGTCCTGCTCCCCGAGCGTGTTCCAGAACAGGCTATGGGGGCTGCGCAGCGGGAGGTCGTCCTTGAGGACCCCGCCGATCAGGTACTCGGCGAGCGTCGCACCGTCGAGCTGCTCGCACAGCTCCCGTACCGGCTCGACGAGCGTGGGGCCGACGGTGGCCGGGGTGACCACCTGCCCGAGGAGCCAGGCCCTGGCGGGCGCCAGGTCGAGCGTCTCGGCGAGCAGGTCGGCGTAGTGGTGGACGCGCACGCCGTGGTCGCGCAGCACCTGGGCGAAGGCGTCGTGCTCCTCGCGGGCGCGCTTGGCCCACAGGATGTCGTCGAACAGCAGCTCGTCGACGTTGCGCGGGGTCAGCCGGGCCAGTTCCAGGCCCGGGCGGTGCAGGATCACCTGCCGCAGGCGGCCGGCCTCCGAGTCGACATGCAGTGTGGACATCTCGGTGTGCTCCCTTGCTTTCAGTGCTGGTGACGTGGCGTCAGTGCGCGAAGGACGATGGTGGTGAAGCCGACCGGGCGGGCGGTGCGGGCCGCCTTGGCGGGCGGTGCGTCACGATGGGCCGGACGGATGTCGGTCGGTCGGGTGTCGGTGCCGGTATCCGTGAGGGCGCCGGTCGCGGGTCGGGCCTGCGGTCGCTTCAGCCAGATGTAGACCGGGATGCCGAGCAGGATGGTGAACAGGCCGTAGTAGACGGTCTGGTAGCCGCTGCCCTGGATCGACCAGTACGAGAAGGCCAGCGCCAGGACGGTGACGGCCGTGTCGCGGGCGAGGCGGCGCCGGTCCGGCACCTCCCGGCCGCGCAGCGCCAGCCAGTACAGCTGTGCGGCCGCCGAGACCAGGTACGGAATGACGGCGGTGAGCACGCTCAACAGCACAATCTCGGTGAACACCTTGGTGAACCGGGTGTAGCTGATCACGGTGAGCACCGACGCGAGAACCGTCGCGGAGACGATGCCGAAGGCCGGCACCTCGCCACGGCCTCGGGTACGGGCGAAGGCGGCCGGGAACAGTCCGTCGCGGGCGGCGGCCATCGGCATCTCCGCACAGATCAGCGTCCAGCCGTTCAGCGCCCCGAGCCCGGAGACGATCGCGGCGACGGCGACCAGGTTCCCGGCCCAGTGCCCGCCCGCGATGCCGTTCATCGCATCCGTGAACGGCGCCGTGGAGGAACCGAGTTGCGCGTGCGGGACAGTACCGAACACGGCCAGGGTGCCGAGCAGGTAGATCGCCGCGCAGGCCAGGGTGCCGTACACGGTCGCCCGAGGCACGTTGCGCTCCGGATCCCTCACCCGCCCGGCCGCCACCGAGGCGGTCTCCAGGCCGATGTAGCTGAACAGCGCGATCGCCCCGGCCGCCGAGACGGCGCCCAGCGCCGAGCCGCCACTCGCGTTGAAGGCCCCGAAGTTGCCGGACTTCACGAACAGCAGGCCGGCCGTGGCCATGAACGCCAGCGGCAGGAACTTGAGCACCGTGGTGACCACCTGGAACGCCCCGATGCTGCGCACACCGGTCAGGTTCACGATGGCGGGCAGCCACAGGCCCACCAGCGCTATCGCAATCGAGGCCCCGGTGTGGTGGCCCTTGTTGACGAACACCTCGACGTAGCCGACCCAGGCCACCACGATGGCCGCGTTCCCGGCCCAGGCCGTGATCCAGTACGACCATGCGGTGAGGAACCCGGCGAACTCGCCGAACGCCTCGCGGGCGTAGACGTACGGCCCGCCACTGCCCGGCACCCGCTCCGACAGCCGCCCGAAGGTCACCGCGAGCGCCAGCGCCCCGACGGTCACCAGGACGAACGCCACCAGCGCGATCGGCCCGTACGGTGCGAGCGCCGACGGCAGCGCGAACACGCCGGTACCGATGATGCTGCCGACCACCAGCGCGGTCGCGGCTGGAAGCCCGAACGTGCCGCTCCTGCCTCGCGATCCGTCCCCAGCTGTGCTCGCCGGTGGTTTTCCGCGGTCGTGTACGGACATCGGAGGCTCCTTTGCCAAGTGCTGAAACCGTGCGGATGGGCCCGGCCTTCGCCGCGACCCGCCGAGAAAGATCTTCGGATCGGCGGGCGGCACATCCCATGGGCCGACAGTCCCGTTCTCCCGTCCCAGCGGTCCCTGCCTCCCCCGCCCGATGGTCCCGAGGAGTCACGGCGCGCACCGGCGCGCGACGCACCGCCCGCCGCGTCCCGCAGGGACCACCGGCCCACCACCGGGTCCCGTCAGTCCCTTGGCTCCCGCTCGGCCCGACGGGAGATTTGCGCACAGCCGGTCGGCACCCGGCCCCGGCCCAAAGCGACAAGTGAGGAGCGGTCGTGACGACACGACAGGTCATGGTGGGACTCGACGGCTCACCGCAGAGCGAGGCCGCCGCCGTATGGGCTGCGCAGGAGGCTCAGAGACTCGGATCGGCACTGTGCCTTCTCCACGTCTGGCCCTGGCTGAGCGGCGAGAACGTGGACCGGTCGAACCCCGGTGACCTCAGGCCGGCCGCGCTCGACGCCCTCGCCCGCGTCGCCGACCGCATCCGCCTCGCCCACCCGGGTCTGGCGGTGGAGGTTGCCGTGCGGCCCGACGACCCGGTCGACGGCCTGATCGCCGAAGCACGGGGGCAGGAGATGCTGGTCCTCGGCTCCCGAGGGCTCGGGGGCTTCGCCGGCCTGCTGGTCGGCTCGGTCTCCCTCGCGGTCGCCGCCCGCGCCACGGTCCCCACGGTCCTCGTCCGCGGAAAGTCTCCCGACCACGATTTCGCCCGTGGCACGGGCGAAATCGTGGTCGGGATCGACTCGCGCCAACCGGGCGAAGCCGTCCTGGACTTCGCCTTCACGGAGGCGGAACGCCACGGCGCCACCCTGCGCGCCGTCCACGGCTGGGACCCGGTCCCGGCCTGGGCCTTCGGAGGAGTCGTCCTGCCACCCGTGGATCTCCCGGCACAGAAGAGCACGGAGTCGGCCCTGTTGTCCGGGCACCTCGCGGGCCCACGCGCAAGGCACCCTGGCGTAACCGTCGTCGAGGACATCCGGCTCGGGGGCGCGGCGAGGGCCGTCCTGGACGCCGCCGCCGGTGCCGAGCTGGTCGTCATCGGCCGGCGCGAGCGCCGTCATCACGTCGGCGCGCTGCTCGGGCCCGTCGCGCACGCCGTGCTGCACCACTCCACCACCCCGGTAGCGGTCATCCCCCACCCCTGAGATCGAGCGCCCTCCGGACGCCGCCATCTGCCAGACCGTCCACGAAGGAGTACCGGAAGTGACCACCGCACCCGAGCAAGCCGACCCGGTGCCGCCTTTCCGCCACCATCTGCGGCAGGCGCTCGGAAAGGACCGGAATCCGATGGTCCGCCCGATCGACCGCTCGCGCAGCCGGGCCCTGGTGCTGGCCGTCCTCGGCATCGGACTTGCCGTGCTCGGCGGCACGGGCGCGGCGGCGGTCGACTTCGCCGTTGTCCGGCACCAGGCCTCGGTGACGGCCGCCACCCTCCACCAGGTCCAGGCGGTCGTGCTCACTCCGGCGCGGCGACAGTCCGGCGCCGGCAGCGGCGGGTGGCGGTACGAGGCTGATGCCGCCTGGGCCTACCCCGCCGGGCAGCGCACCACGGGCGCCGTCCCGGTGCCGGGCGGCACGGCCCCCGGTTCGACCGTCGGCATACGGGTCGACGACACCGGCCGATCCGTGTCTCCCCCGCCCGGATCGGCCACCGTCGCCGCCAAGGCGGCCTGCCTCGGACTGTTCATCCTCGGAGGCCTCGGCGTCCTCGTCGTCGCCGGTCTCGGCATCCGCTTGGACGTCCTGGACCGCCGGGCCGACCTGGCATGGCAACACTCCTGGGCACTGCTGGAGCCCGTGTGGAGCGGCCGGGTCTCGCGTGACAACCGGACGGGCTGACCGTGCCGACCACGCCCAGCCACTTCGGCCCCTCTGAAGGAGACGATCCCATGACCGCACGAATCCGACCCGCACCTCCTCATGCTCGCCACCCGGAGTGACCGGCCCGCCGACTGGTTGCGTGCGGGCCAGGCCCTGCAGCACGCCCTGCTGATCCTCATCCTCCACGGGCTGCACGCGTCGATGCTCCACCAGCCCATGGAATGGCCCGACCTGCGCAACCGGCTGGCCCGATCCCTCCCGCATCGCGGCGCACCTCAGATGCTGCTGAGGGTCGGGTACGGCCCCGTAGGCTTCCCCACTCCGCGCCGCATGCCCGTACCACCGACAGATCGGCTGGTACCGGAGCCCACCGCCGCGCCGACCGCCGTAGCCTGACGGAGCCCGGCACGCGAGCGGCCGACCCGCGCACACGGCGGCCCGGCCAACCGTCCCGACACCCCTCACGATTAGGGCCCTCCGGCCCTATCGACTCCGCCCGGCATCCGGCAGACTGCGACGAGATCTGCATGACCTGCCACTGGGGACAGGCATCGAGCACGGAGCGGTGATGGCGGACAACACGGCGGCGGGCGCGGGCGACCCGGTGAAGGTGTTCCTCCTGGACGACCACGAGGTCGTACGACGAGGCGTGCACGACCTGCTGGACGCGGAGCCCGGCTTCACGGTGGTCGGCGAGGCCTCCACCGTGGCGCAGGCGCTCGCCCGCGTGCCGGCGCTCAGGCCGGACGTCGCGGTCCTGGACATGCGGCTGCCCGACGGCGACGGCGTGACGGTCTGCCGCGAACTGCGGTCCCGGATGCCCGAGTTGGCCTGCCTGATCCTCACGTCCTTCGACGACGAGGAGGCGCTGCTCGACTCGATCATGGCCGGCGCCGCCGGCTACGTCCTCAAGCAGATCAGCGGCACCGACCTCGTCTCCGCGGTTCGCACCGTGGCCTCCGGCCAGTCCATGCTCGACCCCGGTGCCGCCACCCGGCTGATGGCCAGACTGCGCGGCGAGGCCGCTCAGCAGCCGTCCGACGGCCCGCACCTCACCGACCGCGAGCGGGAAATCCTCGCCCTGGTCGGCGAGGGCCTGACCAACCGGCAGATCGGCCAGCGGCTCTATCTCGCCGAGAAGACCGTCAAGAACCACATCTCCCGCCTGCTCGCCAAACTCGGCGTGGAACGCCGAGTCCAGGCGGCCATCATCGCCACCCAGGTACTGTCTGGACGCGACCAGGCGGGAGCCCGCACGGCCGTCTGATCCCGGGGGATGCCCCTGGGCCGACAGGCCCCCGCACAGCAGGACCGCCAGAAGTCCTGCGAGGGACCATCGGACCCTCGCAGGCCGACCGGCCTCCGCCGAGCATGGATGCCATGACAGCCGAATTCACTCCACTCGACGAGTCGCAGTGCCTGAGACTGCTAGGCGGGACAGCCGTCGGCCGCCTGGTCTACACCGTCGGCGCCCTACCCGCCGTGATGCCGGTCCGGTACCGGATCGCGGCCGACGGCAGCGTCCTGCTCCACACGAACGCCGGCTCCGAGATCGCCCGCGCCGTCACCGACGCAGTCGTCGCCTTCGAGGCGAGCGAGCTGAGCGAGACCGACGGCAGCGGATGGAGCGTCACTGTCCTCGGCCGGGCCGGCGTCACATCCGACATCGCGGCGAGCCATCCCGTTCCCGCCCCCCTGAGTACGGCCGACTGGGTGACCATCCGGATCCGTCCGGAACTGGTGTCCGGGCGTTCCCTGCCCGCTTCACCCGCGTGCGAGGTGTGACCGGCCCGCGGCCCCGGCCGGCCCGCCTCACCGCAACGGGGCGGACCAGGTCAGTCGAGTACCGCCCTCCGCAGGGCTGATCAGCTCGAACACGCCCCCGAGCCCTTCCGCTCGCTCGGCGAGGTTGCGCAGGCCGCTGCGCCGCCCCTGATCGGGAACGCCGACACCGTTGTCCTGCACCGTCAGCACGACCTGCTGCCCCGTAGCGCCCAGCACGACCTCCACCCGGTCCGCCTTCGCGTGCCGGGCCGCATTGCTCAGCGCCTCCCCCAGGACGGCCACGACGTGTTCCGCGATCTCCGCCGGCACGTCGGTGTCCAGCAGACCCTCCATGCTCAGCCGGGGCGGGAAGCCCAGGACCGCCTGCGCCTGCTCGACGGCCCGCATGGCCCTGGCCCGCAGGCCCTGGCCGGAGCGCTCCTCACGAGCGCGGAGCCCGAAGATCGTCGACCTGATGATCTTGATCGTCTCGTCCAGGTCCCCGACCGCACGGAGCACCCGGTCCGACGCGCCCTGGTGCTCGATGAAGCGGGCGGCGCTCTGCAGCGTCATCCCGGTCGCGAACAACCGCTGGATGGCCAGGTCGTGCAGGTCGCGGGCGATCCGGTCACGGTCTTCCAGCATCGCCAGCTGCTCGGCGTCCCGGCGGCGTTCCGCCAGCTCCAGGGCCAGCGCGGCCTGGTCGGCGAAGCCCAGCAGCGGGCCGATCTCGCGGTCGGTGAACTCGGGCGCGCCGGTCTCCCTGGCCAGCAGCAGCACACCGTCGATCTGCCCCTCGGCCCGGCCCAGAGGGACCGCGACCGCCGCACCGAGCCCCTCGAACCGGCCCGCCCCCGCCGACAGCCGCGGCTCACCGGCCAGATCCGCCGTGGTCACCGGCACGCCTGAAGCGCAGGCTTCACCCGACAAGGACCCCGCCAACGGCACGACCAGGCCCGTCCGGCCGACCGCGTCCCCACCGAGAGCCAGCTCCACCCGCACGGCGTCCGTCCCGGCCAGCGGCACGGAGACATCGGCGAGGTCGGCGCCGGTGATCTCCCGGGCCCGCTGCGCGATCAGCTCCAGCACCTCCGAGCGGGACCCCCCGGACAGCAGGGCGCGGGTGATCTCCGCGCTCGCGCTCAGCCAGCGCTGCTGGCGCTGGGCTTCCTCGTACAGCCGGGCGTTGTCGATTGCCACGCCGGCCGCGACCGCCAGAGTGGCGATCACGGACTCGTCGTCGGCGTCGAACTCCTCGCCGCCCCGCTTGTCCGTCAGGTAGAGATTGCCGAAGACCTCGTCGCGCACCCGTACCGGCACGCCGAGGAAGGTTCGCATCACCGGGTGGTGCACCGGGCAGCCGTACGACGCGGGGTGCTCGGAGAGGTTCCCCAGCCGCAGTGACTCGGGGTTGCGGATCAGCTCGCCGAGAATTCCCCGGCCCGTCGGGTAGGAGCCGATCTTCGCGATCTCCTCCTCCGACAGGCCCACGGTCAGGAAGGCGGAGAGCGTCTCGCCGTCCGGCCCGATCACGCCGAGCGCCGCGTACTTCGCGTCCACCAGCACCGCCGCGGCCTCCACGATCCGCCGCAGCACCTGGGTCAGGTCCAGCTCGCGGCCGACCGAAAGCACCGCCTCCAGCAGGCTGTGCACCCGGTCCCGGGTGCCCCGGGCCGCGTCGATCCGCGCCTGGAGCTCCTCCAGCAACTCGTCCAGCCGCAGCTGCGGAATCCGCGACCGCACCCCGTCCCCGCCCACGCGAGCCTCCTTCCGTCCTGGTTACCGGCCGGTCGATTGTCGCAGAAGCCCTCCACCGACAGTCCGGCCCTGCCCCGTCTCCGGTCCCGTAAGGCCCCAGGCCAGGGCACGAACCGGCGCGGCCGATCGATGGGCCGTCCCGACGGGATGCACCCGGCCTGCCGAACATCTCGATACAGGGACCACTGGCCCGCCCACCCGGGCCCGAACGGATCTGCCGCGTACCGCCCGGCACTTGATTGGCTTCGGTGCGGCACGAGACCGCCCGCCCCGAGGGCGACCGCACGGCCGGGCAGGCCGCCAGGGACGACGAGACTTCCAGGAGGTTGTGGTGAGCACAACGGCAGAGGCGGTCATGACCGCACCCGCCCCAGTCACGGGCGGCTTGATCCACTCGGTCACCCGCGATCCGCAGGCCCGCACCACGGTGGTACGGCTGCACGGCGAACTGGACGTGCTCACCGCATCCGAGCTGATCCCGTCGCTGCTGGGCCTGGCAGGCGAAGGCGATCACGAGCTCGTGCTCGACCTTTCCGCGGTCGGCTTCTGCGACAGCTCGGGGGCGAACGCCTTCCTGCAGGTGAACCGGCGCCTGGCAGCGGGCACCCGGCTGCTTCTGCGCGGCGTCTCCCGACAGCCCGCGAAGGTGCTGCGACTGCTGGGCCTGCACCGAACCGTGCCGTGCGAGTTCGCGCCGCCCGCCCGGCCCTGACCCGCCAACCGGCGTGCGCCCGGGCACCGGCACGGCGGCCGCTCCTCGATCGGCCCACCACGACCACATCCGAACGGAGGGCTCGCCCCCCCATGACATCAGTGATCGAAGTGTCCGGCCTGGTGAAGGCCTTCGGCCGAGCCCGGGCCCTCGACGGGCTCGACCTCACCGTCGCCCCCGGGGAGGTGCACGGCTTCCTGGGGCCCAACGGCTCCGGCAAGTCGACCACCATCCGCATCCTGCTCGGCCTCGTACGGGCGGACGCCGGCACCGTCCGACTCCTGGACGGGGACCCGTGGCGCGACAGCGTCACCCTGCACCGTCGCCTCGCCTACGTGCCGGGGGACGTGACGCTCTGGCCGAACCTCACCGGAGGAGAGGTCATCGACCTGCTCGGGCGGCTGCGCGGCGGACTGGACCCCAGCCGCCGGGCCGACCTCCTGGAGCGCTTCGAACTGGACCCCACGAAGAAGGGCCGGGCCTACTCCAAGGGGAACCGTCAGAAGGTGGCCCTGGTCGCGGCGCTCGCCTCGGACGCCGAACTGCTCCTCCTGGACGAGCCCACCTCCGGGCTCGACCCCCTGATGGAGGAGGTCGTCGCCCGGCGCACCCTCGAAGGACTCAAAACGAAGGACATCTTCAGGTGCCTCAAGCGCTTCGTCGCGCGCGAGGTCTACCACCACCTGACCAGCGCATCCAGCGGCATACCCGGTCCGTCTCCTACAGCTTGACGATCTATAGAAGCTTCAGAGTCAAGCTCAGGCGGGCAGGGCGTGGAGCCAATGGACGAGGAGACGGTTGAGGTCCTCCGGGCGTTCCTGCTGGATCCAGTGGCCGCAGCCGTCGAGGAGATGGGAGGAAACCAGGCCCGGCAACGTGGCCGGGAACGCCGCGATCGCGTCGGCCAGCCAGGTCGTGGAGGCGTCCAGGCTGCCGCCGACGAACAGGGAGGGCTGGGTGATCGGGGCGCCGGCGAGGTCGGCGAGGTCCTCCCAGTCGCGGTCCATGTTCCGGTAGCGGTTGAGCGCTCCGGTCAGGCCGGTGCGCTCGAACTCCGCGGCGTAGACGTCGAGGTCCCGCTCGCCGAGCCAGCCGGGCAGCCGACCGGTGGGGAACCGGTCGCGCAGGGTCCCGCCGCGGCTGACGAAGTGCGGGTCGGGGGCGCCGGGTTCGGGCATGGTGTCGGCGGACAGGGCCGCGTAGAAGCCTGCGAGCCAGCCGCGCACGTCGGGTTCGATCTCGGCCTCGGCGCGGCCGGGCTGCTGGAAGTACGAGACGTAGAACTCCTCGTTCCCGCCCATCGCGGCGAGGACGTCGCCGGGGCGTGGCCCACCGGGCGGCGTGTAGGGAACGCTCAGCATCCCGACCGCGCGGAACACCTCCGGGCGCAGCAGGGCACTGTGCGCGGCGATGGTCGCACCCCAGTCGTGGCCGACGACCACGGCTGTCTCCTCGCCCAGGGCCCGGACGACGGCGACGTTGTCCTCCACGAGGTCGAGCATCCGGTAGGCGTCGGTCGCGGTCGGCTTGGAGGAGCGGCCGTAGCCGCGTACGTCGACGGCCACCGCGCGGTAGCCCGCCTCGGCAAGTGCGCGCAGCTGATGGCGCCAGGAGTACCAGGACTCGGGGAAGCCGTGGACCAGGAGCACCAGCGGCCCGGTTCCCTGCTCCGCCAGGTGGATCCGTCCGCCCGGCGAGGGGACCAGCCGGTGTGAAAGCTCTGTGTCGTGCTGCAGCATGCGTCTTCTCCGAGAACGTGGGGCCGATGTGTTCCGGGACGGCTGGAGCGGGTGGATCGGCCCTGTTCCGTACGCCCCGCTGCCGATCATGCGCGCGATCCGGCCGGAAGGTCAGCCCCCCTTGCCGGTTCGGCAAATTCCTTCCCACACCCCGGGCGCCCGAGGACCGCTGACCACGCGTCCTCGGGCGCCCGGGACAGCAGCGTCCGCCGCTGTGCCGCTCTTCCGCTGCGGACGGTCGTTCGGGGCTCTACATCGTCCCGTCGTAGCCGACGATGTCCCAGTGCTGGTTCGCATTCCCCCCGAAGTTGCAGTCCCAGATCTGGAGTTGCGCGACCTGGCCGGACGGGTCGTCGAGGCAACGGCCCGACTGAAGTTGGTGGGTGCTGGCGCGCACCCCGTCGCGGTCGAACCAGGCGTGCGGTGCGCGCTCGCCCGGCCGTGCGCTGGGCGTGTGGTCGAGTCCCGCCGGGTCGCGTCGGCGGGGCGGGGTGCCGTCGGTGAGAAGGGCACCGCTCTCGTAGCCGTAGCCGTAGCCGAGTTCGATGTCGTGGTGCTGCCATTCGGTGCGCTGGGTGTGCTGGAGTTCCCGCAGGCGGGCGCGGCGCGACTCGCCGTCCGGCCCGTCGGCCAGTGCTGCCCGGAAGGAGGCGAGGTTCTGCGGGGCCCGTCGGGGGCCACACGGTCACCGCATGCGGTAGGAGGCTCATGGAGCGATGCGCGGCTGTCCGGTGGCGGCGCTGAGGCCGCCGTCGACGGGGAGTTGAACACCGGTCACATAGCCGGCCTCCGGACCGGCGAGGAAGCTGACCACGGAGGCGATCTCCTCGGGGCACGCGACCCTGCCGAGGGGGATGCGCTCCGCGAACGACCTGACCACCGGTGCCTCGGCAGTGAGCTCTAGCAACCAAGCTCCCGTCATGAGAGTGTACTCTCATCATGAACTGGCTGCATACCGGCGAACTCGCCGGTATCCGTGAAGGAGTGAGCCATGAACGATGTCTCCGTCGTCGGCCCTGGTGGCGGCGAAGTGATCGACCTCGGAACCGCCCGCATCCGCGTCCTCGAAAGCGGCGCGACCACCGCGCACCGCCTCGGGATCGCGGAGATCACCATCCCGCCGCACACGGACGGGCCGCCCCAGCACCGGCACGCCCAGCACGACGAGGGGTTCTACATCATCTCGGGCACAGCCCGTTTCACCGTCGGCGACACCACGCACGACGCCTCCCCGGGGACGCTGGTCATGGTGCCCCCTGGAGCCCCGCACACCTTCGCCAACCTGGGAGACGAGCCACTCGTCATGCTCAACACGTTCACGCCGGACCTGTACGTGCAGTACTTCCGGGACCTGCGCGACATGATCAGTGGCGGCCGGCAGATGACTCCGGATTCCGTGGCCGCGGTCATGGGCCGCTACGCGACAGAGGTCGCCACCGACGTCTGAGCGTCGGCCACGGCCGGCTACGGTCCGGTCGCCGCAGGCTCCCCGAAGAGCCGAAGGCGTCAGCCCTGAACCCCGCCGCCGTTCACGACAGCGGCCCGGGCAAGGACCGTGGCCGTGTGCACGGCGCTGGCGACCGCCGCCTCGGGATCGAGACCCACCAGGTCGGTCAGCGTGAAGAGCGCCTCTGCGCTCATCACCACGGAGAGGTCGCGCTTGAGCTGCGCCAGCGCCCGAGCGTCCAACCCCTGCGGGTGCGCCGCGAGAGGCGCCAGCGCCTGGTCGATAAGGCCGAACCGCAGGCCGGGGCGGGTAGCGACCTCCCCCGGGCGGACGACGGTGGCGGCGATCATGGCGCGGACCGCACCCTGACGCGCCAGGATGTGACGCATCAGGTAGTCGGTCGCGGCAGCGACCCGCTCCACGACGTCCACACTCTCCCCAACGTGCGCCAGCGCCTGCTCGGGCAGGGGCAGCTGGTCGGCGATGGCCTCGGCCAGCAGGCTGGCGAGGTCGGGGAAGTAGCGGTAGGCCGTGGCTTCGGACACCCGGGCGGCCTTCGCCACCTCCGGCATGGTGACCTCACCGCCCGTACCGGCCAGCTCTGCCGCCGCCTGGACGATCGCGGTCCGCGTGCGCCACTTCTGGTTGGCGCGACCACCCACTGCCGGCGTCTCCATGTTCCTCCCGCCCGTGTGACCCGCAGGCCCCGGCCTCTCGCCGGGAAGATCCGCGCCCGACTGACGCGAGCCCTCTTCCCTCATGAGAGCATACTCTCACAGCGTGGGGGCGTGAATGGCGTCGCGATCACCTGATCCTCGACAGGTGCACCGTCCGAGCAGGGGCCCGCGATGTCACACAGCAGGCCGAGGCCCTCCCGGCTCAGCCGATCTCCCTGCACCCGTGCCATGCCGGCCGGTGTGCCCGCACAGCCGAGCGCCGGAACGGACGTAGTCGGTGGGCGCCTGTCCGTACTGCCTCTTGAACGCGCGGGAGAAGTGGCTGCTGTCGGCGAACTGCCAGTGGGCGGCGATTTCCGAGATGGCCGGCCTGCCGGGCTGCGAGGAGAGGGCGAGCCGGGCCTCCTCGAGTCGTCGGCGGCGGATGTAGGCGGTCACGGACTCCTGCGTCGTCGCGAAGGCTCGGTGCAACGTGCGCACGGAGACGTTGAGCCGTCCCGCCAGCATCGCCGCGGACAGTCCGGGATCGGCGAGCAGACTGTCGGCGATGTCCTTGGCGGCCTGGGTGAGCGCGGGGGCAAGTCGGGGTTCCACGTCGTCGAAGCGGCCCAGGGCCACGGCCTTCGCCGGCCCGGCCACGACCGTATGGGAACTGTGGCGGGGTGAGTCGCCGAGCGTCCACGCACCGCGGTACACCGCGTACAGCCGCACCTGGTCCTCGGCTTCGGGCAGGGCACCCGCGGTCCGCAGGGCCGAGGCGCCCATCATGTCGGTGATCGCCACATCGCCGACCCTGGCCGCGCGTGCGCTGACGCGGAAGTCCGCCATCGTTGCGGAGGTGAAGCCCGGCATCGGGAAGCCGTCACCGACGTGCGTCCGCCAGTCGCCCAGGAAGACGTCGAATGCCCGGGGAACACCGCCGGGAATCGTGGAATCCAGACGGAACGCCCCGCCGGCGTCAGATCGGTCGCCGTTCATCGCACCTCATCGCATCGTGGCGGCGGCGTCCGCGTGGCCTTGATCGGCCAAGCCCTCACCCCACCGATCCTCCGGTTCCGGGACCACGGCCGCAACGGAGGATCCCGGCCATGTCTCGGTCGCGCGAAGCGCCCGGACAGCACCAAGCTCCGCTCCGCGCACCGCTGCCCCGAGACCGACGAGAACATGCGCCAATACTCCCATGATGAGAGTGGACTTGCATGAGGAATCGTACCCGCCTACTCTCATGAGAGTCAGCTCTCACGAAGTCGCGACAGGGAGTCCGCATCATGAGCACCCCTAAACCCACCAACACCTCACGCCTCATCACTCTCCCCACCGGGATGTCGATCGCCATCCAGGAGTTCGGAGTCAACGCCGACGGCAGCGCAGTCCTGTACCTGCACGGCGGAGCCGGACCGCGCACGATGGCCGGTATCGCGACCGCGCTCTCCGGGCACGTCTACGGGATCGCCCCGACCCACCCCGGCTTCGACGGCACGCCGCGGCCGGACGGGTTCGACACGGTCGCCGATCTCGCCGAGGCCTACCTCGACCTGCTCGACGAACTCGACCTGACCGGCGTCATGGTGATGGGCAGTTCCCTGGGTGGCTGGATCGCGGCGGAGATGGCTCTGCGCGACACCCGCGGCCGGATCGGGTGCCTCGTCCTGCTGAACGCGGTCGGCATCCGCGCCAAGGGGGAGGAGCAGGTCCTGGACGTCCGCACCGTCGCCCCCGGGGAGATCGGCAAACTGTCCTTCGCGAACGAGGCGTTCCGCCCGGACTTCGCCTCCTTCACCGAGGACCAGCGCGCCGTCATGGCCGGCAACCAGCAGGCCTTGGCGACCTACGCCGGCCACGCCTTCACGCACGACCCGAAGCTGCGTCGCCGCCTGCACCGCGTCACCGTGCCGGCGTTGGTCGTCTGGGGCGAGCAGGACGGCATCGCCCCGGCCGGTTACGGACGGGACTGGGCCGACGCACTCCCGGGCGGCCACTTCGTCCCGGTGGCGGGCGCCGGCCACTTCCCGCACATCGAACAACTCGAAGCCACACTCGGAGCCGTCGGTGAATTCGTCGACGCGGTCGTCAAGCCCGGCCAAGCCTGATCTGCCAGGCGATCGGCTGGACGCCGGAGTTCGCCGCAGAGCTCCGGCGCACAGCGGCAGATCGCGCGTCGACGTGAAGGCCACCGCGCGCGGGAGGCCAGGAGCCGGACGAGCGGTCGAGGCGCTCCCGGTCTTCGCACGCCCGTTGGGCGACCAAGTCGTCGCGCCACACGTTTGGTTGGCCTCGTGTCGGCACCTCGGCAGCGATCCCACCGCGCGCGCAGGCCGCGGTCGGCAAAGGCGATCAGCCAGTCGAAGCTCTCGTCGTCAAGGACGCACCGATCGTCCTGCTCGACGAGCCGACGGCGGCCCTGGACACCGAGTCCGAAGTGGTGGTGCAGCAGGCCATCGACAACCTGGTGGCCGGCAGGACCGTCCTCGTGATCGCCCACCGGCTGTCCACCGTCGTCGGAGCCGACCAGATCGCGGTGATCGACGACGGCCGCGTCGCCCAACTCGGCACCCACACCGAACTGCTCGCCGACGCCGACGGCCGCTACGCCCGGATGTGGGCCGCCCAACTCTCCGGCCACCACTGGCGCGTGCCGGTCTAGGTTCCACGGATGAATGCGCAATGGATACGTGAGATGCGCAGTGAATACGCAATTCCAGGATTCGCTGCGCATCGACTCCGGACGGTAACTAAGGTCCCTCCTATGATCGTTCAGAGTCCAGCCCGAGTCCGCGGGAAGTACGAACAGCCGATCGCGTCGATCCGGTACGACGACGCATCGGTGCGGAAGGTCCCTTTCGGAGACCTGCGGTTAGCGGATTTCACCTGGTCTGTGCCGTGGAGGAAGTTCCGCTCCGTCCATGGCCAGACGCACTACTCGGGGCGCTACGCATCGGCGACGATGGCCGGCCCAGTGGTCTATGAGAGCCGTCTGGAGCTCGCGCGACTTCTCCTGGCCGACATGGATCCTGCAGTGCGTGGAATCTACGCCCAGCCTTGCCATCTGACGGCCCGGGTCGGTGGCCGGGTACGTCGGCACGTGCCCGACTTCCTGCTGGTCATGGACTCGGGCGTGGTGCGGGTGGTGAACGTCAAACCTGCTGACCGGGCCGCAGATCCGAAGATCGCGGAAGCCTTGGCCTGGCCGGGTGAACTGGTCGGGCGGCACGGCTGGGAGTACGAGATCTGGTCCGGAGCGGATCGGGTGCTGCTGGAGAACGTCCGATTCCTCGCGGCCTACCGCCGTCCAGGGCTGGTCCCGGAGGCCGACATCGAGCGCGCATGGGAGTGCGTGCGGGACGGAGACCGGCTCGGGGTCGCCGAGCGTCGGCTGGCGGCCGGACGGCCGGATCACGAGGCGCGTCCTGCACTGTTGGCACTGGTGTGGTCCGGTCGCCTGACTACTGATCTGTCCCGCCCCCTGAGCGGCGACTGGGTTCTGCGGAGGTCCGCGTGAGTACGTGGACGACGACTCTTCGACCGGGGCTGCCGTTGACCTACGACGGCGAGCAGTTCACCATCGCGGAGATCGAGGGCCGCCGGGTCCTGCTGCAGCAGTCGTCGGCCCACGGCCGCCCCTCGTGGCGGCAGGTCGACCTCTCGGTACTGCTGGCCGATCCCTCGACTGAGTTCCTGGTGGAGGCTCCGCCTGCAGAGCCGGCGGCCGCAGTGCTGCTGAGTGGTCTCAGCGGCGCTGAGGACGATGCGCTCACTGTCCGGTTCCGGCATGTCCAGGAGGTCCGCTGCGGTTATCAGTTGGGTTCTGCCGAACTGGCGTTGGAAGGCGAGCCGCGGCCGGACTACGCCCCGGGGGTGCCGTTGATGCACCGGTACCGGGCGAAGGCCGCAGAGCTGGGAGTCGACCCGGCGACGGTGCGCCGTTGGGTATCCAAGGTCGAGGAAGCCGGCCCGGCGGGGTTGGTGAGCAAGCGTCAGGCCCGAGGCGTCCTGGACCGGGCGGATCCGCGCTGGGTGGAGATGGCGCGATCGGTGATCAAGGGATACGAGAAGTCCAGCCGCCCGGTGCGGGGTCTGGTGCTGATGGAGATCGAGGAGCGTCTGGCCAAGGAGTACGGTCGCGATGCGGTGCGGATCCCGAAGCAGTCAACCGGCTATGCCCTGCTGCGCGAGCTGGGCCGAGGGACGAACGCGTTCGAGGGAAGCACGAAGGGCAAGCGGTCGATCGCGAACAGCCCGCAGGGGGTCTACGGCAGGCTGCGCGCGACGCGTCCTGGTGAGTACGTCGTGCTGGACACCAACAGCCTGGACGTCTTCGCGATGGAGCCGGTGACCTGCAGGTGGGTGCGGTGCGAGCTCACCATCGCCATGGACCTCTACAGCAAGGTGATCACCGGACTGCGGCTGACACCGGTGTCGACGAAGTCGACGGATGTGGCCGGCGTCCTGTTCGAGACGATCCGCCCCCGCGAAGTGCCGGACGACCGGGGCGAGCCGCTTCCGTACTGCGGCGTCCCATCCACCGTGGTGTTGGACGCTGAAAAGCTGGTGGACGCCCACGGCCAACCGCTGCTGCCGCCTGTCGCCGCGGAGACGATCATCTACGACCACGGCAAGGTCTACGTCTCGAACCACATCGCGAGCGTCTGCGCGAAACTCGACATCTCTCTGCAGCCGGCGCGTCCGTATACGCCCACCGACAAGCCGGTGGAGCGGTGGTTCAAAACGCTCAACCAGGGCCTGCTGGCGGCACTGCCCGGCTACAAGGGCCCGGACGTGCACAGTCGGGGGGAGAAGGTCGAGGAGGAGGCGTACTTCTTCCTGGACGAGCTGGAGGCGATCATCCGCGAGTGGATCACGCTGATCTATCACAGGCGGGTCCACCGAGGGCTGACGATCCCGGAGGTCCCGGGTCTGAAGCTGAGCCCGCTGGAGATGTTCGAACACGGGGTGACCAGGGCGGGACCGTTGCGGATCCCGTCCCGGCCGGGGCTCGCGTTCGAGTTCCTGGAGGAGGAGTGGTGCCCCATCCACCGCTACGGGGTGGAAGTCAACGGGCTGCGCTACAACGGCCCGGGGCTCAACGACTACCGCAACCAGATCAGCGCGCACCGCGGCGAGCATGCCGGCAAGTGGCCGGTCGGGGTGGACCGCGCCGACATCAGGAAGATCTACTTCCAGGACCCGAAAGCCCCGCACCTATGGCATCGGCTGGACTGGGAACACGCCCCGGCCTTGAACGGGCCGGCCAGCCTGGAGGCGTTGAAGTACGCGCGGCGAATCGCGGCCAAGACACACCGGTTCCCGGACACCAAGCGCGCCCTGATCGAGTTGCTGGAACGCTGGGGCACGGGGCTGACCGCAGACCGCACCGAGCGGCGGATGGCGGTGCGACTTTCGCAGGAACGCCTGCATCTGGTCACTGAGGACGCCCCGGCCGACGCCGTCGCCGACCTTCCTTCTGTGCGCCGCCTGGCTGCCCTGAACGCCCCGGTGGAGAGCAGAGACCAGCAAACCGCGCCGGAGTTGCACCTGGTCGCGCCGGGCGACGCGGATCTGGGCGGGGACGACGACGAGGACGGGGAGTGCGACGCTGCCCTCCCCGGCGACGGCGCCGCCCAGATCGATGAGGACGACTACTACGCCGACGTCTGGGACATCCGTTGAGCACGGAGGCTGGCATCGAGCCGTTCGAGGGCGATGACCGCCAGTACACCCCCACCCGGTTGGCGGGCTGGCTGCAGGAGGTCAACGGACCGGACCGCATCCAGCCCGAGCAGCTCACCCGTGCCCAGCTCGCCGACCTGTCACCCCGGGAGCTGCTGGTGCACAACGACGGCCGGGAGGTATGGCACGCCAACATCGGCCCTATCGAAACACCCCAACTCCTCTCCCTTCACGATGGATTGGCGGAGATCGTCGAGTCGAACCGGCAGGACGGCGACAAGACCAAGCCGGCGGCCCTGGTGGACGCCTATCCGGGGCTCGGCAAGAGCACGGCGGTTCGGGCCTACGGACGTGCTCTGTTCCGCAAACAAGTGGCCCTGCGTGGGGAGACCACACCCAGCGGACACCGCAGAGTCCCCATCATCTACATCGCGCTGAGCGGCAACACCCGGATCCGGGGGCTGAACGCGGCAATCTGCCGCTTTTACGGCCTGCCTGTCACCGGAGACGCCGACACACTGGCCGAACGGGCCGTTGACGCCGTGCTGTCCATGAGGACCTCCGCGATCGTCATCGACGATATCCACTTCCTCGCCGGGGTGAACTCCAACTCGGTCCGCATGGCCAACCAGTTGAAGTACCTGGCGAACGTCTTCCCCGTCACCCTGATTTACGTCGGCGTCGGCGTCCAACATCGCGGTGTGCTGCGTGAAGGATTCTCCGGCCAGCAGACGGAGCTCGCCCAGTTCGGGCGCCGCACCACCCCACTGACCCTGGCGCCCTTCCAGATCGAACACGATCAGGGGCGAACTGAGTGGCAGACCCTGCTCAAGACGATCGAGCAGAAGCTCGTCCTGACCGATAAGTACCCGGGGATGCTCGCCCGGGACCTGTCGGACTACCTCTACGCCCGCTCCACCGGACACTTTGCCTCACTCATGGCACTCATCAACCGCGGTTGCCTGCGCGCGATCCGATCCGGTCGCGAGCGCCTCGACATAGACCTGATGAACCAGGTCAAGAACGACGCCGCTGCCGAGGAGGCCCGCAAGGAACTCCAGGCAGCAATCGAAGCCGGTCTTCTGACCACACACCCGGCGCCGAAGCCGCAGCGTCGAAGGAAGTCGGCATGAAGGAGTGGACCGACCAGCGGATCCCGATCTGGGTGCCTCCTCTGCCCGGAGAAGCACTGGACAGTTGGCTGGAGGCATACGCACGGCGGCTGAGGGTGACCACCCACGTCTTCATGGCCTTCGTTGGGCTCCGGGGGTCCCGCCCCTCACGCATGACCGAACGCCTGAGCGGAAGTGAACGCGAGATCCTGAGCCAGGTGACCGGGCTGAGCCCACAGGAGCTCGCCGCGATGACGTTGGAACCCTATGAAGGGCTGACGGTCACCTTCAAGTCAGGCCAGGACGGCATGAATCGTCCTCCGACCTGGCGGTACTACGGCACCCACAGCCGGTTCTGCCCGGCCTGCCTGGACGACACCCGCGGCCGGTGGCTGCTGGCCTGGCGCCAGCCTTGGTCGTTCGCCTGCCTGCGGCACCGCCGTCTCTTGCTGGAGCGATGCCCCGCCTGCGAGCAGTTCGTCCGCGCGCAGGGAACCCGCGTCGGCGGCCCCTCGAAACCGGCGCACTGCACCCGAGGCCGGCACCGCACCGAAGGATGCCGCCGAGTCCTCGTCGCCTGCGGATTCTCGCTCGCCCAGTCACCTGCCCAAATTCTGCCGGCATCCGGCCTGGTCCTTCAGGCTCAGCAGCACGTCGATGCTCTGCTCCAGGACCGCTTCTCCCAACCGGGTTCGGCGCGAACGCAGTTGCACGACATGTACTCCCTGGGCTGGCGATCCCTTGCCGGTCTTGCTACCGACCTCGGCTCAGCACCGCGGGTCGTCCACCAGGTGCTGGAGGAGACCGGTGGCGCAATGCCGATCCAGACTCACGCCCAGGACGCCACCGACGTCCGCAGCATCGCCATCGGGACGGCGCTGGCCCGCCTGGCCGACCCACGTCCCACACCGGCCGACCCGAAGCTGTTCGAATGGATCCTCAAGACCAGCGACCAGTTGAGCACCGCTCAGGACGGCTCCAGTCCGAGCTCTCGCGCCACCGCCTGGAGACGAGCCAGCCCGCACCTCTCCGGATACGCCCTGGCTCGCCTCGATGCCGACCTGACCCTCATCGCACGAGTGCGTTACGGCACTGCCGCACCCCGTCCCTACTGGAGAAGCCTCACCCAAGACCAGATCCGTCGGCGGGCTGCCTCGCTGCCCGACAAGCTCTGGCCGTCCTGGACCATGCGCCTCCTTACACCCGCCCTGGCCAATGGCCGGTCAGCTGACAGGTTCCGACGAGCCGCCAGCACCCTGCTCATGCTTCCCGGCACCCGCCTGGACTATGGCCCCGCCACCGCGCTCCTGGACCACAAGCCCAACGCCAAGGCGCGCAGGATGCTGGACTCCTACCCCCAGGACGTGCTGGCTTCCGTGATCGCTCAACTGGCTTGGGCGATTGACGAACAGGGGGCTCCCATCGACTACGCCCGCCGCCGCAGGCTCTTCCGAGAGGACACCATCCGACTCGACCTCCCAGCCCTCAACACCATCTCCACCAAGCTCGGTTGGGACTCCGAGCCCGCCCGAACGAGGCTCATCCGATGGCATCTTCTTGACCTCCTCCTCGGCTCTTCTCCGGAATCCGTCCAGGACAAGATCACGACTCATCACCGATTCCGGCTACACATGCCTCGACCGTTGAAAGACTTCCTCCATGACCAAGCCGAGGCCAATCTGGAGCGATTCGGGATCGACGAGCCGGTCCGCTGGGAACCCCCGGACGACTGGGCCACCGTCGACACCTGGCCGGGATTCGACAGCGACAACATCGATCACGGTCTTGCGTCCCACCTTGCGGCAGCGGGCTTCTCTGAAGCCCTCCTGGTCCGAGAGCTCGGTCTCACCACGACCCACTTCAGGCTCTACTGCGAAAGCCTCGGCATCACCATCACGCCCTCACCCAAGCCGGCCCGCCGACCCACCGGCCGCACCAGAGGCAAGGGCGTCCCGAGAGTCGGCCCGCTCGCTCCCGACCAGCTACACGATCGCTACATCAAGCAGAAGATGACGACAGCTCAGATAGGCCGACTCGCGGGCTGCAGTGGCAGCACGGTCAGCCAAGCCCTCCGAGAAGCAGGAATTTCGACCCCGCAGCGTCGTCCCAACGGTGTCTTCGAACGCACTATCGACCGTGACTGGCTCGAAACCGAGTACCGCATCAAGGGCCGAAGCGCCCCAGACATCGCACGCGAGCTCGGTCTCCACAAGAACCCAGTCATCAAGCTGATCAAGAAGTACGAAATCCCCCGGAACACCCCGGGGCTGCACTCCAACCCTTTCGCACCGCTCGACATCCAGCTCTCGCCGACCATGGCAGCCGTCAACCGCACCCCGAACTGCGTTCAACGACTCCGCCATCTGATCCAACTCCCCGGACAGCCACACGTTGCGGCGGCAGCCAAAGCACTGGGGCTGCGCGACAGCGTCCTGCGCTACCAGATCAACGCCATCGAGAAGACGACAGGATTCCCCGTGATCACATGGAGAACCAGCCCGCTCGCGGCCACCGCTCCCGGCCGTGAGCTCCTCGCAGAAGCCGAGCTCCTGCTACTTCTGCTCGACCGCCACTCATCACAGACAGTTACTGGCGAACCGCAGCCAGGGAGGCGTAGTGCGCACTGACAGCGGACACAGCCAGTGCGCATCAGCCTCGACTCTCGACGTTCCCGCAGGATGCGATGCGCATGCAGTCGCGGACCCTATAGCCGGGCGGTCCTCGTGACGTCGGTTCAGACTAGGCCCTGCTGTTCGGAAAAACGCGCCCGCGCCGGCGAAGAACCGGTCCAACAGCCGGCAGTCGGTGGTGACGTCCAGCACCGTGAACGGGTCGGGGAAGGCGTAGCCGGGGACGATGCCGTCCAGGATGCCCCGTACTGCTGGATGCCACCGCGCGATCGGGTTGGATCACCACCCCGGCGGGTGTCGCAGCGGTCACCGCGTCGGGAATCGCGCGGTGGGCTTCGTTGCCAGGAGCGAGGGTGACATCAGGTGCGACCGCGTTCACCCGCACGCCGTGGAGCCCGTACTCGGCGGCCCAGCCGCGTGTGAGCTGCTCGTCGGCCGGCTTGGTCGCGGTGCACACGGCCGCGAAGGATCCGCTGGCCCGGGCCGTCCATGAGCCGATGTTGACGATCACTCCGCTGCCGCGCTCGGCCATAGTCGGAGCGATGGCCCCGACCAGGACGTTGGGCGCGCTTGTTGACCGCGAGCATGGCGCCGAGGTGACCGTCGGTCAGGTCCGCGATGGCGATCGCCCCGGTACAGGCCGGCGTTGTTGGCCAGCATGTCGATACGCCCGTCGAGTACGGCGGTGACCTCCTTCGATAGGCAGACCCATCTTCGGGGTGTCCACCCGTCGCGGCGGAGCAAGCGCGATGCCGACGCGTCAGCTGGGCGCCTGCGGCCACAGGGTGCGGGTCGGCCAGGCGATTTCGTGCAGCAGGGCGATTGCGTCCGGCAGGTCTCGTGCCGGGGTGCGGCAGCTGCGGCGTGCGGTGCGAACCTGCCAGGTGCCGGCGCCGTCCGGGTGGGCAGTGCCGAGGGGAACGGGTCGGGTGATGTCGGTGACGTCGGTGATGGTCAGCGTTCCATCGGCCCCGGTGGCCCGGTAGCGGCGGCCCATGCATTTGATGACGATGGGGCGCGGCGTCGCCTCGGTGGAGTAGCTTGCCGAGCCGGTTGATGGTGCGCCGGTGGGTTCCTGGGCTGGGGGGAGGTGCTTCAGCATCCGAGGGACCGTCACTTTCGGGTTGTGCATCGTGCCTGAACGTCACCATAGCGCGGTCGGCAGTGCCTCGCGCCCCGTTCAGGCGCTCTTCCCCGATCCAGCGGCCCGGCGCATGCTGGTCCCCGGCAGGACAACGGCGTCCCGCCCATGGGGGTGACATGGACGATCGAGACCTGTTCGAGCGCATCACCCGCGCCGTCCAGCCGGCGCTGGCGCAGGGGCGGGTCGCCCGCTACATCCCGGCGCTGGCCGCGGTAGACCCGCACCGGTTCGGCCTGGCGATCGCGGACACCGACTCGCGGACACCGCGCGGGACCGGGGACTGGCAGGTGCCGTTCTCCATCCAGTCGCTGTCCAAAGTGTTCACCCTCGCCCTGGTACTGGCTGCCGACGGCGAGGCGCTGTGGAGCCGGGTGGGCAAAGAGCCCTCGGGCGCGGCGTTCAACTCCCTGGCACAGCTCGAGCGTGAGCAGGGGATCCCGCGAAACCCGTTCGTCAACGCCGGAGCACTGGTGGTCACCGACCGGCTGCTGACCCTGACCGGGGACGCCCGCGGCACCCTGCGCGACTTCCTGCGCGCGGAGAGCGGCAACCCCCGCATCGACTTCGACGCCGAGGTCGCCTGGAGCGAGAGCCGCCACGGACACCGCAACGCCGCCCTGGCCCACCTGCTCGCCGACCACGGCCGGCTCGACAACCCCGTCCCCGACGTTCTCGACCACTACTTCTGGCAGTGCTCCCTCGCCATGAACTGCCGCGACCTGGCCCTGGCCGCCGGCTTTCTGGCCCGGCACGGCGTGCGCGCGGACAGCACCCGCCTGCTCACCCGCAGCGAGGCCAAGCGCGTCAACGCCGTCATGCTGATCGGCGGCACCTACGACGCCGCCGGCGAGTTCGCCCACCGCGTGGGCCTGCCCGCCAAGAGCGGCGTAGGCGGCGGCATCATCGCCGTCATCCCCGGCCGCTGCACCCTGTGCACCTGGGGCCCCGCACTGGACGACCACGGCAACTCCATCGCCGGCATCACCGCCCTCGACACCCTGACCACCGTCACCGGTTGGTCCATCTTCTGAGGAGATATACCCCGCTGGCCGGCGAAACGAGTCCGGGCACAGCACTCGAGAGGTGCATCCCCGAGGGCTGGGTCAAAACGAGACACAGGCCCCCAGGGATGACGGCGGGTCGGGTCCCGCTGCTTGGCGGAGGGCGGTGCGGCCGAGACACGCGGTGGGGCAAGGCGGGGCTGGCCGAGGGCGGGCCCGGAAGGAGGGTGGCCAACCGGATCCGTTTCGGCGTAGAGGCGGCGTCCCGCCACCGTCAAGGCCGTCGGCAAGGCCAGGACCGGCATCCGCCTCTCGCCGGGCTGGACGTTCTGGGGAGTCGATAAGCCGTTGACACGACCCGTCGGGCTCGGCCCTTCCGGTCCAACCTCTTGGCTGTGTCGGTGTTCTGCCCCTTCAGTCCTGCTCGGCTCCGGCAGGGCGAGGCGGGGCGGGGCGGCTGGCGTTCGGCGCAGCGCACCCGCTCGCGGCCGGCGTCCCCGCCCTGTCGGGACCACTGGCCCACCGGTGGGTTCCGTCGGTCCCTGGGCCCGGACGAGGACCGGGGGCACAGTGGTGGGGCAGCCGAGCGGCGATCGTTTCCCGCCGGGCACCCGCGGGCTCCGCCCACCGAACCGTTGACGAAGGAGTACAGGCATGACCGCCGTTTCCGGGCCCGCCGGTCGGGTCCAGTCCTTCCGCCGCCACCTGCGGCAGGCGCTCGGGAAGGATCACAACCCGTTGATCCGCCCGGTCGACCGCTCACGCAGCCGCGCCGCGCTGTTGACCGTGCTCGGCATCGGGCTGGCCGTACTCGGGAGCGCCGGCGCCGCGGCAGCCGACTTCTCCACCGTCCGGCACCGGGTCTCCGTGAGGGCCGCCCACCTGCACCGGGTCCAGGCGGTCGTGCTCACCCCGGCCCAGCGGCGGACCGACAGCGACACCGGCAAGAAGCGGTACGAGGCCGGTGCCGTCTGGGCCGGGCCCGGCGGCCCGAACAACACGGGCACCGTCACGGTTCCGCGTGGCACCACCCCTGGTACGACCGTCGGCATCCTGGTCGACGACACCAGCCGATTCGCGCCGCCCCCACCCAAAACCGCCGAGATCGTCGCCGACGCGGCCTGCCTGGGGCTGTTCACCCTCGGCAGCCTCGTCGCTGTCCTCGGCGCCGGGCTCGGCATCCGCCTGAATGCCCTGGACCGCCGGGCCGACCAGGCCTGGCAGCACTCCTGGACGCTGTTGGAGCCGTTCTGGAGCGGTCGCGCCCACCGCGACAACCGAACGGGGCGCCCGCACGACGCCCCGACGAACCATCCCAACGACCCTCGTCAATAGGGCCGTCGGACCCCACTGGCCCCACCCGGCATCCGGCACACTGCGATGAGATCTGTACGGCCATGAGCACGGAGCGGTGATGGCGGACGACGCGGCGGCGGGCGCGGGCGACCCGGTGAAGGTGTTCCTCCTGGACGATCACGAGGTCGTACGACGAGGCGTGCACGACCTGCTGGACGCGGAGCCCGGCTTCACGGTGGTCGGCGAGGCCTCCACCGTGGCGCAGGCGCTCGCCCGCGTGCCGGCGCTCAGGCCGGACGTCGCGGTCCTGGACATGCGGCTGCCCGACGGCGACGGCGTGACGGTCTGCCGCGAACTGCGGTCCCGGATGCCCGAGTTGGCCTGCCTGATCCTCACGTCCTTCGACGACGAGGAGGCGCTGCTCGACTCGATCATGGCCGGCGCCGCCGGCTACGTCCTCAAGCAGATCAGCGGCACCGACCTCGTCTCGGCGGTCCGCACCGTGGCCTCCGGCCAGTCCATGCTCGACCCCGGTGCCGCCACCCGGCTGATGGCCAGACTGCGCGGCGAGGCCGCTCAGCAGCCGTCCGACGGCCCGCACCTCACCGACCGCGAGCGGGAAATCCTCGCCCTGGTCGGCGAGGGCCTGACCAACCGGCAGATCGGCCAGCGGCTCTATCTCGCCGAGAAGACCGTCAAGAACCACATCTCCCGCCTGCTCGCCAAACTCGGCGTGGAACGCCGAGTCCAGGCCGCCGTGATCGCCACCCAGGTACTATCGGGCCAGGACAACCCGGCGGCCCGCAGGACCGTCTGACCGGCACTCGCGCGTGCCGAAAGCGCGACGGCACGCACCGACTGCGAGCATGCCGGAGGGCCACCGCCTGCGGGCGGTGGCCCTCCGACCTTTCCGCCCGAGCCGTCGCCGACGCGGTTCGAGGCGGGCGAAAGGCCGCTGCACCGCCCCTGCTCGGGTCCGGCTGAAGCGGAGGGAGATATCCCCCCGTGGCCAGTTCAGCTGGGCATGGAGCCCCGCCGACCACCGCCACCCTGCTATCCAGCACAAGGCCTTGTGGATCGACAGCGCCCCAAATGAGGACAGCCGCATACCGGACCGGCCGGCCAAGTCCACACTCTTCGGCGATGAGCCGACATATCGCTGGCTGGAGCTCAGCCTCGGCAGTGGTCCGAGCGCTTGGCCAGTCTCACCAAGAAACCTTCACGCCGTAGCGATCCGGCGGCCGGTGACCTCGTCGGGCCGGACCCGCACCCACAGTGGCCGGGAGCCACCGGCCCATGGTGTCGTGCCGGGCAGCGCCGAGAGTCGCTGCTCCTCGTCCAGGTCGTCGACGTGGTGGGCCTCGCCGAGGATGAGGACGCTCCAGCCACGGCTCCGACGTTCATCGATGTGATCCACCTGGAAGGAGACCGGCGAGCCCTCGGACGGGGCTGCGGCGCCCCCGGGAGCCGTGCGGTAGACGACCGTTCCGGCGTCCACCGCGTAGTTGACCGGGAGCACCAACGGCCCCGGCTGGACGGGGAGACCGACCCGGCCGACACCGTGGGTGCCGATCAGCTCCCAGCACTGCGGCTCGGTGAGGTGGAGCAGCATCGGGCGCGGGCCGGGCTCCGTCTGCTCTGGTTCCGCCTGCCCCGGTGTGGCATCGGGGCGCCGACCCGACAGCAACTCCGGCCAGGCCATCCCGAGCACGGCGGCAATCCGGACGAACCCCGGCGGGTCGAACTCCGGTCCGGCCCGCAGGAGTTGGCGCAGGTAGGCCGGCGCCATGGCCGCCCGGTGGGCCAGCATCTGGTCGCTCAGGCCGAGATGGTCACGGCGCTGGACGACGCGGCGGGCGATGTCGCCGGGGTCGAAAGCGGTCCGTCATGGTGCACCTTCCTCCTCACGTCATCGAGCACGTTCACGCCCCTGTCAGGCCGGGGCCGTGAGGCGGAGTTCGACGCCCACCACGCCCGGCACGGACCGCACCAGCCGCTCCAGGACGGGCGCGGTGACGGCGTCGGGCAGGTCGCCGGACAGGGTGATGCGTCCGTCCGTGGACCGCACGTCGATGCCCACCGGCGCCGCCGGGCCGAGGGTGGCGGTCAGTTCGAAGCGGACCCGATCGGCGAGCTCGCGGTCGTCCTCCAGATAGACCTTGAGGAGGTCGCCCCGGCTGACGATGCCCACCAGGTAGTCCTCCTCGTCCACGACCGGAAGCCGCTTGAGGTGCCCGCGGGCCATCGCCCGGGCGGCCTCGTTGATCGGGCTGCCGGGGTGCACGGTGACCGCCGGGACGGACATCATCCGCCCGGCCGTCAGGGCTTCGGCCCGCTCGCCGTCCCGGTCCCGGGCGGTGAGCAGGTCGGCCTCGGAGACCACGCCGATGACCCGGCCGTCGCCGGTCAGCACGGGCACCGCGCTGACCTGCCAGCGTTGCAGGGTCTCGGCGATCTCACGGAAGTCCGCGTCGCGGCCGACCGCCACCACCGCGTGGGTCATGACGTCGCCGACGGTGCTCGGTGTGCGGGTCATGGCTGGCCTCCTACGATGCCGCGCGGTAGGCGCGGGGGTGTTCCAGGTCCGGGCTGGTGTCGTCCTCGGCCCAGTCGAGGGTGTGGTGGACGGCTACCACGCCGTCCACGGCGCGGCACAGCTGCTCGGTGATCGGGATCAGGCTGCGACGGGGCAACCGCCCCTCCAGCGTGACCACGCCCTCGGTCACCGCCACCTGAACGTCGCCGGGAGCGAGCCAGAGGGTCTGGCCGAGCACGTCGTGGTTGATCTCGTCCCGGATGGCCGCGTCGTGGCGCAGGAAGACCTGGAGCAGGTCCCGCCGGCTGACGATGCCGACCACGCGGCCGATCTCGTCGACCACGGGCAGCCGCTTGACCTTGTGCTTGTCCATGGCGCGGGCGGCCTCGGGCACCGACCAGCCCGGGCGGGCGGTGACGGCGGGGCTGGTCATCAGCCCCCCGGCGGTCTCGGCCTCGGCACGGGCACGGTCCTTGGCGTCCAGCCAGCGTCCCGGGAAGCGGCCCTCCGGGTCGGGCAGGACGGCCTCCTTGCGGAGCAGATCGGCCTCCGAGACCATGCCGAGCGGCCGGCCCTGGTCGTCGATCACCGGGATGGCGGTGATGTCGTTGCGGTGGAACAGCGCCGCGATCTCCTTGAACGGCGTGTCGGGCCGGGCGGTGACGACCTCACGGGTCATCACGTCATTGACGCTGCGGTGCTGCATCGTCCTCACTCCTCCTCGGATGGTCCCGTCTTTACTGTCCGACCACCGGAGGCCGCCGGACAGGGCCGGACGGTCCCTACCGCCTGGGCCGGTCCGGCCCAGGACAGCGCGGCCGGGCGGCGCGACGATGGGAGGGACCTCGACCCGTGCTGGAGGCGGCCATGACGACGGACACCGGCGAGCCCCGACCGCAGCCCCGACCGGGCCTGCTGACCTTCCTGGGCGGCGTGGGCACCGTCACCGGCAGCAAGTTCCTGGTCGAGACGGACCACGCCCGCCTGATGATCGACTGCGGCCTGTTCCAGGGCCTGGCCGAGCTGCGCCGCCGCAACCGCCGCCCGTTGCCGCTCGACCCCGCCGACGTCCGGGCCGTCGTGCTCACCCACGCACACCTCGACCACTGCGGCTACCTGCCCCGGCTGGTCCGCGACGGCTTCCGCGGGCCGGTGCTCACCACCCCCGACACCGCCCGGATCGCCGAGCTGATCCTGCGCGACAGCGCCCACCTGCTGCGCGAGGAGGCGGACCACGCCAACGAGCACGGCTGGTCCAAACACCGGCCCGCCCAGCCTCTCTACGACGACGAGGACGTCGAGAACACGCTGCGGATGTTCGACCCCGTCCCGCTGGACACCGACGTCGAGATCACCGCCGGCATCGTCCTCCGGCTGCACCGCGCCGGACACATCCTCGGCTCCGCCTGGGCCCACGTGGTACTTGAGGACGGCCGCACCATCGCCGCCAGCGGCGACCTCGGTCGCCCCGTCCACCCGCTGCTGCGCCCGCCCGAGCCGTTCACCGGCGCCGACGTGCTGCTCATGGAGTCCACGTACGGCCACCGGCACCACGAGGAGACGGCCGCCCGCGAGTGGTTCGCCCGTGCGCTGGAACGTACCCTCGCCCGCGGCGGCACCGTCGTCATCCCCTCCTTCGCCGTCGATCGCACCGAGGTCGTCCTGCACCAGCTGACCGAGCTGCGCCGGACAGGCCGGCTGCCCGCCAACGTGCCCGTGTACGTGGACAGCCCGATGGCGCTCGCCACCCTCCAGATCTACCGGGAGGCCTTCGCCACCGCCTCCGACCAGCTGCGCCCCGACGTCCTCGCTCAGGGCCCGACCGCCCTCGACCCGGAACCGTTCACGCTGATCCACTCGCTCCAGGACTCACTCGCCCTCGACCGTGCCCACAGCCCCGCCGTCATCGTCTCCGCCTCCGGCATGGCCACCGGCGGCCGCGTCGTCCACCACCTGCGCCGCCTGCTCCCCGACGCCCGCAACACCGTCGTCGTGGTCGGTTACGCCGCCGAGGGCACCCGCGCCCGGGATCTGGTGGACGGCGCCCGCACGCTGAAGATGTACGGGACGTACGTGCCGGTGCGGGCCGAGGTCGTCAACGTCCCCGCCTTCTCCGCGCACGCCGACGCCGCCGAGATCATCGACTGGCTCCGTGCGGCCCCGCCGCCGAGTGCGGTCTACCTCGTCCACGGCGAGCCGGAGGGCTCCCAGGCGCTGCGCGACCGGATCGACCGCGAACTCGGCTGGACGGCCGTGGTCCCGCGCTCGGGCGAGCGGGTGCTGATCCGCTGACGTCAGGCAGGTGACGGTGGCTCGGTGTCGTCGAGGTCCCAGGTGAGGTGGTCGGCGAGGCCGGTGAGGCCGTCGATGCGGGCGATCTGGAGGCAGAGGGCGGCGGCGTCACTGCGGGTGCGGGTGCGGCCGCTCACCGAGACCACTCCGCGTTCGCAGCGGACGTGCAGCGAGCCGGGGAAAACGGCGCTTCCGGGAGTCAGGGCGAGCGCCAGCGCCTCGGAGCGGATCGCCTCGTCCTCGCGGCGCAGCGCGTCGAGCAGATCGTGCGAGGAGAGCAGGCCCGTCAGCCGACCATCGCCGTCCACGACGGGCAGGTGGTGCAGGGAGTGCTCGGTCACCAGGGCCACCGCCTCGGTGACGCTCGTGTCCTCCGTGACGGTGACGGCTGGGGTGGCCATGAGGTCGCGGGCGAGCAGTTCGCCCTTGGTGTCCTCCTCGGCATAGGCGGCGAGGAGGTCGGAGGCGGCGACCACGCCGGTGACCGTGCCGTCCACCGACACCACGGGCACGATGCCGCGCCGCGAGGCGCTCAGTACGGCGGCGACGGTGGCGAAGTCGGTGCCGGGGGTGACGGCGACTGCTGGGTGGGGGCGCCTCCCGGCCGAAGGCTGGGGGAAGCTCATGCAGTCGCGGACCCGGATGCGGCCGGGGGCCCGGTCGGGCTCGGACGCCGGGAATGTGTCGGCCGCCGTGCCGTCGAGGATGCTGTGCTTCACCGTGTTCACTTCCCCTCGGCGGCCGCCGGGCGCCGGAGCCGTCGCAGGTAGGGGTCGAAGGAGGGACGCGGTTCGAGGCGGACCCGGGCGTCCACGCAGACCGCGCCGTCGGGCCGGACGATGACGGGGTTGAGGTCGGCCTCGGCGAGCTCGGGGAAGTCGTCGGCGAGCCGGGACAGCCGGGCGAGGACGGACCGCACGGCGGCCAGGTCGACGGCCGGACCGCCATTGTGCCCGAACAGCAGTGGTGCGCTGCGGAGTTCGGCAACCATCGTGGTCAGGTCGCGCTCGCTCAGCGGGGCGAGCCGGGCCACCCGGTCGGCCAGGACCTCGGTGGCGGTGCCGCCCAGGCCGAGGACGACGAGCGGGCCGAAGACCCGGTCCTGGACCACGCCGGCCAGCAGTTCCAGCCCGGGCGCGGCCATCGGCTGGACCACCGCTCCGGCCAGTTCCGTGCCGAAGCGCCGGGTGAACTCGCGGTAGGCGGAGCGCACTTCGGCGTCCGTGGCGAGGCCCGTGCGGACGGCGCCCACCGCGCTCTTGTGCACCTGGCCGGGCCAGTACGCCTTCAGAGCCACCTTTCCCTCGTGCCCGAGCCTGCGCAGCCCGGCGGCGGTGACGACCGTCATGTGTTCGTCGCGGGCCCACACGGACGTGGTCAGCGGCAGGCCGTAGCCCTCCAGCAGGTCGGCGGTGGACAGCGGGTCGAGCCAGCCGCCCTCGGGATGGGCGGTGAGGTAGCCGTCCACCAGGCTGCGGGCGGTGCGCCGGTCGCAGTCCGGGGCGTCGGCCGGTACGGACAGAGGCTCGGCGAGCCAGCGGGCGCGGTCCTGGGCGTGGCCGAGGGCGCGGGCGGCGGCGACGGTGTCCGAGTAGACCGGAAGCGCGCCGCCGTCGGCGCAGGTGAGGTAGCGGACGGGCACCTGCTGGTCGAGCAGCACGGCGGCGACCGGGACGCGGCGGCCGGCCGGGCCGTCCAGCAGGGCGCGCAGCGGATCCTGTTCCGGGGTGGCGCAGAGCGCCGTCGGCACCAGGCACACCAGGACGGCGTCGACGGCTGGTTCACCCTCCAACGCCTGTAGGAAGCGGGCCAGTTCGGCGGGGCGCACGGCTGCCGTGGTGTCCACCGGGTTTCGTATGGAGGCTCCGTCTGGGAGCAACGCCGCCAGGCGCTGCGGGAGTTCGGGCAGCACCAAGCCGGCTTCCGCGCAGGCGTCCGCGGCCAGGATGCCGATGCCGCCGGCGTTGGACACCACGGCGACCGCGCCGCGCGGAGCCGGCAGCGGCTGGGCGTGCAACAGCGCGGCGGCCTCGACGAGTTCGTCGATGCTGTGGGTCGCCGTGATGCCCGCCTGCCGGAACAGCGCCTCCCGGGTGACGGTGCGGGTGGCGGCGGCCGCGGTGTGCGAGGCGGCGCCGCGGCGGCCGGCGGTCGAGCGCCCGGCGTCGACGGTGAGCACCGGGATCGTGCGGGTGACGCGGCGGGCGGTGCGGGCGAAGGCGCGCGGGTTGCCGAAGGACTCCAGGTGGAGCAGAGCGAGATCGGTGCGGCCGTCCGCCTCCCACCACTGGAGCAGGTCGTCGCCGCTGACGTCGTACTTGTCGCCGAGCGAGACGAAGCTCGACACCCCGACGCCCAGCCAGGTCAGCCGTTCCAGCAGGGCGATCCCGACGCCGCCGCTCTGGACGGCGACCCCGGCGGTCCCGGGTTTCGGGAACGCCCCGCCGAACTCGGCGTCCAGCCGGACGGCGGGATCGGCCTGGGCCAGGCCGAGGCTGTTCGGGCCGACCAGGCGCATGCTGTGCCGGCGGCAGGCGCGCATCAGTCGCCGTGCGTCCTGCGGGCCGAGCCCGGAGGTGAGTACCACCAGCGCCCGGACCCCGGCGTCGCCGCACTCCTCGGCTACCTCCCCCACCGCCGCGGCCGGGACGGCCAGCACGGCGAGGTCCGGCACGGCGGGCAGCGCGGCGACGGACGGGTAGGCGGGCTCGCCGTCGATCTCCTCGGCCCGCGGGTTGACCGCCCAGACCGCGCCGGTGAAGCCGCCCCGCCGGATCTTCCCGAGGACGGTCCGCCCGACCGACCCCTCCCGGCGGGATGCCCCGACCACCGCGACCGAGGCCGGACGCAGCAGCGCCGCCAGGCTGGCCACGTCGGCGCGACGCCCTCGTTCGTCCACCGCCGTGCGGTAGCGCTCGTCCGCCTCGTCCAGCGGCACCCGGATCCTGACCTCGCCCTGTGCGAAGCGGCGCTGGACGGGCAGGCCGAGGTCGGCGAAGACCCGGTGGACGGCCCGGTTGCCGCTCAGGGTGTCGGCCTCGAAGAAACGGATGCCGACGGCCCGGGCGGTGTGCACGAGGTGTTCCAGCAGCAGGGTGGCCACGCCCCGGTGGTGCCACCGGTCGGCCACCGCCAGCGCCAGCTCCGCCGTCTCCGGCGGGTCCTCCAGTCGTTCGCAGTCCGCCTCGCCGACCAGTTCCTCCCCCGCCCAGGCGCCGAGCGCCAGCAGCCCGGTCCTCGGAGGCCCGCAGAGTCGGTCGGCGGCCTGTCCCGGCGCGTTGCGACTGACCCCGAAGAACCGCATCCGGCGGCTCGCCTCGGACATCCCCTCGGTGTGGAGGTCCAGGACCGCCTGGTGGTCCTGCGGGCCGAGCGGCCGGATCCCGATCGTGGTGCCGTCGGCCAGCAGGGCCTCGGCGGTGGTCTGCGGCGGGTGGACGGTGGACATGGCGCAACTCCTCGGCCGTCGCCGTTCTGCTCCTCCAGCCTCCGACCCCGTCGTTCACGAGGGGAGGGCCGACCGGCCCCGCCCGCACCGCCGATGGGGGTACCCGCCCCCAGGACGAAGGCCGCGCCGCCCCGCCCCCGCATAGAGCCGGCGGATGGCGGCGAGCGGCCCGGCGGCGCGGTGCGCAGACTGGAGTCAGGCCGGTCGGCACGGAGGTCACGAGGTGGCAGCGGACGAAGCATCCGGATATCCCGACATGCCAGACCCGTGGACCCTCCGCTACCAGGGCTTCGACCCCGACGAGGAGAGGCTGCGGGAGGCACTGTGCGCGGTCGGCAACGGTTACGTGGTCAGCCGGGGGGCCGCGCCCGAGGCGGTCGCCGACGGCGTCCACTACCCGGGGACGTACCTGGCCGGCTGCTACGACCGGGCGGAGTCGACGGTCGCGGGGCGGGTCGTCACCAACGAGGACCTGATCAACTGCCCGAACTGGCTGCCCCTGACGTTCCGCCCGGCCGGCGGCACCTGGTTCACCGGCCCGCCCACCGAGCAGACCCTGGAGCTGGACCTGCGCCGAGGTGTGCTGACCCGCACCGCCCTCGTGGTCGACGACCGGGGACGGCGGACCCGACTGGTCCAGCGCCGCCTCGCCAGCCAGGCCCGGCCGCATCTGCTCGCCCTGGAGAGCACTTTCACCCCGGAGAACTGGTCCGGCCCGCTGGAGGTCCGCTCCGGCCTGGACGGCGGCGTCGCCAACACCGGAGTCTCCCGCTACCGAGGACTGACCGAGCGCCACCTCGTCCCGGCCGGCCAGGGCGTGGACGAGGCGGGGCTGCTCCAACTGGAAGCCGATGCGGCCAACTCGCCGCTGCGGATCGCCCTTTGCGCCCGGACGAGTACGGACCGGGCGGAAGTGACGACCGAGTGCCGCGAGGGCTGGGTGGCCCACCTCCTCACCGTGGACGCCGAACGCGGCGAGCCCGTCACGGTGGAGAAGACGGTCGCGCTGCACACCTCCCGCGACCCGGCGATCGAAACCCCGCTGCGCGCCTCCCTCCTGCTCGCCGCCGAGGCCGGGCGCTTCGAAGAGCTGCTCGCCGAACACGCCCTGCGCTGGACGGAGTTGTGGCGCCGCTGCCGGATCGACGCCGACTTCGAGGGCACCGGCCCGCTGCACCTGAACCTCTTCCACCTGCTCCAGACCTACTCCGAGCACTCCGTCGACCTGGACGTCGGCATCCCGGCCCGCGGACTGCACGGCGAGGCGTACCGGGGCCACGTGTTCTGGGACGAGCTGTTCGTCCTGCGGCTGCTCAACCTCCGTTTCCCCGAACTCGCCCGCGCCGTCCTCCGTTACCGCCACCGCCGCCTCGACGCCGCCCGCCGGCAGGCCCACGAGATCGGGATGCACGGCGCGATGTACCCGTGGCA
Organism: Streptomyces kaniharaensis; assembly: GCF_009569385.1. NCBI lineage: Bacteria > Bacillati > Actinomycetota > Actinomycetes > Kitasatosporales > Streptomycetaceae > Streptomyces > Streptomyces kaniharaensis. The sequence continues at coordinate 701,044 of NZ_WBOF01000003.1, forward strand.
GAGCGCGAGCGACGGCCGGGAGGAGTCCCAGTACCTGCACCTCAACCCGCTGTCCGGCCGCTGGCTGCCCGACCACACCCACCTCCAGCGGCACGTCGGCTCGGCGGTCGCCTACAACATCTGGCAGTACTACCAGGCCACCGGGGACCGGGACTTCCTCGCCACGGCCGGCGCCGAGACGCTGCTGGAGATCGCCCGGTTCTGGTCCTCCGCCGCCGCCTACGACCGGAGCCGCGGGCGCTGGTCGATCCGCGGCGTGCTCGGCCCCGACGAGTACCACGACGCCTACCCCTGGGCGGACCGGCCGGGCCTCGACGACAACGCGTACACCAACGTCCTGGCGTCCTGGGTGCTGGCCCGCGCCCAGGACGCCCTGGACGTCCTGCCCGGCTACCGCCGCGACGAGCTGCGCGAGCGCCTCGCCCTCGACGACTGTGAGCTGGACCGCTGGCAGGAGGTCGGCCGGCACCTGCACGTCCCCTTCCACGAGGGCGTGCTCAGCCAGTTCGCCGGCTACGAGCGGCTCGCCGAACTCGACTGGGAGGCCTACCGGCGCCGCTACCCCGACCTGCGCCGGCTCGACCGGATCCTGGAGGCCGAGGGCGACACGGTCAACCGCTACAAGGCGTCCAAGCAGGCCGACGCGCTGATGCTCTGGTTCCTCTTCTCCGCCCGCGAGGTCCGCGACCTGCTGCGCCGACTCGGCCACCCCGCCGGCCACGAACTGCTCCGCCGCACCACCGGCTACTACCTGCGGCGCACCGTCCACGGCTCGACGCTCAGCTCCGTAGTGCACGCCTGGGTGCTCACCCGCTCCGACCGCCGCGCCTCCTGGCGGCACTTCCGCGACGCCCTGGTCGCCGACCTCCTGGACAGCCAGCGCGGCACCACGGCGGAGGGCGTCCACCTGGGCGCCATGGCGGGCGCGGTCGACCTGCTGCAGCGCTGCTACACCGGCCTGGAGATCCGCGAGGACGCCCTCTGGCTCGACCCTCACCTGCCGTCCGCCCTCGGCCGGCTCGAACTGGACCTGCGCTACCGGGGCCACTGGGGCCTCGTCATCGCCGTCGACCGGCGGACGGCCACGGTGAGCCTGCGCGAGGACCGCCAGGAGCCGGTCCGGATCCGCCTGCGCGGCACGCAGGCGGTGATCCGGCCCGGCGAGACCCGCCGCTTCCACCTCTGAGGCCGTCGCCCGCACTCCCTCACCGGCGTCTACTCCCTCACCGGCGTCCGGACCAGCGCGGTTCCACCTGCTCCCAAGCGGACTCCCAGCCCGCCTCGGCCCGCCGGTCCAGCTGGTGGCGGCGCAGCGCGAAGGCGCCCTCCGCGCCCAGCCCGAGTACTGCGACCGTGCCGAGGCCCACCAGGACGGCGTCGGAGAGGATCTCCTCGGTCCCCTTGGGTGCGCCGACCGGGTACCCGGCGTCGTTCAGCCCGACCGGGACGGCCGTCCCGACGAGCGTGCCCTCCGGGACCTGGATGCTGCCGGCGCCGGGACCGGCCGGGTACGTCCAGCGGGCATGCGCCCACGCGCTGCCCGACCGGGCGTCATCCGATACCGCCGAACCCGTCGTCAGGGCGGTGACGGTGTGCCGGTGCCGGGTGGTCTGCTGCGCGCTGTGGGTCTCCGCGCGGTACATGACCAGCGCCGCGACCGTCGCCACAACGAATGCGGCGAGGATCGTCAGCGCCAGCCCGGACACCAGACGGCTGTACGCCCGGTCGAGCGGGCGGCAGAGCGGATTGCGGTCCCGGCCGGCGGCCCGGCGGACGTGCTGTCGCAGGGACGTGTGCGAGGACGGGTGCCTCTGTCTGGTGGCTACGGCGGACATGACGCGCCCTCCTCCGTGCCGGGACGGCCATCTGCTGTCACGGCTCAGTATTGCGAGCCCGCTTCCGCCGTCCGAGGGCCGGTCGGCCCCGGTGTCAGGTCCCGAGGGCCCTCGTCACGGTCACTCGTCCTCCGCGAGGCGCGAGCTTTCCGCTGCGCCCGCTCTCCCGAGCACAACCTCCGGCCGCGCTGCGCGCAGGGGCCGGCGGGCCCTGTAGCCGGGACCGTCCGGCCCCTGCGGCACGGGCAGGCCGGTGGTGACATGGAAGTACGGGCGGCCGAGCGCGCCCCGGCCCCACACCGACCCAGGGAGGACGGCATGAAAGCCGCCGTCGGAGACCGCATCATCGTCCAGGGCACCCGGCCGGGCGCGGCGCGCAGGGACGGCGAGATCGTCGGCCTGCACCACCCTGACGGCAGTCCGCCGTACGACGTGCGCTGGTCGGACAACGACCGGGTGACCGAGTACTTCCCCGGTCCCGACACCCGGATCCACCACTACCACCACAAGGACGAAGACGCCGCCGTGACCGTCCCGCCGAACCCGCACCTCTTCGCCGACTGACGGACCGCCGCCGTGACCGTCGCCTCCCATGCCCCGACCAGCGCCGACGGGTTGACCACCACCGAGGCGGCGCGGCTGCTCGCCGAGCACGGCCCGAACGTGGTCGCCGCCGACCACCGGGTACCGCTGTGGGCCCGGGTGGCCGCCCAGCTGCGCGACCCCCTGATCATGGTGCTGCTCGGCGCCGTGGCGCTGACCCTGGCCATCGGCGACCACCCCGACGCGGTGGTCATCGCGCTGGTGATCGTCGTCAACACGACTGTGGGCGTCGTCCAGGAGGTCCGGGCGGAGAGCGCCGTCGCGGCGCTGTCGCGGCTTTCCGCGCCGGCCGCGCGGGTACTGCGCGACGGGGAGCAGCGGAAGGTCCCGTCCGCCGAGCTCGTCCCGGGCGACGTGGTGGCCCTCGCCGAGGGAGACGTCGTCCCGGCCGACGCCCGGCTCATCGAGTCGGCGGCCCTCCTGGTCGACGAATCGATGCTGACCGGCGAGTCCCTCCCGGTGGCCAAGGCGGTCGAGGCCGAACGCCCGGCGGACGGCGTGGTGCAGGCGGGGACGGTGGTCCTGCGGGGCCGGGCCCTCTCCGTGGTCACCGCCACCGGCGCCGCGAGCGCGCTCGGCCGGATCGCGGCGCTGCTGCGGCCCCGGCCCGAACCCACGCCGCTCCAGCGGCGGTTGGCCGGACTGGGCCGGGTGCTGGCCGCCGTGGCGGTCGGCCTGTGCGCGGTGGTCTTCGTCCTCGGTCTGCTCCGGCACCAGCCACCCGGGGAGATGGGGGTGACGGCGATCAGCCTGGCGGTCGCCGCCGTACCGGAGTCGCTGCCCGCCGTCGTCACGCTCGCGCTCGCTCTGGGCGCGCGGCGGATGGCGACCCGCCACGCCGTCGTCCGACGGCTGCCAGCCGTGGAGACGCTCGGCTCGGTGACCGTCCTGGCCACGGACAAGACCGGGACGCTCACCCAGGGCCGGATGGTGGTCGAGCGCCTCTGGTCGCCGCATTCGGCGGCCACCGTCACCGGCCTCGGGTACGGGCCCGCAGGTGAGCTCCGGCTCGACGGAGCTGCCGACGACGAGCTGAAGGACCTGCTCACTGCTGCCGCGCTCTGCAACGACGCCGCCCTCCGGCCGCCGACGGGCGAGGACGGCGAATGGGGGGCGCTCGGCGATCCCACCGAGGCCGCCCTGCTGACGGCCGCAGGCAAGGCCGGCCTGGACTACGAGCGGCTGCGGGAGACGTTCCCCAGGGTCGCCGAGACGCCGTTCGACAGCGCCCGCAAACTGATGAGCACGGTCCACCGGGCGCCCGACGGCAGTCTGCTGGCCTGCCTCAAGGGTGCACCGGAGGCAGTCCTCGACCCTGCCGTGCTGGCCGAGCCCCCGGAGCTGCTGGAGAAGACCCGACGCGCGGCCGCTCGGCTCGCCACCGAGGGCTCCCGGGTGCTCGCCGTGGCCGAGCGACGCCTCGATCACCTCCCCGAACCACCGGAGGAGGCCGAGCAGGGGCTGAAGCTCCTCGGCCTGACGGCGCTCGCCGACCCGCCCAGGTCCTCCGCGGCCGCCACCCTCGCCGCCTGCCGCCGCGCCGGCATCACACCGGTCCTGGTGACCGGCGACCACCCGGCCACCGCCCGGGCCCTGGCCGTCCGCATCGGCCTGCTCGAACCGTCCGCCGGCCCCGAAGCGGTGGTGAACGGGCAGGCCCTCGCGGCCGGGGAGGTCACCGACCTCACCCGCGCGCGGGTGTTCGCCCGGACCGACCCCCGGCAGAAGCTCGACATCGTCCAGGCCTGGCGTGCCCGGGACGCCGTCACCGCGATGACCGGCGACGGTGTCAACGACGGCCCGGCCCTGCGCCAGGCGGACATCGGTGTGGCCATGGGCCGGCGAGGCACCGAAGTCGCCCGCCAGGCCGCCGACCTGGTCCTCGCCGACGACGAACTCGCCACCGTGGTCAGCGCGGTGGAGGAGGGCCGCCGGGTCTACGACAACATCCGCCGCTTCCTGGTCTACGGGCTGGCGGGCGGCGCGGCCGAGATCCTGGTGATGCTGGCCGGCCCGCTGTTCGGCCTGGCGCTGCCACTGCGGGCGGGCCAGATCCTCTGGATCAACCTGCTCACCCACGGCCTCACCGGCGTCGCCATGGGCGCGGAGCCGGCCTCCCCCGGCGCCATGGCCCGGCCCCCGCGCCCTCCGCACCAGCACATCCTGGGCTCCGGCGTGTGGCAACGGGTACTGCTGCTCGGCCTGGTGGTCGCCGCGGTCGCCCTCGGCGCGGCGCTCTGGGCCCGCAACGGCGAACGGCCTTGGCAGACCGTCCTGTTCCTCGCACTCCTGGCCGCGCAGCTCGGCACCGTCCTGGGCCTGCGCGAGAGGCTGCTGACCCGCGCGAACCCGTTCCTCCCCGCAGCCGTCCTCGCCTCCGCCGCGCTCGCGGCGGCCGCCCTGTACCTGCCGTTCCTCCGCGAGGTGCTCGACACCGCGCCGCTGTCCCCGGCCGACCTCGCCGCGCCCGCAGCTGCCGGGCTCGCCGGGTTCGCGGCGGCACGGCTGTGCAAACAGGGGATCTGACGCCGTCGGCCGCGCTGGCCACCGACCGCTACGAAGCCTTCGTGGAGTCCTACCTGAGCCGGGCCCCGGAGCCGAACGAACGCCGCTGGAGGGGTGGCTCCGGTGCCTGGGCCGGTCGGCCCTCGTGCCGGGCGCCGGGCCTGTCTAGCGTGGGAGCAGGAGTCCGGGCACCGGGCCCGAGGAGGAGCCATGACACCCCCGAGTTCCGACGGCCTACGCCGTCCCGTCGTTCTCGGTGTCGACGCACACGACACCGGCCGGATGACCGCCGCCTGGGCCGCCGACGAAGCCGACCGCCGGGGCCTGCCGCTGCAGCTGGTGCACGCCGTCCCATCCCTGTTCCGCGAGTTCCGCGCCTTCGACGAGGGCCGCTACCACAAGGCCCTGCGCGAACGCGGCGATCAGGCGCTCGACCGGGCCGCTGCCGTGGCCCGGGAACGGCACCCCGATCTCGCCGTGACCACCGCCATCGCCGAGGATGTCCCGGCCCCGGTGCTGTGTCGGGAGTCCGCCCACGCAGCACTCGTCGTCCTCGGCTCACGCCGACTGGGCCGGACGGCGGAGGCCCTGAGCGCCTACTCGGTGACCGTCCCGGTCAGTGCGCAGGCTCACTGCCCGGTGGTCGTCGTCCGCGACCCCGAGCACATCACCCAGGACCCGCCGTACGTCGTGGTCGGCGTGGACGGCAGCCCGTCCTCGGAGCCCGCCGTCGACTTCGCCTGCGACTTCGCCGACGAACGGCATGCCGCCGTGCGCGTCCTCTGGGTCTGGCAGCGTCCGCCGGTCGGCAATCCCGACGATGCCGCCACCGAGCAGGTCCTCCGGCGGCTGCTCTTCGAGAGCACCACCGGGCGGCACGAGTTCCATCCCGACGTGGCCATGTCCCACGAGCTGGTGCACGGCCACCCGGTCGAGGAACTGGGCAGGGCCTCCGAGCACGCCCTCGCCGTGATTGTCGGCCGCCGGGGGCGCGGCGGTTTCACCGGGATGCGGCTCGGCTCCGTCCCGCACGGCCTGCTGCACCGCGCGCACTGCCCGGTCGTGATCGTGCCCTCTTCCCCGCGCTGAACCGGCTCGACGTCGAGAGACGCCGACCTCGACTCCCCGCTCCCGACCTGTACGGAGGACATCGTGAACGGCCCGGTCGTCGTGGGATTCGACGGCTCGCCCGAAAGCCTCGCCGCCACCGAGTGGGCCGTCCGCGAGGCGCAGGGCCGCAGGTGTCCCCTCGTGCTCCTCCGAGCCTGGCCCTGGCCGACGCGGGACGTGGTCGGGAGCGACGAGACCTACCACCGCGCCATGGCGCAACTGGCGACCCGCGAGGCGGAGTTGAGTGCCCTGGGAACCGGGTTTCCGGTCACCTCCTCCCACGTGCGCGCCGAGCCGGCCGAGGCGCTGGAGGAGGCCGGCCGGCGCGCCGCCCTGCTGGTGCTCGGCTCACGCGGGCTGGGCGCCGTGCACGGCTTCCTGGTCGGCTCGGTGAGCCAGGAGGTGCTGCGCCGGGCCGCCTGCCCGGTGGTGCTCGTCCGTTCCGGGGCGGGCGAGCCGGACGGTGCCGTGCTGGTGGGCCTCGACCTCGCGCACCCCGCGGACGAGGTACTCGCCTTCGCCTTCGAGGCCGCCGCCCACCGCGAGGCACCACTGCGGATCGTCCACGCCTGGTCGCCTCCGGCCGGCAGCGAGTACATGGCGCTCGACGCGATCGGGGGGCAGGAGAAGGACCTGTCCTCCATCGAACGCACCCGGCTTGCGGAGGTCCTGCCGCCCTGGCGGGCCCGGTACCCCCACATGGACGTGACGGCGAGCCTCGTCCGGGGCCACGCCGCCGCCGTCCTCGTGGACGCTGCGGCGACGGCCCGGCTGCTCGTCGTCGGCCGCCGCACCCGCCGGATGCCGCTCGGTGCCCACCTCGGCCCGGTGGCCCACGCCGTCATCCACCACGTCCGCTGCCCGGTCGCGGTCGTCCCGCACGGCTGATCCGGACCGTCCGGCAGCCCGATCCGGGCCGAACGGCCCGCGCCCGGACGGTACTCCCGGCGTAAGCCTGAGGGTGACGAAAGGTGGAGACCATGCACGCCGTGATCGTGTACGAAAGCATGTACGGGAACACCCGCGAAATCGCCGAGGCCATCGCCGAGGGCGTCCACGAGGCCGACCCCGGCGCGTCCGTCGACTGCCTCCCGCTGACCGAGGCCGGCACCGACGTGACGCGGTCCGCGGACCTGCTGGTCGTCGGCGGACCGACCCACATGCGCAGCATGTCCTCCGGGCTCAGCCGCCGGATGGCCGTCGCGGCCGAGAACCACAAGGAGGGCCACGAGGCCGCCGCCGCCGAGGCCCGGACGACCGCCGAGGGGCCGGGCCTGCGCTCCTGGTTCCACAGCCTCCCGAAGACCGAGCCGGGCACCTACGCCGCCGCGTTCGACACCCGGGGCGCGACGCCCGGATCCGGCGGCGCCGCCGAGGGCATCGCCCAGCGGCTGTCCCGCCATCACTACGACGTGGTCGCCGAACCCGAGGGCTTCGTCGTCGAGGGCTTCGACGGCCCGCTGCGCAGCGGCGAACTCGACCGCGCCCGTGCCTGGGGCGCCGGCCTGGTCTGATCGGCCCGACGCCTCCGGAAGGGGAGACCATGCAGCATCGAACCGTCCGTGACGTGATGACCCGGGATGTGGTCGTCGCCCACCGCGAGACCACCTTCAAGGAGATCGCCGGCCTGTTCCACCGCAACGCCATCTCGGCCGTTCCTGTGGTCGACGAACGGAACCATCCGGTCGGCCTCGTGTCCGAAGCCGACCTGGTCCGCAGGGAGTCCGCCCTCCTGGACGAGGACCACCCGCTCACCCGGCGGCTCCACCCGCACCGGCGGTACCTCGCGGAGGCCGAGCTGGCCGAGCAGTTGATGACCAGCCCGGTCGTCACCGCCGAGGCCGACTGGACGCTGGTCAAGGCCGCGCGGGTGATGGAGCGCAGGCGGCTCAAGCGGCTGCCCGTGGTCGACGACGAGGGCCGACTGACCGGCATCGTCAGCCGCGGCGACCTGCTGCGGCCCTTCCTGCGCGACGATGCCGAGATCCGTACGGAGATCACCCACGACGTCCTGCTCGGCACCCTGTGGCTACCGGCCGGCGATGTCGACGTCACCGTGGAGGACGGCGTCGTCACGCTGACGGGCACGGTCGAACGCCGGAGCCTCGTCCCGGTCGTCGAGCGGATGTGCCGCTCGTTGGACGGCGTGGTGGCCGTCCGCCAGTCCCTCGGCTACCGGAACGACGGCTCTGTCCCGTAATCGGTGGTAACCAAGGGTGACCGGCATCGTTGGCGTGGTGTGCGAGATGTCAACGAGCTTGTGAGCGTGGTGTTTTCGGGGCTCTCGGCGCTGGTCATCGAGGGTGTGGCGGACGAGGGCGACCTGATCCGGGTGACGGCGCGGACCCGGGATGAGCCGGTGCCGTGCCCCGTGTGCGGGACGCCAACAGGGCAGGTACACGGTTTCCACGGGCGAAGGGTCGCGGACGTGCCGGTGGACGGACGGCGGGTCGTTGTCTCGGTGAGGTTGCGGCGCCTGGTGTGCCCGGTGCTCGACTGCCGGCGGCAGACGTTCCGCGAGCAGGTTCCCGGCGTCGTGGAGCGGTATCAGCGCCGCACCAACCGTCTGGCCGACCAGCTCGGCTCTGTGGTCAAGGAGTTAGCGGGCCGGGCGGGCGCCCGCCTGTCACGCGTGCTGGCCTGCTGGATCTCCCGCTCGACCGCCCTGCGCGTGCTCATGCGCAGGGCACTGCCGCCGCCGCGCGTCCCGCGCGTGCTCGGCGTCGACGACTTCGCCCTCAAGCGCCGACACCGCTACGCGACCGTGATCATCGACGCCGAGACCGGCGAACGGATCGACGTCCTGCCCGATCGCAGCGGCGAGACCCTGGCGGCGTGGCTGCGCGAGCATCCCGGGGCCGAGTACGTCTGCAGGGACGGCTCCGGCTCCTACGGCGAGGCGATCCGCCAGGCCCTGCCCGAAGCGGTCCAGGTCAGTGACAGGTGGCATCTGTGGAGCAACCTGTGCGGCAAGGTCCTGGCCGAGGTCCGCTCCCACGCCGCCTGCTGGGCCACCGCCGTGAACCCCGTCCGGCCCGGGGGCGTGCGCGAGCAGACCACCCGCGAGCGCTGGCAGCGGGTCCACGATCTGCTCGACAAGGGCGTCGGCCTGCTCGAATGCGCCCGCCGCCTCGATGTCGCCCTGAACACCGTCAAGCGGTACGCCCGCATGATGGAGCCCACCGGCGACCGCCGTGCACCCCGCTACAAGCCCACGCTCGTCGACCCCTACCGCGACCACCTGCGTACTCGCCGCGTGGAAGACCCGGCCGTCCCAGTCCTCCAGCTCTTCAGGGAGATCAAGGAGCTGGGCTACACCGGGAGCCTCAACCTGCTCTACCGCTACATCACCCAGGGCCGGGCCGAGGGCGACAAGCCCGTCACCACCCCACAGCGCTTCGCCCGCCTCCTTCTCACCCGCCCCGAGAACCTGCGCGACAAGGACGCCGCACTGCTGCGGGAACTCACCAAGGCCTGCCCCGAGATGACCGAACTCTCCTGTCTGGCAGGTGAGTTCGCAAAGCTTCTGACCCCGGCAAAGGGCAACGACGCCAAGCTCACCGACTGGATCACGGCAGTTCACACCGTCGACCTGCCCCACCTGCATTCCTTCGCGAACGGCCTCGAACTCGACCGTGCCGCCGTCGATGCCGGACTCACCACCCCGTACCACAACGGCCGCACCGAGGGCGTCAACACGCGAACCAAGCGGATCATGAGGCAGATGCACGGCCGAGCCGGGTTCACCCTCCTCCGTCACCGCATCCTCCTCCAGTGATCACTACACAGCGCTACCACCGATTACGGGACAGAGCCGGAACGACGACACCCCCGCCATCACCGCGCCCCCGGAAGTGCGCGCGGTGCTGGGTTCCCACTCGGCACCCCACCACTGAACATCACAGCCGGGCCGGATCCTTCGGGATCCGGCCCGGCGGGCCGCGCCTCCGTCCCGACCGCGGGAGTTGGAGTAGCGGCTGTCGGGGTTCCACAGCAACGGTCGGGCTGGAGCCACTACCCGGCCCGCCGGGCCGACGGCGGGGGCAACGGGCACGGCACCGAGGTGTTCCCGACTCAGTCGGACAGGCGCACCGCGAGGGCGGGCCTGATCCGGGCCGCGTGCCGGGCCGGGCCGAGCGCGGCCAGCAGGGATGCCAGCAGGGTGGCGCCGGTCAGGGTGAGGATCGGGCCCCACTCGATCGGGAAGCCGCCTTCGAGCCCCGTGAAGGCCGAACTCTTCTGGTACATCAGCCAGGTGGTGAGCACGCCGAGGACGCTGCCCAGCAGGACGCCTTCCAGGGCGACGAAGCCGCTCTCCCAGAGGAACGAGCGCTCGACCGTCCGGGCCTGGCAGCCCAGGGCGCGCAGCACGCCGATGGTGCGGCGGCGTTCCCGAACGGCCCGGACCATGACCACGCCGAGGCCGGTGATGCCGATCAGCAGACCGAGGGCGAGGAAGCCCTGCATCAGTTTGAAGAAGGCGGTGTCGGCGGCGAACAACCGGTGCACGTCGGAGGCGATCGGGCTGGCCACCAGGCTGGCCGAGAGGTGCTCGCCCTGGAGACGACCGGCCAGCGCCTCAGGGGAGACCCCGGGAAGCGTGCGGACCAGGGCGCTGGCGGTCTGCGCGTCGGCACCGAACTGCCGGGCCACGCCCCGCTCGCCGGCGATCAGCGGGTAGATCGTGGCGCTGTTCCCGTTGGCCGGGTAGAACGCGAGCCCGCTCTTCAGGACGCCGGCGATCACCTTCTGTTCGGAGCGGCCGGTGCTCGGGTCGGTGAGCGTGAGGGAGTCGCCGGGGGTGAAGTACTTGCCCGCGGGGCCGCCGGTGGAGCCGAAGAAGTTGTCCACGACGACGTACTGGGGGTGCGTGGCGAGCGCCTGCCAGACGGCCCGGTCGTCGGGAAGGCCCGGCAGCCGGTCGCGGAAGGCGATGCTCGTGACCGCGCCGTCGGGCACGCCGACGACCGCCGTGTCCAGCGGCCGCGTGGTGCGGTGTCCGGGGTCGGTCGACTGCCCGCGCGCGTTGAGCAGCGGGGTGACGCCGGCCGTCTGGGCGGCGAGCGGACCGGTGCGCAGGGCGGCGAGCGGATCGCCGCCGACGGCCTGCGGGTTGTAGTCGAGCCGCAACGTGTAGCCGGCGGTCGCGTCCCTGGTGGCCTGGCCGACGCTGGCGTTCACCAGGCCGGAGATCTCGGTGAGCAGCACCAGGACGAGCGCGATGAGGGTGTACATCACCAGGGTGGAGCCGGTGCGGAAGCGCTTGGAGAGTGGGTAGGCGGCGGCCAGCCGCAGGGCGAGGCCCTGTTGGGTGGGGCGCGCCATCGCGCGGCGCAGCGGCCGCATCAGTGCCTGCTGGTTCTCGCTGACCAGGATCACCGCGGAGAAGGCGGCGAGGCTGCCGAGGATGACGTACACGGCCATCGACGGGGTGTCGAACACGCGCGGGCGCACCACGCTGGCGGTCAGGGACCAGACCAGGACGAGACCTGCGGCGACGCTCGCGACGACGCGGCGCGGTAGCACGCGCCGGGCCGCGGGGACGGCGAAGGCGACGGCGAGCGCGGGCAGCAGGTAGGTCTGCTCCGCCTGGCTGCGGGCGACCGCCGGAACGGCCGCCACGGCGCACAGCACGGCCAACGCGCTGGAGATCGCCAGAAGCCGGCGGCGGGGCCGGCGGCCGGGCTCGGCCGGCTGTTCCCGGATCGCGGCGATGACGTTGAAGCGGCTGATCCGGGCGCTGGTGACGGCGATCGCGGCCAGGGCGATCGCCAGCCCCAGCGCGGCCCCGTTCAGCAGGCTCGTCGGCGTGACGGCGAAGACGATGGAGAGGCCGCCGCCGTCCACCGACCAGCCGCGGAAGATCTGGGCGGCGATCAGGGCGACTCCCCAGCCCACGCCGACGCCGATCAGCACCCCGGGAATCGTGGCCGCCAACGCGTAGGCCGCGCCCTCCAGGGTGAAGGAGCCGACCAGGCGGGAGCGCTTGAGGCCGACCGCTCGCAGCATGCCGAGCTGCGGCTTCCGCTCCTCGGCGAGCATCACGAAGATGTTCACCAGTAGCAGTGCGCCGGCGATGATGCTGAAGCTGCCGATCATGAGGAACAAGGCCCCGAGGACGTCCCCGGTCCGCTTGGCCTCCTGGAGCACGGTGTGCTTGGGAGCGTCGACCGCGGCGCGGCTCGCGTCTGGACCGAGGGCGGTACGGATCTTCGCCGTGACGGAGTCGGTGAGCTTCTCGCCCGTCTCGACACCGCCCCGGTTGGAGACCATGGTCACCGACAGCGGCTGCGCGCCCGTGGCGCCTCGCGCCGCGTCCAGCGCACCCGGGGGGAGGAACACGTCGCGGTTGACGCGGCCGCCGAGGCCGGCCCCGGCCAGGCCCTGCTGCGGCACCACCCGCTCCACCCGGTAGTCGACCGGCTGCCCGTAGAGGTAGAGCGTGATCAGCTGCCCGCTGCCGACCCGGAGCGACCGGGCGAGGGGCTCGTTGAGCACTACCTGGCCGGGCTGTGGCGTCGGGCCGTGCAGGCCGGAGCCCCCGCCTGCCGTGCCGAAGCGGCCGGCCGCGCTGAGGTCCATCTGCCAGGCGAGCACCCGTGGTTCGGCCAGCGGCTGGGCGCCGCCGTGGTTCGCGGCAGCCGCCTGGGCGACCTGAGCCGTGAGGACGCCGTCGACCTCGGGATCGGCGGCGAGCGGCTGCAATCGGTCCGCCACGGCCCGTCCTGCGCCGGCGTCGGTGGTGACGATCCGTTCGTCGACGGGGCCGAGCGTCTGGTAGGCCTGCTGCCGGACGGAGAAGTTCAGGGTGTCGCCGACGACGAGAGCGCCGACGATGATGGCGGTGCCGAGCGCGGAGCCCGTGATGACCAGGGCCGCCTCAGTGCGGCGCCGGGCGACCTGGCGCAGCGCCAGCCGCCGGACCACCGGCTGCCGCACGGCGATCACGAGAAGGGCGAGCAGGGCAGCGGCGACCGCACCGAGCACCGGCGGAAGCAGGTTCGGATACATCGCTCAGCCCGCCCGCTGCAGTTCGGTCTGCCGCTGGTCGGAGACGAGACGGCCGTCGCGCATCCGGACCAGGCGGGGCAGTCGGCGGCCGATCGCCTCGTCGTGGGTCACCAGGACGATGGTCTGCCCCTCGTCGCGGTTGAGCGCCGTCAGCAGGTCCATCACCTGGCCGGCCATGATGCTGTCCAGGTTGCCGGTGGGCTCGTCGGCCCAGACCACGGCCGGACGTGCGACCAGGGCCCGGGCGATGGTGACGCGCTGCTGCTCGCCGCCGGACAGCTCGCTCGGGCGGTGCGTCACCCGGCTTTCGAGGCCCACCCGCTCCAGCATGCCGATCGCGCGGGCGCGGGCCTCGCGCGGCGGGGTGCCGGTGAGCAGCAGCGGGAGTTCGACGTTCTCGGCGGCCGTGAAGACGGGGATGAGGTTGAACGCCTGGAAAACGAAGCCCATCGCCCGGGCCCGGTGTTCGGTGCGTTCGGCGTCCGACATGGCGAACAGGTCCCGGCCCTCGACCTCGACCCGGCCGGCGTCGATGTCGTCGAGGCCGGAGAGGCAGTTGAGCAGGGTGGTCTTCCCCGACCCCGACGGGCCCATCACGCCGACCAGTTCCCCGTGCTCCACGGTCAGGTCGAGATCGCGCAGGGCGGTCACCTCGACCGTCCCGGTCCGGTAGGTCTTGCGCACGCCGGTCGCGGCCAGCAGTGGCCGGCGGAAATCCATGGCAACTCCCGGAGTCAGTAGGGCAGCGGCCGGCCGGACGGCGTGCGCAGGTCCAGAGGCGGAGGCTGCTGCGGGCGGGTGGGCCGGGTGATGACCTTGATGCGGATCATCTCCGCCACCTCCTCGGGGATCGGGCTCGCTGCCCACTCTCGTCGCCGCGTCGGTGAGCGGGCAGGGGCCGTCGGGCGCCCTCCCCCGGACCACCAGGGCCCTTCGCGGGCGCAGACCGGCCCTGGTCGAGGGGGCCGGTCGGCCCTGCCGCCCCGTCGGAGCCCCTTCCTACGGTGGTGGCGAGGCACGCGGCACCACCCGGTGGAGGAAGTGATGACATCCGCCAGCGAACGCCCCGCAGCGGCACTCGACGATGACGCGCCCGGGTCCTGCCCGACGGACGAGTGGGCCTGACCGTGACCGGCAACGGCCAGGCCACCCGGCGACCCGCCCCACCGGGTGCGGGTGAGGAGGCCCCGGACCCGCGCGAGCCCCTCGGTCTGCTCTTCCGCGATCTGCGGACCTCATCCGACGGCCTGACCGAACGCGAGGCCGTTCGCCGGCAGACCGTGTACGGGCCCAACGCGCTCACCCGTCGGGAGGGCCGCCGCTGGCCGCGCGAGCTGGCCCGCCAGTTCACCCACCCCCTGGCACTGCTGCTGGCGTGCGCCGCCGTTCTGGCCGCCGTCAGCGGTGCTCCCAACCTGGCGGGCGCGATCGTGGCGGTGATCGCTCTGAACGCCCTGCTCGCCTTCGTACAGGAGCGGCAGGCCGAGCGTGCGGTGGAGGCCCTGGCCGGCTTCCTGCCCGAGGAGGCGACGGTGATCCGCGACGGCCGGCGACGGCCGGTGCCGGCGACGGAGCTGGTGCCCGGCGACGTCCTGGTGGTGGAGGAGGGCGACCGCGTGTCGGCCGACGCCCGGCTCCTGTCGGGCGGGGTGGAGGTCGATCTCTCGGCACTGACCGGCGAGTCGCTGCCGGTGTTCCGGTCCGCCGAGTTCACGGATGGCGGCGGTCCTCTGCTGGACGCCCGCGACCTGCTGTTCTCCGGTGCCTCGTGCACCGGCGGGCAGGCCCTGGCGGTGGTGACGGCGACGGGCATGCACACCGAGCTCGGCCGGGTCGCCGCGCTCAGCCAGCGCACCCGGCGCGAGGAGAGCCCGCTGGAGCACCAGGTCAAGCGGGTCGCCCGGCTGATCGCCGTGATCGCGGTCGGGGTCGGGGTCGCGTTCCTGCCGATGGGCCTGGCAGCGGGTCTGTCGCTGACCGCGGCGGTGGCCTTCGCCATCGGCCTGCTCGTCGCCAACGTGCCCGAGGGCCTGCTGCCGACGATCACCCTCGCCCTCGCCTCGGGCGTGCGCGACCTCGCCCGGCGCGGGGCGGTGGTCAAGCGGCTGTCCGCCGTGGAGACCCTCGGATCGACGACGGTGATCTGCACCGACAAGACCGGCACGCTGACCGAGAACCGGATGCGGGTCACCGAGGTGTGGACTCCGGGCACCGGGACGACCGGGACCGCCGAGCCGGGTGAGGAGGTTCTGCTGCTTGCCGACGCCGCCGCCACCTGCACCACCGCCGATCCGGCGGCGGGGCACGGGGACCCGACCGAACTCGCCCTCCTCGACCTGGCCGCCCGCCTCGGTACCGCCCGCACACCGGGCCGACGGGACCACGAGCGCCGGGCGTTGTTCCGCTTCGACCCGCACGTCAAGCTGATGACCACCGCCGACGCCCGCGATGGCGCGGTCGTCCTGCACACCAAGGGCGCCCCGGAGGAGGTGCTCACCCACGCCACCCAGCTGCTCGACCACGGCACCGCGCGCCCGCTCACCCCGGCCGACCGCACCGAGGTGGTCCACGCCGTCGGCAGGATGGCCGCACGCGGACTTCGCGTCCTCGCCGTGGCGCGGCGGCCGCTCCCGCCCGGGCAACCGCCTCCGACCCGCCGTGAGGAGGCCGAACACGACCTCTGCCTCGTCGGCCTGGTCGCCATGGCCGACCCGCCCAGGCCCGAGGTGGCGCAGGCCATCCGGCAGGCCCACCGGGCCGGTGTCACCGTGCACGTGGTCACCGGCGACAACGGGTTGACCGCGGCGGCCGTCGCCGAGCAGGTCGGCATCGGCCACCGCGGTATGCGCATCGTCACCGGCACCGAGCTCGACGCGATGGGCGACGACCGCCTGGACGCGCTGCTGGCCCGGGGCGAGGAGGTGATCTTCGCCCGCACCTCGCCCGAGGCCAAGCTGCGGATCGCCGACGCGCTGCGGTCCGAGGGCCACACCGTCGCCATGACCGGGGACGGGGTCAACGACGCGCCCGCTCTGCGACGTGCGGACATCGGCGTCGCCATGGGCCGCTCCGGCACCGAGGTCGCCCGGGAGGCCGCCACGATGGTGCTCACCGACGACGACTTCGCCACCATCGTCGCGGCCGTCGAGGAGGGGCGGCGCACCTACGACAACATCCGCAAGTTCATCGTCTACATCTTCACCCACGCCGTTCCGGAGGTCGTCCCCTTCCTGGCCTTCGCCCTCGCCGGCGGCGCGATCCCGCTGCCGCTGACGGTGATGCAGATCCTCGCCATCGACCTGGGCACCGACACGCTCCCGGCCCTCGCCCTCGGCCGCGAGCGCGCCGAGCCGGGGCTGATGGACCGACCGCCCCGGCCCCGCTCGGAGCGGGTGATCCGACCGGCCATGCTCGCCCGTGCCTGGGGCTTCCTCGGTCTGATCTCCGCCGCGCTGGTCATGGGCGGCTACTTCCTGACCCTCAGTGTCGGCGGGTGGCAGCCCGGCGACCCGACCGGGCCGGGTACGGCGCTGCACCTGACGTACCAACAGGCCACCACCGTCGCCTGGTTGGGCATCGTCGCCTGCCAGATCGGCACCGCCTTCGCCGCCCGTACGGACCGGGCCCCGCTGCGCGCGATCGGCGTGTTCAGCAATCCGCAGCTGCTCGGCGGCATCGGCTTCTCGCTGGCGTTCGCCGCCGCGATCGTCTACGCGCCCGCGCTGCACAGGGTGTTCGGCACGGCGGCGCTCTCCCCCGCCCAGCTGCTCACCGTGGCTCCGTTCCCGTTCCTGGTCTGGGGCGCCGACGAACTGCGCCGCGCGGTCGTCCGCCGCCACACGGCCGCGCCGACGCCCTCGGCGCCGCCCGCGCCGGTGCCGGCCGCCGCCGAGGAGACTCCGCATCATCCGCTCCCCGTCCTGCTCGCCCGGCACGGCTGGAGCGCCCACCGGCTCACCCACGCCCTCGGCGTCGGCGAGCACGCGGCCGCCGACATCGTCGCGCACGCCCACCGGATCGCCGCCCAGCACGGACACCGAGCGCGGTGAGCTCCCGGCAACCGGGCCGAACGGCCCTGATTCGGCGACCGACCGGGCCGGTTCCCGGGGGCGTCCGCCTCTGCGGGCGGCGACCGCCCCGGGTGGACAGTGGCAGTGAGGGAACCCTCGGCGCGTCCGGCGCTACGAGGGCACTTTGCGAGCGCGCCTGGAGGACGCCATGCGCCGTGTCATCCGCTTCCGCGGCCTCGGCCGCCAGGACGTCGGCCTGGTCGGCGGCAAGAACGCCTCGCTGGGCGAGCTGATCACCGCTCTGGGCCCCGCCGGGGTCAGGGTGCCGGACGGCTTCGCCACCACGGCCGACGCCTACCGTGAGCTGCTCGACGCCGGAGGCCTGCGGGAACGGATCGCCGCGCAGGTCGATCGGCTGCACGACGGCGCCCCGCTGGCCGAGGTCGGCGCCGCCATCCGCTCCGCCGTCCTGGCCGCTCCCCTGCCCCTGGCGCTCGAACGCGAGGTCGTGGAGGCGTACGGGCGACTCGCCCGCGAAGCCGGGCGGGAGGACCCGGACGTCGCCGTCCGCAGCAGCGCCACGGCCGAGGACCTGCCGGAGGCGAGCTTCGCCGGCCAGCAGGAGACCTTCCTCAACGTCCGGGGCGCCGAGGCCCTGCTGGAGGCCTGCCGACGGTGCTTCGCCTCGCTGTTCACCGACCGGGCGATCGACTACCGCGAGCGGATGGGCTTCGACCACCTCGCCCTGGCCCTGTCGGTCGGCGTTCAGCTGATGGTGCGCTCCGACCTCGCGGGCGCGGGCGTGGCGTTCACGCTGGACACCGAGACCGGCTTCCCCGGGGTGGTCGTCATCAGCGCCGCCTGGGGGCTGGGTGAGACGGTGGTCAGCGGCCAGGTGGACCCGGACGAGTACACGGTGTTCAAGCCGACACTCAAGGACCATCGGCTCGACCCGGTGGTCCACGTCCAGCTCGGGGCCAAGCGCCGCAAGGCCGTGTACGCCGCGAACGGCTCGACCCGGACCGTCGACACCGACGCCCGCGAGCGGGCGCGCCAGGTGCTCGGCCTCGGCGACATCCGCACGCTCGCCGAGTGGGCCGTGGCGGTGGAGGAGCACTACGGCTGCCCGATGGACCTGGAGTGGACCAAGGACGGGATCGGCGGGCAGCTGTTCCTCGTTCAGGCCCGGCCGGAGACGGTGCAGTCCCGCCGCCACGGCGAGGTGCTGCGTCGCTTCCGGCTGACCGGCACGGGCGAGCGGCTGGTGGACGGCATCGCCGTCGGCGAGGCGATCGGGGCCGGGCCGGTGTGCGCACTCGCCGAGCCGGTCGGGCTGGAACGTTTCCCCCAGGGCGCGGTCCTGGTCACGCCGATCACCGACCCGGACTGGGAGCCGCTGATGAAGCGGGCATCCGCCATCGTGACCGACCACGGCGGGCGCACCTCGCACGCGGCGATCGTCAGCCGCGAGCTGGGCGTGCCGGCGGTGGTCGGCACCGGGTCGGCCACGGCGGTGCTGGCGGACGGTCAGGAGGTGACGGTCTCCTGCGCCGAGGGCGCGGACGGCCACGTCTACGGGGGCCTGGTCGACTACGAGGCGACCGAGACCGACCTCGGTTCACTGCCGACAACGCGTACCAAGGTGATGCTCAACCTGGCCGACCCCGGCGCCGCGTTCCGCTGGTGGCGCCTGCCGGCGGACGGCGTGGGGCTGGCCCGGACGGAGTTCGTGGTCGCCCACCAGGTGCGCGTCCACCCGATGGCGCTGGTCTACCCCGAGCGCCTGTCGGCGGAGGACCGGCGGGTCGTCGACGAGCTGGCCTACGGCTACCCGGACCGGACCGACTACTTCGTCGACCGGCTCGCCCACGGCGTAGCCCGGATCGCCGCCTCCCGCTGGCCGGACCCCGTGGTGGTGCGCACCAGCGACTTCAAGACCAACGAGTACGCCCGGCTGATCGGCGGCACACCGTTCGAGCCGACCGAGGCCAACCCGATGATCGGCTGGCGCGGTGCGAGCCGCTACTACGACCCCGGGTACCGCGAGGGCTTCGCCCTGGAGTGCCGGGCGCTGCGCCGAGCCCGCGACGAACTCGGACTGACCAACGTCGTGGTGATGATCCCGTTCTGCCGCACACCGCAGGAGGCCGACCGGGTGCTGGCCGTCATGGCCGACAGCGGGCTCGCCCGGGGCTCGAACGGCCTGCGGGTGTACGTCATGGCGGAGATCCCGGCCAACATCCTGCTCGCAGAGCAGTTCGCCGAACGCTTCGACGGCTTCTCGATCGGCAGCAACGACCTCACCCAGCTCACCCTCGGTGTCGACCGCGACTCCGGCCTGCTCGCCCACCTCTTCGACGAGCGGAACCCGGCCGTCACCCGCAGCATCGAGAGCCTGATCGCGACCGCCCACGCGGCCCGCCGCCACGTCGGACTCTGCGGCCAACGCCCTAGCAACGACCCGGACTTCACCCGCTTCCTGGTCCAGGCCGGGATCGACTCGATCTCCGTGACGCCGGACAGCTTCGCCGCCGTCAAGCGCGCCGTGGCCGACGCCGAACTCGGGTGACCCTCCATCCGGAGCAACCCCGCGTGCCGGGGGCTTGGTGCCCGCCGAGACTGGAGCACCAGGCTCCCGGCGTTCGGAAAGGAGAACCTGATGGCGGCGACACCGCTGTCGGCACCTGTCGATCTCAATCATCCCGGGCACTACGTCCACTGGGGCGTGGTGCAGATCTCCGTGGCGAACCTGGTCGTGATCGGCGTGATGGTGCTGCTCTTCGTGGCCGCGCTGCTGCTGCCGTTCCCGAGGGGACGGCACCGCGATGACTAGCTGGACCGGCGCGGTGCGACGGTTCGCCGTCCGTCGGCTGCCTCCGGAGAAACTGCTGCCGGACGCCCAGCCGGTGTACCTGGCCTCGTGGATCTACCTTTTCGGTGTACTCACGTTGTCCTCGCTGGTGGTGGTGCTGGTCTCCGGCGGGGTTCTGGCGCTGGAGGGCCCGGGGTGGTGGCACGCCTCCGCGGTCGGGAAGTACGTGAACAGCGTGCACCTGTGGAGCGCCGAGCTGTTCATGGCATTCATGGTGATCCACCTGTGGGGCAAGTTCTTCATGGCCGCCTGGCGCGGGCGGCGGGCCCTGACCTGGGTGACCGGTGCGGTCACCTTCCTGGCCGCGATCGCCACGGCCTTCACCGGGTACCTGGTGCAGCAGAACTTCGACTCGCAGTGGATCTCCGGACAGGCCAAGGACGCCCTCAACGCCGTCGGGATCGGCGCCTGGTTCAACGTCCTGGACTTCGGTCAGATGTTGATGTGGCACATTGTGCTCTTCCCGCTCGTACTGGTGCTGCTGACGGCCTGGCACATCCTCCTGGTCCGCACGCGCGGTATCGTGCCGCCGATCGACGCCGCACCGCCGGAGACGACGTCGTGAGGCGCTCCGGCACGCCGGAGGCGGCCGACTTCCCCACCCGCCCGTACGACCTGATCAAGGAGTTCACCATCGTCCTGGTGGTGGTCGCCCTGCTGAGCGCGGGCCTGGCCGCGTTGTTCTCGTCGCCGGACGAGAAGCCGATCACCCTGGCGGTCTGGTCGACCGCCGACCCGGCCGACTTCACTGCCACGGCGGTCGCGGAACTCGCGGGCACCAGCACCTCGGCGGGCTACGGCCCGCCCTACAACTACACCCCGGGCGCCGGGCAGAAGATCGGCCCGGTCGGACTGCAGCGCGCCGCCGGGGTGCGCATCCCGGTCGACCCAGCCGAGGACTTCGTGCTGCGTCCACTGCGCCAGTCACCCGAGCCCGCCGAGGTCACCGCCGCGCTCACGACCTGGAGCACAGCCTCGGCCGACCAACGGCAGTCCTGGAGTTCGGCGTACGCCGACGCGCTGGACAAGGCCCCGGACGGCGATCCGGCCAAGGTGGCCCCCGGCGACTACGGCCCGGTGCCGACGCTCACAGCCGGGCTGCTGGCCCTCGCCCAGTCCGGCGCACTGGACGGCCAGCTGCTGGCGCAGGGGCGCTTCTACCAGACCGACTACACCCGACCGATGCTCTTCCTCTCCAACGGCTCCTACCTCTCGGACCAGGCGACCGCCCAGCACCTGACCGGCAGCCAGTGGGGCATGATGAACGAGACCGGCAACTATCCGGGCCAGGCCTGGCTGTGGCTGTACACCTTCTGGTACCAGATCGACCCGTTCAAGACCTCGAAGAACGCGGACGCGGAGGTCTGGGCGATCATGGCTGTGCTCAGTCTGGCGCTGGTTCTGGTCCCCTTCATCCCGGGCCTCAGATCCGTTCCCCGCTGGACCCGGGTGTACCGCCTGATCTGGCGTGACTACTACCGGGGCGAACCTCGGCCCAGCCGCAGCACCCGTGGTCCTGGGAAGGCGGCGGGCTGACGGACACCGGCAGACGGGACGGCGACCGCCGGTCAGCAGATCGGGAGCAGTTGTTCGCGGCGAGCATGTGGACCACGCGTCCCGATTGTCCGCGTCTCCGACCAGCCGCGGTCAGACCGAGCGAGGCGGGGGAAGCCGGCGCCCCGGACGGTGCCGTGGACCTCGATTCATCTGCAGCGCGGCGTTCATTGCCCCGGTGCGTCCGCCTGACGCTCGTCCACGGCCCGGCGGACTTCGGCGACGGCGCGCGGCACCGCGTCGGCGACAGCCGGGCTCAGGCCCTCGCCGATCGAGAAGTCCGCACCCTCCACCGCGACGATCAGCAGCTCGCGCGGCAGCTTCGCGAGCGCGGCGGCCAGGGCGACGGCGTGACCGAGGCCGAGGCCGTGGGTGCCGACCGCCGCGTCGTCATCCGCGAGGGGATCCGCCAGCAGGTGGTCGGCGTCGACGGTGACCTGATGAATCCGGCCCGGCTCACCCGGGTGGCTGTGCACCGCGTCGACCACGACCGCGAGATCGGCCCCCTCCCACAGCTCCATCAGCCGGGTGGGCTCACCGTCGCACAGGGTGAGCCGGTCGGTAGCGAGCCCCTCGGCCGCGAGCTCCGCGAGGACGGCCACGGCGACGCCGTCGTCGTGGCGGTACTCGTTGCCGACGCCGATGACGACGATCCGGTACTCGTCCATGCCCGTCAACTCCGGTCCACGGTTAAGGTGAGGAAGTGTGCCGCGCAGGAGATACACGGGTCGTAGTTGCGGATCACCCGCTCGCACTGACGGGTCAGCTCGGCGTCGTCGAGGTGCAGCCGGGGCTCGACGAAGGCCAGCAGGTCGGCCTCGATCGCGGTCTGGTTCTGCGCGGTCGGCGGGACGATGACGGCCCGCCGGACGAATCCGGCCTCGTCCAGGTCGTACCGGTGGTAGAGCAGACCGCGCGGGGCCTCGGTCGCGCCGTACCCGGTGCCGGCGTGCGGCGGGACGGGAACGGCCGGGGCCGGCGGCGGCTCGTACTGCTCGATGATGCGCTGCGCCTCGGTGACGGCCCACAGCACCTCGGCCGCCCGGACCACGATGCTGCGGAACGGGTTGACGCAGCGCGGGCCGAGCCCGGCCTGGGCGGCGAGGGCGCGGATCTCGGCGGGCAGCCGCTCACTGCCGAGGTTCCAACGGGCGAGCGGCCCGGTGAGATGGGCCTGGCCGTCCAGCGTGGCGTGCAGGGCGGTGGAGTGGGGCACCTGGTGTTCCCGGACGCGGTGCTCGAAGTCCCGCAGCGGGAAGGGGCCGGCGAGGGCGCCGGTGGGGGTGCCGGAGTCGATGGCGTAGCCGTCGGGCTCGGTGAGGGCGAGCAGCTCGTGCTGGACGGTCAGCGGCGGGAACTCGAACCCGGCGACCCAGCCGAGGGTGTCCTCGGCGTCCGTCCGCGCCTGGCGCAACACCGTTGCCAGGTGGTCGAGTTCGGCGCGCGTAGGGAGTCGGTGGAAGCCGCCGAGCCGGACGTTGACCGGGTGGATCGCCCGTCCGCCGAGGACCTCGACGATCTCGTTGCCGGCCTTCTTCAGCCGCAATCCTCGCTGCAGCAGGGCCGCGTCGGTACGGGCGAGTGCCAGCGCGTCGGGCAGGTGCAGGAAGTCCGGGGCGTGCAGCAGGTAGACGTGCAGCGTGTGGCTCTCGATCCACTCGCCGCAGTACAGCAGCCGACGCAGCTGGGCGAGTTGGCCGTCAACGACGATCCCGCAGGCGTCCTCGATCGCTCGGCAGGCGCTCATCTGGTACGCCACCGGGCAGATCCCGCAGATGCGGGAGGTGAGGTCGGGCGGCTCGGCGTAGGTGCGGCCGCGCAACAGCGCCTCGAAGTAGCGCGGGGGCTCGTAGATCTCCAGCCGGACGGCCTCCACGCGGTCGCCGCGGACCGAGACGTGCAGCGCGCCCTCGCCCTCGACGCGGGCCAGCGCGCCGACGGTGAGCAGCCGCCCGGTTCGGTGGGTCATCCGTCGTCCTCCGTCGCCTGTCGGGCCGCCTCCGCGAAGGCGGGGGCCTCGGCGTTGAAGGTACGGTAGAGGCGGGCGGCGTCCGCCTCCGCCACGCCGTCACGGCGCAGCAGCGGCAGCAGCGCGCGGGTGTTGGGCCCTCCCTCACCATTGAAGCCGCCCATCGGCCCGAAGCAGCCGTAGCAGCCGCGCCCGTAGGCCGGGCAGATCGCGCCGCAACCTGCCTGGGTGACCGGGCCGAGGCACGGGGTGCCGTGGGCGACGGTGACGCAGGTGGTTCCGCGCAGCTTGCACTCGAAGCAGACGCTGTGGGCGGGGATGTCGGGCTTGCGGTCGGCGAGGTAGGCGGTGATGACCTCCAGCAGCTGCCGTTTGTCGATCGGGCAGCCGCGCAGCTCCAGGTCGACCGGCACGTGGGCGGAGATCGGAGTGGAGCGGTCGAGGCTGTCGATGTACTCGGGCCGGGCGTAGACGACGGCCTGGTACTCGGGCAGGCTCGCCAGGTTGCGCAGCGCCTGGACGCCCCCGGCGGTGGCGCAGGCGCCGATGGTCACCAGGTAGCGGGACTGCTCGCGGATCCGTCGGATGCGCTCCAGGTCCGCGGTGGTGGCGATGGAGCCCTCGACCAGGGAGAGGTCGTAGGGCGGCGGCAGTTGGCGGCTGGACGCCTCCAGGAAGTAGCCGATCTCGATCTTCCCGGCGAGCGCGAGGAGTTCGTCCTCGCAGTCGAGGAGGGTGAGCTGGCAGCCGTCGCAGGAGGAGAACTTCCAGACCGCCAGACGCGGGGTGCCCATGCTGCTCACCGCTCGGGGGTGGACAGCAGGCCTTCGGCGTGGTCCCAGCCGAAGACCGGGCCGTCCCGGCAGACGAGGACGGGGCCGAGCTGGCAGTGCCCGCACCAGGCGGTGGCGCAGCGCATGTTGCGTTCCAGCGAGGCTCGGATGCGGTCGGCGGGGACTCCACGGCGCAGCAGATCCCGTGCGGTGGCGCGCATCATCACCTCCGGGCCGCACAGGTAGGCGGCACAGCGGTCGGGGCGGTAACCGGCGCTGTCCAGCAGGCCGGTGACAAGCCCGGTGGCGCCGGGCCAGCCGGGCTCGGGGTGGTCCACGGTGACGTGGACGTGCGCGCGGGAGCGCCAGCGCGGCAGGTCTGCGAGAAACAGCTGCTCACCGGGGTTCCGGTACCCGGCGAGCACCGAAATCGTGCCGAACTCCTTTGCCCTGTCGAGCACTTCCTCGATGAGCGGGCGCAGCGGGGCGAGCCCGATGCCGCCGGAGACGATCAGGACGTCGCTTCCGGCGGGCGGGGTCTGCCAGACCGTGCCGTACGGGCCGCGGGCGCCGATCCAGTCACCGCGCTCGGCGCGGCACAGCGCCTCACTGACCTTGCCGACCGCGCGGACCGTGTGGCCGAGCGTGTCGCCGCTGATGCCGCTGACGGAGGCCGGGATCTCCCCGGTGCCGAAGGCGTACAGCATGGCGTACTGCCCGGGCCGGAACGGCCGCAGCGGGCCGGCGGCCGGGACGAGGTCGAGGGTGACGGTGTCGGCTGTCTCGCGGCGGCGGGCCAGCACCCGGTACGGGACAGGGGTCGTCGCGTGCATCACGGTGCTCCCTCGGACGTTTCGGCTTCGGCGCGCAGCGCGGCGACCTCCTCGGTGAGGTCGATGCCGACCGGACACCAGGCGATGCAGCGGCCGCAGCCGACGCATCCCGAGGAGCCGAACTGGTCGTGCCAGGTGCCGAGTTTGTGGGTCAGCCACTGGCGGTAGCGGCTGCGGGCGGAGGACCGGACCGGGCCGGTGCCGTGGAGGTAGGAGAAGTCGAGGTCGAAGCAGGAGTCCCAGCGGCGCCAGCGCTCGGCGTGGTCTCCGATGAGGTCGGTGGTCTCCTCGGTGGTGGTGCAGAAGCAGGTGGGGCACACCATGGTGCAGTTGCCGCAGGTCAGGCAGCGATCGGCGACCTGGTCCCAGCGCTCGGCTGTCATCGTGCCGGCCATCAGGGAGCGCAGGTCGGTGGGATCCATGGTCCTGCCCATCCGCCCGGCGGCGTCGGCGACGGCCCTGCGGGCGTGCTCGCCGTCGGTGGGGTGGGTGGGGAGTCCGGCGAGGACGTCCTCGCCGTCGGGACTGCCCGCGCGGACGAGGTAGCGGAGGCCTTCGGGCTCGATGGTCTCGGTGAGCGCCAGGTCGTAGACCGCGCCGTCCGGCAGGCCCGGGCCGGTGCCCATGGAAGCGCAGAAGCAGACGCCGCTCGGCTCGGTGCACTCGGTCACGACGATGAACGCGGCGGCGCGCCGCGGCCCGTACACCGGATCGGCGTACGCGCCGCCGGTCAGCACCCGGTCCTGGACGGCGATCGCGCGCAGGTCGCAGGGGCGCACGCCGAGGAAAGCGTAGCGCGGCGGCGGGTCGTCGTCCTCGCGGACGGTGACGGTGCCGTCCTCGGCCCGGTCGGCCTGCCAGAGCCGGGCCCGGGGCGGGTGCAGGAAGGTCTTCCAGGACTGCGGCCCGGCGGAGTGCGCGAACGCCGCTCGGTCGTCGCGCCGGCGCAGCCGGTAGGTGCCGGCCTCGGCCTCGACGCCCCAGCCGTACGGGAGCTCGTCCGCCGACGTCAGCTCGGCGAGAACGATCGCGCCGTCCCGCACGGTGGGCCCGATCACGGCGAGTCCCCGGGCCTGCAGGGCATCGACGAGCATGGCGAGGCCGTCCTCGTCCAGTTCCGCGGGCGGTGCGCTGGTGTCCATCGGGCTGTCCTCGGGCTGTTCCCCGGTACCGTCCGGGGGGTGGGCGGCTCACGTATTTCCACTGTCCGCCGCATCCTGGGATTCCGCATGGGCCGGGCGGCCCCGGCCCTGGGGCCGTCCGGGG
Organism: Streptomyces kaniharaensis; assembly: GCF_009569385.1. Classification (NCBI taxonomy): domain Bacteria; kingdom Bacillati; phylum Actinomycetota; class Actinomycetes; order Kitasatosporales; family Streptomycetaceae; genus Streptomyces; species Streptomyces kaniharaensis. The sequence goes on from NZ_WBOF01000003.1 coordinate 727,385, forward strand.
CCCGGTCGGGCACTCCGAACAGCACGGCGACCGGGTGCGCCGCCGCCGAGCCGCCGCACGGTCGGGCGCCCCCGGCTGCATGCTGAGGCTCGTCGGAGGAAGGAGCTCCATGGCGCGGCACGCCGATGGCCCAGGGCCGGACCGGCACCGTATCGTGCCCGCGCTGCCCGGACTGGCGGTGCTCCGGGGCTACCGGCGCGAATGGCTGCGCGGGGACCTGCTGGCCGGTCTGACGGTGGCCGCCTATCTGATTCCGCAGGTCATGGCGTATGCGGCCGTCGCCGGTCTGCCGCCGGTGGCGGGCTTGTGGGCGATGCTGCCGGCGATCCCGGTGTACGCCCTGCTCGGTTCGTCCCGGCTGCTGTCGGTCGGGCCCGAGTCGACGACCGCACTGATGACCGCCACCGTGGTCGGTCCGCTCGCGGGCAGGGACACCGGACGGTACGCCGTGCTCGCCGCGACGCTGGCCGTCGTGGTCGGGGCGCTGTGCCTGGTGGCGTGGGCGGCCCGGCTGGGCTTCGTCGCCGACCTGCTCTCCCGTCCCGTCCTGGTGGGCTATCTGGCGGGAGTCGCCCTGCTCATGATGGCGGACCAGCTGACCCGCCTCACCGGTGTCCCGGTCGAGGGCACCCGTTTCTTCCCGCAGCTGCGCTCATTCGCGGAGCACCTGTCCGAGGCGAGTACCGCGACGGTCCTGTTCAGCGCCGCCGCCCTGCTCTTCCTGTTCGCCGTTGCCCGGCTGCTCCCCCAGGTGCCCGGTCCGCTGCTGGCCGTCGCGCTCGGTACGGCCGCGGTGGCCGCGTTCGGCCTTGAGCGGCACGGAATCCGGGTGATCGGCGCGATCCCGGGCGGCCTGCCCCACGTCTCCCGACCGGACCTGGGCGAGCTGCACCGGCTGGTGCTGCCCGCCATCGGGGTGCTGCTGGTCGGTTATACCGACATGGTCCTGACCGCGCGTGCCTTCGCATCCGGCGACGACCGGCATCTCAGGGCCGGCCAGGAGCTGCTCGCGCTGGGCGCCGCGAACCTCGGCACCGGCTTCCTCTCCGGCTTTCCGGTGAGCAGCAGCGCCAGCCGTACCGCGCTCGCCCGCTCGGCCGGCGGTCGCTCGCAGGCGTACGCGCTCGTCAGCGGCGCGTGCGTGCTCGCGGTGCTGTTGTTCCTCGGCCCGCTGCTGAGGCATCTGCCGGTCGCCGTGCTCGGCGCCCTGGTCGTCTTCGCCGCCGTCCGGCTGATCGACCTGGCGGGCTTCCGCAGGCTGGCCGCCTTCCGGCACCGGGAGCTGATGCTGGCCGTCGGCTGCCTTGCCGGCGTCCTGGCGCTGGACATCCTGTACGGGGTACTGGTGGCCGTCGGCCTGTCGGTCGCCGAGCTGCTGAGCCGGGTGGCGCGGCCGCACGACGCGGTCCAAGGACTGGTCCCCGGCCTGGCCGGCATGCACGACATCGAGGACTACCCCCAGGCGCGTACCCTTCCCGGGCTGGTGGTGTACCGCTACGACTCCCCGCTGTTCTTCGCCAACGCGGAGGACTTCCGCAGCCGGGCCCTGGCGGCCGTCGCCGACGAGCCGACGCCGGTCCGGTGGTTCGTTCTCAACACCGAGGCCAACGTGGAGGTCGACATCACCGCGCTGGACGCGGTGGAGGCCCTGCGCCGTGAACTGACCGGGCGCGGTGTGGTGTTCGGCATGGCGCGGGTCAAGCAGGACCTGCTCGACGACCTGGACGCATACGGCTTGACCGAGTCCATCGGACCGGGGCGGATCTTCCCCACCCTGCCCACCGCCGTGGATGCGTTCCAGGCCTGGCGTGCTGCCCAGGACGGCGGCGCGGAGGCTTCGTGAGGCGGGTCGCCGGGGGGTCGGCCTCGGTGGAGCAGGGCGACGCCGCCATACCACCGGCCCCTGCTCTTCCAAGGAGCTGCCGGTGCTCACCATGCCCGCCGGGGACATCACCCACCCGGTGCCGGATCTCACCGGCTACATCACCGAGGGCCAGATCGTCCTGAGCCGCGAGGGCCACGCGCGAGGAGTCTACCCGCCCGTGGACGCGCTCTCCTCGCTCTCCCGACTGATGCGCAGGGGTACGGGGCTCGGACGCACCCGTCCGGACCACCTCGACGTCGCCGCGCAACTGCTGGCCGCACGGCTCCGGCAGGAACAGGACACCGAGCGGGCCTGGCACGCGCGGCTGGCCGAGGCTGAGACCTGGCTACTGCGCGGGTTGCTGCTGAGCGGTGAGCGGGCCCTGGCCGCCGCCACGCCGGCGGACCGGGCCGACGTCGTGGTCGAGTGGACCGTCTCAATGGGAGTGCGGCACCCGTCCGGTGTCTCCTGCACCGAGCGGTACGGGCCCGGCTCATGGCGGCGGAGACGGAACGGACCGGCCGGCGCGTCCGGGCCCTGCGGCGGCACCGGATCCCCCGCCTGACCGCTGAGCTGACGGCCTTGGAGCAAGGCCGAGCACGAGGACGCGGTCCGGCGGCGCTGGGCGGCCGGACGGGACCGGAACGGTGGCGCCCGCTGACCCGGCCGGCCAGCGCCTGCTGGCAGCTCCGAGGGCCCACCGGCCCGTGGCCCAGGCCCGACCGGCCCTCCTCGCCCCGCACTGCGGCGGCCGACGATGAGGGTGGTCAGGGCTCCGTACAAGAGCCGGTGACGGCGCCGGCCGGGGCCGAGAAGGAGTCTGCGATGAACGGCTTCGAAACCCACCGCCCCGTGATCGTGGGCGTCGACCGCTCCGAGGCGAGCCGCTGGGCCGTGCGCTGGGCGGCGGACGAGGCTGCGTGGCGTGGCCTGCCGCTGCAGCTGCTGCACGCGCAGGAGTGGCCGACCGGCCAGCCGGAAGGAGAAGCGGACCGCCGCTGGGCGATCGGCCTCCGGGCCGCCGGCGACACACTGCTGGACACCGCCCGACTGCTGGCCGCCGAACGGCAACCCGAGCTGGAGATCACGCCCAGGCTGGTCGAGGGCCGGCCGGTGCGGGTGCTCCGCGAGGCCGCCGACGGGGCCGCGCAGTTGGTTCTCGGCATCCGCCGGCTCACCGAGGCCCACTCCGCGCTGCCGATCGGGTCCAAGGGTGCGTCCCTGGTCGGCCATCTGAGCTGCCCGATCGCCCTGGTTCCCGAACCGCCCGACGACCTATCCGGCCCCGGACCGGTGGTGGTGGGCGTGGACGGCTCCGAGTCCTCCCGGGCCGCGATCGGCTTCGCCTTCGAGGAGGCCTCGCTCGCCGGGGCCGACGTCCAGGCCGTGGAGGTCCGGCGCCCCGCCGAGGCCACACAGCCGGACCTGGTCGAGGAGTCCCTGGTGGACCTGTCGGAAGCCCTGGCCGGCTGGCGGGAGAAGTACCCGGACATCCAGGTCCGGCGCGAGGTGCTCACCGGTTCTCCCGCCCCGATGCTGGCCGCGGTCGCGACGCGGGCCCGCTGCCTGGTCATCGGCAGCCGTGGCCTCGGCGGCTTCCGCGGCCTGCTGTTCGGCTCCACCGGCCGCGCCCTGGTGCACCGTTGCACCGTCCCGCTGGTGATCGTCCCGAACGTCCCGTCCTGAGCACGGAGGTCGTCATGAAGCCCACGAACGAAGGCCGGGCGCACCCCCACCCGGCCGACCCCGGCGACCTCGGGCGCCGGGTCGCCCAGCGCCGAGCCCAACTCGGCCTCTCCCGCGAGCAGGTGGCGGAACGGGGCAGCATGGACCCGGGATTCCTGGAGTACCTGGAAACCACGGCGTCGCCGATCGGCCTCGGCGCGCTCACCAGGCTCGCCGACGCGCTCGACACCACGGTCGGCAATCTGCTCGGCGGTGGTCATGACGGGCCGTCCGGCCGGGCCCGCGCCAACGCCCGGGTGCTGCTGGAGGAGCTGGACCCGGCAGCCTGCTGGGCCAAGATCGCCCCCGGCGGCGTCGGCCGCGTGGTGCTGACGGCCCCGCACGGTTTGGTGGCGCTGCCCGTCAACTACCGTGTACTGGACGCCACCATCCTCTACCGCACCACGGCAGACGGCATCCTCGCGAGGGCAGCGGGCAGCGAGGTCGCCTTCGAGGTCGACCAGCTCGACGAGGTCTTCGCCACGGGCTGGAGCGTGCTGGTGAACGGCACCGTCTCGGTCGTCTCCGACGAGGAGGCGGTGCGCTGGTTCGAGCGGCACGCCGACCCAAACCCCTGGGCGGGCGGCACCCGGGAGACCTGGATGCGGATCCGGCCCACCGGAATCAGCGGCCGAATCGTCCGCCCCGACGCCTCGATCATCGGATCCGAGTAGGAAGACATGGATCCCGCGATAGTTGCGTGGGGTTGCACCTCCGCTCTCGTCGCCTTTCCTCCGTACGTCGGCGCCGGCGATAGCGTGTTGGACTCTGAGATCACGTCATGGCCCCTTGCGCGCACCTTGGCTGGCCCGCTGCAGACAGATAGTGGGCGGCGCCGATCCGTTGGGTGCGGCGTCCTGGGGCGTGGTCAGGCGGCCGCGCCGTGCAGCAGGATCGCGGCGATGAAGTCCGGAGCCTGGCGGGCGCCCATGTCGCCTTCGAGGGTCAGCTCCCATGCGGTCTCGGCTATTCCGCAGAAGGTCGAGGCCAGCCATGTGGCGGGCATGTCCTTTCGTAGCAGTCCGGCGTTCTGGCCGCGTTTGAAGAACGTGACGGTCCGGTCGAAGATCGCGTCAGCCTGCTTGCTGGCCTCGGGGACGCCCAGGACGTCGGGTTCGACGTAGACCAGGTTCCACAGCTGGGCGAACGGCGGGTATTCGGCGACCAGCGCGGCCAGCACCTGTTCCATGGGGGCGGTGTTGGCTTCGGCCCGGGACAGGGCCCGGTCGCAGTCGTCGAGGATCTTCTCGGCCATGGCCTGCACGAGGTGCTGGCGGGTAGGGAACAGGCGGACCAGGGTGGCCCGGCTGATGCCGGCGCGCTTGGCGATGACCTGCATGGACGCCGCCCGGTCCTTGGCCAGGACCGGGATCGCCGAGTCCAGTACCTCCGCCGCGTCGGTACGCATTGCCGAGCCAACCTCCAATGCCTCTATTGACACATCAGTGCCTCAATATATGCTTTGCAGTATCAGCCTCATTGTACTGAAGAGAGGGGTTCTCACCGTTCCCCGCGGCCTGGCCTGCGCCTGGTCACACGGAAGTCCCCGGCGTCCGGCAGGGGCACCGTCGGCCAGCCCGTTCCCGGCGCCGGTCTTCCCATGCCGCGCCAGGGGGAATGGATCGTCCGCGGAGGCAGGGCGCGGTCGGTGTGCACGCCGGCAAGGGGATACGCACCGCGCGTGAGGCGGCCTCGACGGAGTCGGGGGCTGCCGCTGGAGGCTGCGCGGCTCTTCACACCCGCAGGCAGGTCGCCGGGCGCAACGAAGCGTCGCCGACAGGCTTGTAGAAGCTCATGACAGATCGCAGATCGGTAGAACACCCATGACGATGCACCGCCGACGGTTTCTGACGAGTATGGGCCTGGGTCTGACCGGGGTGGCCGCTCTCGGCGCCCTGTCCGCGTGCGACAACAACGAGGACGGGGACGGTGCGGCGGGCGAGAGCACACCGTCGGCCCCGTCCGGCTCGTCTTCGCCCGGCCGCAGCGGGGTGATCGTCGTCGGAGCCGGGATCAGCGGTCTTGCCGCCGCCCGTTATCTGGCCGGCAAGGGCAAGGACGTCCTGCTGCTCGAAGCGCGCAACCGGATCGGCGGCCGGATCTGGACCAGCGAACAGTGGGCGGGCGTGCCGGTCGACCTCGGGGCGTCGTGGATCCACGGCACTGACAAGAACCCGATCACCGACCTGGCCAACAAGGCGGGCGCGCGGATGGTCACGACCGACTCCGAGAGCGCCACCGACTACCTGGCCAACGGGCACCAGGCCGATGACGCCGCGGAACAGGCGATCCAGCGATGGCGCAAGGCCACCGCACAGGCGCTGGCCACCAACCAGGACAAGAACGAGGACCAGAAGGACACCTCCGTGCGCAGTGTCGTCGAACGCGCGCTGAACTGGCCGACGCTGTCGAACGACGACAAGTCCCTGGTCTCCTTCGCGCTGAACGACTACGAGCACGAGTACGCCGGCAGTGTGAACGACATGTCGGCGCTGTACTTCGACAGCGACAAGAAGATCAACGGCAAGGACGTGCTGTTCCCGGGCGGCTACCACCAGATCACCGATCTGCTGGCCAAGGGGCTGACCGTGCGCACCGAGCACGTCGTCCAGCAGATCGACTGGGACTCCGGCGGCGTGACGGTCACCACCGACAAGGGCGCGTTCCAGGGCGACCACGTGGTGGTGACCCTGCCGCTCGGGGTGCTGCAAAGCGGCACGGTGAAGTTCGGCCCCGGCCTCCCCGCCGACAAGCAGGCCGCCATCGGCAAACTCGGCATGGGGGTGCTCAACAAGTGCTACCTACGCTTCCCCAAGGTGTTCTGGGCGGACACCGACTGGCTGATGTGCGTGCCGAACCTGGACAAGTACGGGCAGTGGGAGCAGTGGATCAACGGCAACCGCGCCGTCGGCCAGCCGGTGCTGCTCGGGTTCAACGCCGCCGACTTCGGGCGCACGATCGAGGGCTGGAGCGACGCCCAGATCGTCGCCGGCGCCATGGGAACACTGAAGACGATCTATGGCGGCAACATTCCCCAGCCGACCGACTTCCAGATCACCCGCTGGGCGTCCGATCCGTACGCGCGAGGCTCCTACTCGTTCAACAAGGTCGGCTCCACCCCGGCCATGCGCGACCAGCTCGCGGCCCGAATCGGTGACCGGGTGCACTTCGCCGGCGAGGCGACCCAACGGGACTCCTTCGCGACCGTGCACGGCGCCTACCTGTCGGGAATCCGCGCAGCCGAGGAAATCGCCGGCTGAATCAGCCGACCCCGCGACGAGACGCCGGCTTGTGCCCGCCGCGCGGGCGGCACAGTACGACCACGTTTCGTCCACCGAGGCCCCCGCGGGCGACCCCCGACGCCTGCGGGAGGGCAGCCCCCGCCGGTGCGTACCCCCGGACGCACCGGCGAGGGCTCCACAGGCCTGTCCCTTGTGCAGGCCGCCGGCTGGTGCCCTCATGACAGGCCGAAACGCCCGCGCGACCGGTCGACGGGCCCGACGCGGACAGCCACCACCGGATATGATCCGCTGCGATTCCGGACGCTGGCACACAACCGGGGCGCACTGCCGCCGCACCCGTTCCACCGCGTCCCGTACCCTCGCACGACCCGCTGGGAGCCAGCATGACCGCACACCGTTATGGCGCCCAGCCGCCCTCCGCCTTCGAGGCGCTGTCCCCCGAGGACCCCCGCGAGGTCGGCGGCTACCGCCTGTGCGCCCGGCTCGGCGCCGGCGGGATGGGCCGGGTCTACCTGGCCTACACCCCCGGCGGGCGCCCGGTCGCGCTCAAGGTGGTCCGGCCCGAACTCGCCGAGGACCCCGAGTTCCGGCACCGTTTCGCCCAGGAGGTCGCCAGCGCCCGGCGCATCCACGGCCTCTACACCGCCCAGGTCGTCGACGCGGGCACCGACGCCGACGCCCCCTGGCTCGCCACCACGTTTGTAGCCGGCCCCTCCCTCCACCAGGTCGTCCGCCGCCACGGCCCGCTGCCCGAACGCACCGTACTGCTCCTGCTCGCAGGCATCGCCGAGGCCCTGCAGGCGATCCACGCCACCGGCGTCGTCCACCGCGACCTCAAACCCGGCAACGTCCTCGTCGCCGCCGACGGCCCCCGCGTCATCGACTTCGGCATCGCCCGCGCCGCCGACGCCAGCCCGCTCACCGGCACCGGCCTGCGCATCGGCTCGCCCGGCTTCATGGCCCCCGAACAGGCCCTCGGACTGCCCGTCACCCCGGCCACCGACGTCTTCGCCCTCGGTGCCCTGACCGCCTTCATAGCCTCCGGAAGGACCCCTTTCGGCGACGGGCCCGAGCCGATCTCGCTCTACCGGGCGGTACACGAGGAGCCCGACCTGTCCGCGCTTCCGCACGGCCTGCACGACCTCGTCCGGCACTGCCTGGCCAAGAGCCCCGAGGACCGGCCGGGCACCGCCTGGCTGGTGGAAGCCGCCCGCCGCCACCCCGCCACCGGCGGCGAACTGCGTTTCTCCGACGGCTGGCTGCCCCGGCAGGTCAGCAGCGAACTGAACCGTCACAGCGACCTCCCGACCACGCCCGCACCGCCCGCCACCATCCTCGACCCGGCCGGCGCCGGGGCCGCACCCGTCCCGCCCGCCCCGGCACCCACCCGCCGGGAGACGGAGCCGGCCCGCCCGGGCTCAGTCCCCGCCGGTAGCCGCCGAGCCGCGAGAACCGCGGGCCGGGGCGCCCGCACGGCGCTCCTGACGACTACGGCCCTCCTCGTCGGCGCAGCGGCGACGTTCTTCCTGCTCGACTACTTCGAGTACTTCGACGACTCCGCCGAACAACCCGCTGCCGCCACCAGCAGCCTCCCCCCGTCCACCGCACCCGCCCCCGCCTCTTCCTCCGCGTCCCCGCAGCAGGCCGCTGTCTCCGGCTACACCGTCGCCTACACGGACCGCGAACTCACCTCTCCCGACCACGACCACGAGTTCGACATCAAAGCCGGGAAGGTGACCCAGGACGCCTCCGCCTGGTACCTGGCCCGTCAGTCCGGAGCCTTCGTCATCCCGGAGGACAGCGACGCCTACATCGCGCCCGCCGGACCTCTCACGCTCTCCGACTGCCTCAAGGGCGTCGAAGCCGAGCCCACCTCCACCCTGCCCTTTGCCGCCCTTCGTGCCGACCGCAGCTTCTGTGTCCGCTCTCCCGGCGGTCAGGACATCGCCGTCGTCCGCACGCTCACCACCGCCACGAGCGACGGTCCGGTCAAGGTCTCCATCACCTACTACCGCCGTTCGGCCTGACCCAGTCGCGCCCGGGTCTTGTACGACCCGGCCCGGGGCCCGTACGCGACCAGTCCACCCGCGAACGCTGGGAAGCAGATCACACGGCCTGCTCGGCCAAGGCGTCGGCCTGCTCGAACGGGCCTACGAGGAACGTCCTCTACTCCGCTGGCGGATCGAGGGTGTCCTCCACCGGGCGGCGCGGGCTGGCGGTACCGGGCGGGCCGTAGCCCAGGCGCAGGACCAGCTGGACGTGGGCGGGCCCGTCGGCGGGGTCGCGCAGGCGCCAGCGCGTCTCGGGGATCTCGACGGCCTGGTGCAGGACGGAGGCGCGCAGGCCGTGGACGGTGGCGAGCAGCCAGACGCGTTCCAGTGCCTGTCCGGTGCGCAGCCAGTCGGCTTGGTGGTCGAGGTGGGTGGTGAGGGTGGCGAGTTGGGGCAGGGCCTCGAAGCGTTCGGCGGGGGTGGTGTGGCGCGGTGGGTGGCCGGTGAAGCCGCGCATCGGGACGCGGGCGTCGCGGTCGTGGGAGCCGAGGGCGGTGAGGGGGATGCCGTCGTAGGAGGGTTCGAGGCGCAGCCAGTGGCGGGTTTCGGCTTCGCGGGTGACGTCGGCGGCGATGCGGGCCTCGGCTTCGGAGGTGAGGGCGAGGACGCGGCGTACGCCGTGCTCTTCGAGCATGCTGAGTGTGACGCCTTCGTCCTGGGCTGCGGTGATGAGGTCGGCGACGAGTGCCTCGGGGACGTCCCGGTTGGTGAACGGCTGCCGGCTGGAGTGGCGCCTCGCGATGGCCGGGTAGAGGTCGGCTCCGAGGGGCTGTGACCAGTCGGTCGGTGCGGAGAGGTCGAGGACGGCTCGCGGCTGCGCGCCTTCACCGGCCGGCAGCAGCCGGACGGCGGCCTCGCGGCCGAGGTGGGCGGCGGCCACGCGCAGGTTGAACAGGGCGGCGCCGATCGAGATGTGCAGCGCCCTGCCGTCGGGGTCGGCGGCCGGGACGGCCCGGCGCAGGTCTGCGTGGACCTCCAGTCCTCGCAGGTCGGGCGTCGGGCGGAAACGCCAGGGCTGGCTGTTGTGCAGTGAGGGCGCCGCGCCGCCGGCTTCGGCCAGCAGGCGCAGATCCGCAGTGGTGAGGGCGGCTTCGGTTGTCATGGTCACTCACTCCCCGCCGGCTGGAAGCGCCGGTGATACAAGCATCGCCCGGACGTGAGCTCCGGGCGAGGGCCCGACAGCCCTGCCCTGGGCCGGCGGACGTGCGGCCTGATGCGCCGATGACGGGCATCTTCAGCGGGAGGCGGACGCCAGCAGTTCGATGTGGCCGCTGCGCAGGTGGTTGCAGTGGCCGTCGGTGAACTCCAGCCGAAGGCTGTGGTCCGCAGGGACGTCCACGACCACGGCGCTCTCGATCGTGCCGTACGACGATTCGCGGTACACGCACACGCGGTCGCCGATGTGGAACTCCGCCGTCTCCGAGATGATCACCGTTTCACCTTCTCTTCCCCTGAGGGGATACGTCCACAGTGACGTATACGGTGCGGTGGCCCCGAGAGGCTCAGGGCCCCTGTGTGGGGGTCTCCACCGCCCTTGTCCGCCGGCGCGTCCGACCCTTACCGGGCAGGCCCTGACCGCCCCGGCGGACCCGACCGATGGGGCCCAGTGGCGGGCCGAACGGCCCTGCCCCCGCGCGCCACTCGGCCGTCTCCTGGACAGCAGAGGCCCGGTTGACCGTGCCGGGACGTGAACACCGGAGGCACGGCCGTGCTGACCGACGACGCTCGCACCACCACCCAGCAGCTCATGCACACCGCCTGCGGGCGGACCATCGCGGTGTCCCGGTTCGCCCCGGAGGTCCTGCCGGATGTCGGCCGCGTCGTCCTCGACACGGCCTGCGAACCGTACGACACGGACGAGGTCTGGGCCTCGCTCACCCCGGCCGAGGCCAGGCAGCTGGCGGGGATGCTGCTCCGCCAGGCCGCCGCCGTCGAGAACCCCCACTCGCTGCGGCCCGGGCGGATCGAGGTGGATCCAGTGGCGGGCGACCTGTACGCCATCGGCCTTCGGTCGCACGCCCTGGCGGTCGACCAGCCCGCCCAGGCCGGAGGCGGCGACGCCGCACCGACCCCGGTCGAGCTGTGCGCCTCCGCGCTGGCCTCCTGTACGGCCCACTACGCCGGCGGCTACCTCGACCGGCACGGTCTCAGCCGCGACGGTCTCCACGTCACCGCCGACTACACCATGGCCCGGGATCGCCCGGCCCGGATCGCCTCGGTGTCCATCGAGGTCACCGCCCCCAGCCTGCCACCGGAGCGGGCGCCCGGGCTGCTCGCGGTCATCCGCCACTGCACGGTGAAGAACACGCTCGACAACCCGCCGGATGTCACGGTCTCACTGAACGACACCGGAGAGGCCCTGGTGTCATGAAGGCGGTGGACATGATGACCGCACCGCCGGTCACCGTCGGCCCCACGGCGACGGCCTTCGAGGCAGCGCTGCGAATGGAGCAGGAGGCGATCGGCTGCGTCCTCGTCACGGACCGGGACGGCCAGCTGTGCGGCATCCTCACCGACCGCGACCTGACCCTCCGCGGGCTGGCCCACGGGGTCGACTACGGGCGGCTGGTCGCGGACCTCATGACCGCACCGGTCACCACCGTGGGCGCCGACGACGACCTCGACACCGCGTACCGCACCTTCCGAAGCGCCGGCGTCCGACGCCTCCCTGTACTCGACGACGGCCGCCCGATCGGCATGCTCACGGTCGACGACCTGCTGCGCGACGTCGTCCAGCGGCTTTTCGACCTGCTCATTCCCGTCTCCCGCAGCGTGCTGCGCGAGAACGTGGTCTGACCAGCACCAAGGAAACATCACAACCTGTCCCGTGGGAGGCCATCATGGCCAGTGACCTGCTCAGAAGATTCCCCTTCGGCTACTGGTGGCCGTCCCTGCCAGACCTCCTCGAAGACTTCCCCGTCGACCTCCGCATGCCGGTCGGCGAGCACATGCTCCGCATCGAGGAGTCCGAGACCGACGGCGTCTACCAGCTCAAGGCCGAACTCCCCGGCGTCGACCCCGACAAGGACATCACGATCAGCGTTGGCGACGGCGTCCTGACGGTCCAGGCCGAGCGCGCGGAGGAGAAGAAGGAGAAGCAGCGCTCCGAGTTCCGCTACGGCTCGTTCACCCGCAGCGTCCGCCTGCCCGCCGGCGTCCGCGAGGAGGAAGTCACCGCCGTGTACGACCAGGGTGTCCTGACCGTCCGCGCGCCGATCGGCGAGGCCGGGAAGCCCGCCCGCAAGGTCGAGATCACCCGAGGCGGCTGATCCCCGCCCCTGACCGGGCCCGGGGCACCGTGCCCCGGGCTCAGCGCGCCCCGGAGGCCCGAAGATGACCACGAAGACCACAACACCAACGCGCACCAAGCAGGACCCGGGTGTGTCCAGGCACCGTAATCGGCGGTAACGAAGGGTGACGGGCATCGTTGGCATGGTGTGCGAGTTGTCAACGAGCCTGTGAGCGTGGTGCTTTCTGGCCTGTCGGCGCTCGTCATCGAGGAGGTGGCAGACGAGGACGGCCTGATCCGGGTGACGGCGCGGACAAGTGAGGAAGTTCCATCGTGATTCGTGCAGGTCACCGGCCCTGGTGTGACAAGTGGTTGGGGTGCTCGCGCAGCTCATCACGGTGATCGTCGCGCGGAGATCATCCGTCAGCCTTTCTGGCTGTCTTCCCGGGATCTCCTGCACGCTGTGTGCCGGTCCCCTACTGTGCGAGCAGGGGCTGTGGTGGGCCCGCGCGGGAGGGGATATGGCTCAGAACCTGATGGTGTGGCTGCTGGAGCGCCGCGTGGTGCTGGAAGAACGCGTTGAGCGGCTGCGCAAGCAGCTGGCAGACACCGAGGCCGAAGTGGCTCGGTTGGAGGCCGCTGAGGTCGTCTACCGGCAGTACCAGGAGGACGCTGACGCCGGGCATCCCGACGCCGAGGCCTGGCAGCAGGCCCTGGAGGAGGCCACCGGCGGAGAACCCGCCGCGCCCGCGCCCGGCGCCGGTGTGACGCCGGGCGCCGCAGGCCAGCTGCTGATCCCGCACTGCGGCCAGGACAGCGGCCCGCAGGACCTGCCGGCCGACTATCAGGCGATCATGGGGATCGTCGCGGACGGCGACGGCCCGCTGCAGGCCAAGGACGTGGCCCGTGAGCTGGGACTGGATCCGGTGCCGGCGAAGGTGGAGCCGGTGCGCGGGAAGCTGCGCAAGCTGGCCGAACGCGGCTGGATCACCCGAACCGCGGCCGGACGCTACCTGCCCCGGTAGGGCGCGCGGTCCCGGAATAACGGCCGATTCCCGCCGCAACACGGCTTACCCCGGCGGGAGTTGGGAAGCTCGTGAAAACCAGGACCAGCCCCACCGGGGACACCGTCAGCCTTGTCTACTCCGTCCGCCTGCCGCTGTCCAGCCGGACCGTCAACTACGTGGCCGGCCTGATCCGCGCCCACCGCAAGACGATCCGCTCCCGCTGGCGCAAGCTGGACGCCGGGCGGATCGCCGTGATCGCACTGGCCCACCTGCGCAACGACGAGCGGCTGGCCGACCTGGCCGGCGGCAACGCGGTCTCGGCCTCCACGGTGCGCCGGTGGGTACTGGAGGTGATCGACCTGCTGGCCGCACGCTCTCCCCGCCTGGACCGAGCGCTGGCGAAGGTGGCCAAGGACAGCGGGTGCGTGGTGCTTCTGGACGGCACGCTGATCCGTACCCGGCGGCGGACCGGCCGGGCGAACCGGAAGAACTACTCGGGCAAGCACAAGGCGCATGGCCTGCTGTTCCTCGCCCTGACCGACGCGAAGGGGCGGCTGTTGTGGATCTCCTCGGCCCGCCGGGGCGCCTGCAGCGAGATCACGGCCGCCCGCTACGAGAAGCTGTGCGCGCGGCTGCGGGAACTTCGACTGGGTGCGGTGGCCGACCTGGGGTTCGTCGGCCTGGACGACGGGGACCAGGAGCAGCCGGCGGTCATCACGGGGTTCAAGGCGAGCGGCGGAAAGCGCCTCTCGTCCCCGAAGAAGGTCGTGAACCGGCTGGTCAGCAGCCTGCGAGCGCCGGTCGAGCACGGCTTCGCGAACCTGAAGACCTTCCGGATCCTGACCAAGGTGCGCATGCATCCGCGGCACGCGACCGCACTCGTGCGGGCCCTGCTGGTGCTGACGCACCACCAGGTGGCACGGTGACGGATGATCTCCGCGCGGTGATCACCGTGATGAGCTGCGCGAGCACCCCAATTATTCGTCACACCAGGACCGGTGACCTGCACGAATCACGATGAAACTTCCTCAGTGCTCTGACGGCGAGCCGCTCGCGGCCGCCATGTGAGATCAACTGACGGCGCGAAGGGCTGCCACGAGAAACACCTGGCCGTGTACCCACCTCAGCGTCCCCGGCCGGGCTTCCTCGCAGCCGAGGGGTCACCGCCCGATGGACTCGTCGACAGCCACGAGTGCGGCCTTCCACTGGTACGCCTCCGGCCGCCCCTGGCCAGGAACGTTCGGAACGAAGCCCCGTCTTCACGTTCATCGGCGGGCGGCCCCGCACCGGTTGGGTTGGGCGGCATCGTGGACTGCGACGAGCGCGGGTTTGTCTTCACTGTCCGGCCTGATCGGCTCCGGCGAACGACCGGCTTCCTGGCCGCTGGCGCGCGACCCGTACCTGGAGACCAGCGTCCCAGGCGTGTTCGCGGCCGGAGACGTTCGCGCCCACTCGATCAAGCGCGTCGCCTCGGGCGTCGGCGAGGGTGCCATGGCCGTCGCGTTCATCCGCCGCTACCGGACTGGCGGTTGACCCACGGCTCGCGCCGGGGCGGGCCGTCCGGCACCGCCCGTCGGCATCCGCCGGCTCGGGTGGATAATCCCCGTCGTGACCTCAGGAACAGCGAGTCCCAAGTGGCGCTCCGCGCTTCGCGCCTTCGTCCTCTTCTTCGTCGGCGGCGCGCTCAGCTACCTCGTCTGCGCGCTGGCGACGCATCGCCCAGGCGGCGAGGTGCCGTGGGTCGGCATGCTGTTCGGCTCGACCGTCTGCGCAGCCCTCACGGCATTCGCCCCGGCGCGACGCCCGCGCTGAACCTCCTCCGCAGAGGGCCTCCCCGCCGTGCCTTCGCAGTGCCGACAGGGTCACGGAGTGCCGAGGGCGGCCTCTTCCCGGTCGAGGTCGTGCTGGAGGCGGCGGCGGGTGGTGTCGCTGATGCGGTGTTCGTCGTAGAGGCGGTGCAGTTCGGTGCTCTGGACGGCGATGACCTCGTGGCGCAGCTGGCGGTAGGCGGCGTCGGCGGTTGTGCCGTCGGGGGTTTCGGGGGTGCGGTCGAGGCGGGCGGTGAGGCCGCGGCGTACCCGGTCGATGGCGGTTTCAGGCATGGCCTCCAGGGTGGCGAGGTGGTCGATGTGGTCGAGGGCGGCGTGGTTGAGGGCGTCGCGGGCGTCGTCCTCCTCGCGGGCGGTGTGCTCGGGTTCGAGGGCGAGGCCGGAGCGGTTGACGACCGCGGCGAGGGTAAGCCCCTGGACGACGAGGGTGAAGACGACGACCGAGGTGGTGAGCACCAGGACGAGGGGCCGTCCGGTGAGCTTGGTGCCGTCGTCGGTGACCAGGGGGATGGACAGGGCGGCGGCGAGAGGCATGACGCCGCGGGTGCCGGCCCACGTGACCACCCCGGCGACGCGCCAGGACAGTCGGCCGCGTCCTTGGGTGGGCTTGATGACGCGGGTCAGGGGCAGGGTGGACACGACGCGCACCGCGATCAGCACGCCTGCCAGGGCGAGGGCCTGGAGGGGCCACCAGCCGGTTCCGGCGGGAAGGTCCCGTACGAGGGTGGGCAGTTCGAGGCCGACGATGCTGAAGACGACGCTCTCCAGCAGGAAGACCACCACCGCGTAGACGGCGTGCAGTTGCAGGCGGATGTGTGCGTCGGTGAGGCGGTGACCGGAGCGGCCGAGCAGGACTCCTGCGACCACGACCGAGGTGACACCGGAGGTGTGCACGGATTCGGCCAGCACGTACGCCACATACGGGGTGACCAGGGCGATCACGGTCTCCAGTACCGGGTCGGTGGTGCGGCGGCGCACCAGCCACACCAGGCCGGCGACGGCGGCGCCCGCCAGGCTTCCGCCACCGCCGAGCAGCAGGAACTCCCCGCCTGCCGCCGGCAGGCTCACCGAGGCGCCGACCGCCACGGCGATTCCGGTGGCGACCTTGAACAGCACCAGTGAGGTGGCGTCGTTGAACAGGCTCTCCGCCTGCACCAGCACCTGGACGCGCCCGGGCAGCGCCAGGCGGCGCCCGAGCGCGGTGACGGCCACCGGATCGGTGCTGGACAGGACGGCTCCCAGCACGAAGGCCATCGCAGGGGGCAGCCCGGCGACGGCGACGGCCGTGAAACCGACGGCCGCAGCGGAGGCGAAGACCAGGCCGAAGGAGAGGATCGTCACCGGCCGCCACACCGTGCGCAGGTCGCGCAGCGAAAGCTCCTCGGCGGACGCGTACAGCAGTGGTGGCAGGACGACCATGGCGATGGCCTGCGGGGGGACGTGCAGGACGGGAACGCCGGGTATCAGTGCCACTCCGATGCCGACGAGGACCAGCAGGGAGGGCGCGGGCACACGCAGCCGCCGGGCGAACGTGGCCACGGTCGTGGCCAGAACCACCAGGACGAGAACGATTCCTACAACGCGCATCGGCGGGTAAGACCTCATCACAACGAACGGGGTCACCGCCGCCGATCGCCGCAGTCGTCCCCCGAGCCGACCAGGCTTCCCGGCACACCTACGGTCATCTTATCGGGACATTAGCGGGGGGTGGCAGGGCGTCTTCGCCTGCCCACCGGAGCGCGGCCGGTGCGAACCGGGGCGACCCCATCGCGGGCGGCTACCCTCCGCGGCCTCCCGACGGGCCGGAGTCGGCCCTGGCGTTCGTGACGGAGGCCGTCGCCGCGTAGTACCACGTCTGTCCCGTGCCGCCGGTGGCGGACCTGGTGACGCAGGTGAAGTGGACCACGGCGGCGCGGTCGCCGGCCTCACCACCCGGGAACGAGCGCACCACCTGCGGCGCGGCCTGGTGGCCGATCACATCCGTGCCGTCCCGGGCCTCGCCCAGAACGGCGGCGGTCGCCGAGCTGGCGGCGACCAGCGCCACCACGCACAGCCCGGTGAGAGTGCGCACCAGGCGCGGGGTGTTCCACCACGCCCGGCTGCGCCAGGAACGGCCGAGCCAGTGACGGGGGGCGCGCGGCGCGGGGAGTGGCACGGACGGCTGTCTCCCCTCGCGCCGTCTCCGACGCGACCGTGTTTCCCACGACAGCCGTACCGCCCGACGTACCCGTTGGCATCGCCGCGCGCCCCCTCACCCTGTGTTTCACTGGCCGCCGAACCTTCCCCCGGAGGAACCCGCCGGGGCCGGGATTCGGCAAACGGTCTACCGACAGGCCCCACGCCCGGACGGCGAACCGTTTCCTCGCAGATCAACCTCGGTCCCGTCGAACGTCCGTCCGTCCACCCTGACGCGTCCTTGACGCAGGCGACGGTCATCTTGACGAAGCATTGGCGGTGACGCATGTCCGGCAGCTGATCACAGCCTGTTCCTGTGGACCGCGCCGCCGCCGAGGGGGCGACGAGGAGGCGTGACCGCCGGTGCCGATCTGTGTGCATCGACCGCTGGACGTGACCAAGGCACGGGCTTCAGCAGTCGTGCCCGGCCGTTCGGCGCTCCTTGGCGCGGTGGGCGAGCACGGCGAGGATCCGCTGCCACGTCGGTGATGCCTCCGCGATCCGGGAGAAGATCACCTCCAGGTTCCCCACCTGGCTGCTGTCGCGTCCGTGGTCGATCTCCCAGGCGTCCAGGTCCTCGATGAGCCGGTCCACACGGGGATCGTGTGGATCCCAGTCCATTGACTGGTCACAGACGAGGAACAGGCGCACGGTCTCGGCGTCGTCGAAGCTGGCGTTCTTCTCCTTGATCCCCTGCTGCATGGCCTCCGGGTCCAGCGCCTGCAGCAGGATCCAGGTGTCGCGCTCCAGCCGCACCGCCCGTTCGCTGACCCCGAGGGCGCGCATCCGGTCGAGGATGGCGATCACCTCGGGCGGCAGGGCGAGCCGCTCGCCGCTCGCCAGGTCGGCGATCCGGCGGCGGTGCTCGGCGAGCTGGTCGATCTTGCGCTGCAGCTCGGCGTCCAGGTCGGTGACGGCCGCGGCGAACTCGGCCGACTGCGCGTTCAGCATTGCGTCGATACGGGCCAACGGCACCCCGGCGTCGGCCAGGGTCCGGATCCGGATCAGGTCCACCGCCGCCTGCGCGTTGTAGCGTCGGTAGCCGGAGGCATCGCGCTCGGGCTCGGGCAGCAGCCCGACGTGGTGGTAGTGGCGGACGGTGCGCACGGTCACGCCTACGGTCGCCGCGAGCTGACTGATCGTGAGCACCGTCTCCACCTTGGGTCTTCGGAAGTATGGCCGGGCCAGAGTCTAGGCGCGCCCCGCCCAGTCCACGACGTCACGGATCGCCTGCACCACGGCATCCGCGCGCTCGAAGCACAGCTGGCTGTGACCGGTATCCGGCAGGATGCGCTGCTCCCCGCGCGAGACAGCGCTCACCATCGCCGCGTCCAGCCGGGCCTTGCCGTCGTGCATCGCCTGCAGGGTCTCCTCGGACATCAGCGCCTGCTGGCCGGGGTCGATGCCCATCGGGGTGAGCGCGATCACCGGGACGTCGGGCAGGTCCTCCGCGGCCTTCAGCTCGACGGCAAGGCCGGGCATCGAGACCCGCTCGGCGATGCCCACGTGGATCCACCGGTCGCTCACGTGGTACTCGATCACCGCGTCCCGCACGTCCTGCGGGTAGTCCACCAGCAGCTCGACGCACATCTGGCGGATGGCGGGCAGCGCCTGCCGCAGCTGCTCCTCGGTGGGTGACATCTCCACGCTCGCAGCCAGGCTCGCCTCGGCGGGCACGAAGTCGTCCCAGTCCCGGTGGAAGGCGTCCAGCCAGACCAGCCCGGCCACCTCCCCGGGGAACAGCTGCGCGAAGCGGTGCGCGTACGCGCCGCCCAGGGAGTGCGGCACCAGGACGTACGGTCCCGGGATGCCTTGGGCGCGCAGCAGCTCGCGCAGCTCGGTGGCGACCTCGGCGGCGGAGCGCGGCAGCGGCGCCTCGTCGCTGTAGCCAGTGCCGGCGCGGTCGTACACCACCGCGGTGGTGAACCGCGCGACCTCCTGCTGGATGCCGTAGTAGTCCAGGCCGATGGCGCTGGCGCCCGGCAGGAAGACGACGGCCGGCCCGCCGCTGCCCGAGCGGTGGACGTAGAGGCGGCGGCCGTCGACCTCCTGGAAGCCGCCGAGGGGAGGAGTGAGCAGGGTCGAGGAAGTGTTCTCGTTCGTCATGCGCCAAGGCTCCAACCCTGACGCAGGGTCAAAGTCAAGCCCCTCCGCCGCAACACCCGCAATGCACAGAGCTGTTCAATGTGCGGTACACCGTCGTGAGCGCGTCAGACGCCGAGTCGCAAGGTGATGAGTGCCCAGGTCAGGTGCGCTTCGCTCACCTCCGGCAGGCGCTCGTAGCCGGTGTCCGACCGTCGGCCATCACCGCCGGCGTTCGAGTCACCGGATCAGGGCTGGAACCGGTAGCCGATCCCGGGCTCGGTGATCAGGTGACGTGGCCGGCTCGGCTGGCCCGGGACGTCGCGGGGACCGGATGACGTAAGTCCCCTGGCCGGGTGGCCTCGCCGGGTTCGACGAGGCCACCCGGCCAGGGCTCAATTCGGGTTGCCGGTGCTCAGGGCCACGCAGAGCCGCGCGGTCGAGCTTCCTGTTGGGGGTCAGCGGGAAGGCGTCCACGGCGACGAACTGGCCGGGCACGATGTAGCCGGGCAGCTTCCCGGCCAGGTGTCGCCGCAGCTCCGCGACCGGGGCGTCCGCCGGGGTGAGGTGGGCGACCAGCCGTTTACCGCCTCCGGGTGCGTCGACGGCGGTGACGACGACGGCGGCCTTCTCGTGGCTCAGCAGGGCGGCCTCGATCTCGCCGAGTTCGACCCGAAGCCGTGGATCTCGACCTGGAAGTCCTCGCGGCCGGGGAATTCCAGGTTGCCGTCCGGCAGGTAGCGTCCGAGGTCCCCGGTCCGGTACAAACGCTGGCCAGTCCGGGGGTGGGTGACGAAGGAGCGCGCTGTCCGCTCCTCGTCGCGCCAGTACCCCATGGCGACGCCGAGCCCGCCGATGTACAACTCCCCCGCCACCCAGCCTGGCCGACGGCGCAGTGCGCTGTCGAGGACCTCGAAGTGCTGGTTGGTGAGCGGCTTTCCGTACGGCATGCTCGTGCAGGTCGGGTCGATGGCGCCGATCGGATGCCAGTTCTGCGGCTGGCCGTACTCGCTGCGGCTCCGCTGCAGGCTGGGAGAGGAACGGGTGGTGGCCGGCGCCGAGCTCAACGACGTTGTCGGCCCGGCGGGCGAACTCGCGCTGCAGCCGCGGTGGGGTGCCCCGGTCCTGAGCCAGACGAGGTAGGTCGTGGGCACCTGCTGCCATGCGTCCGCCCCGACCGGCTGCCCGGTCACCTGAAGGCTCTGCCGGGCGAGGTGGTCCGCCGCCTGCGCCTGGACCTCGGGGGCGCAGTCCTGCAGGAATGTGTCCACGAGCAGCTCGGGGCGGACCCCGAATGCGCCGGCGGCGGGGTCGATGTCGTGACCTGGGTGTCGCCCGAGGACGAGGTGGCGATGCGGCTGGCCGCCGCCCGGCTCAAGGCCTCCCACCCCGAGGCCGACGCGGCCATCGTGGACACTCTCGTCGTGGGTGCCTACGACGAACTACGCGACGCCAAGGTCCGGACGTTCGTCCCGTTCCTGACGGAGCGCCGCGCCAGACCCCGGCTCGAACTGCCGTCACCTGACGCCCGGCCTGCCCCGGAGAGCTGACCCCGGACCCTCCGAGGGCTGACCCCGGGCGCTGGCGGGAGGCCGCGGCGCAGTAGCGCCGCCAGATGTCGACCCCTGCCGGGTTCGCCTGTCATGAAGCTACGCACCCTGCGCTGGGCAGCGGCTCAGCTCGGGGCCGCAGCGAGGTCGGCCGCACCGAAGGTGACCGAGAACCGCTTGCACCAGATGACGACACTGCGGATCCTGGACAAATCGGTGCCAGCCGGGACGGTGTAGTTCTGATTGCCGCGGTTGCCCTTCAGGCGGTCGAGTTCCACGGGGCCGTCACCGAGCGTGTCCGCGCGAGATTCGGCTGCGGAGCTGGCGGAGAGGTAGACACGCACGTCGGGCCCCTCCGAGGTGCGGAGGTTCGCGCCCATCTCGCCGACGGCGCCCACGTCGTCGCCGTCGACACCGGGACCCACCGTAGGTAGCTACTACCCGCTCACGCATGGCTCCGACGGACACCCGGCTCTCCTGGTATACCAGCCGACGCAGTGAACGGACGCCGTTCGGCAGCAACGGCTCGCCACCGGTGGTGATTGAAGTCGATCGGGTGCGAACGTACAGTAGCGGCGCCTCAGCCGACTGTGACCGCGGCATCGCCGAAGATCGCACCTTGCCGACCGACCGCACAGGCGGCTCCGCCCTCCACCCCCAAAGGGGCTGCCATGACCATGCTGCTGGTCCAAGGCTCGTACAAGATCATCGGCTCTGAGCCCGACGGCGACACCATCCACTTCGTCCCCACCGACCCGACCGTCTGGAACAAGCTTCCGGCGTGCACCCTGCCCAAGCACAACGCCACCACCGGCGAGACCCGGCTCCGACTGGACGGCATCGACGCTCTGGAAACCCACTACGACCGGACCGGGCCGAGCGTCGCCCAGCCACTGGAATTCGCCCACAAGGCCGCCGAGGAGTTGCTCACCTTCCTCGGCTTCAGCAACGTCCAGCGCACCGGCGAAAAGGTCACCGCCGCCACCCCGGCCCAGACCCCCGGGTTCATCCTCACCCAGGGCGCCGACAAGCTCGGTCGCTGCGTCGCGCTGATCGGCGCGGGTGCGCCGCCGGCCGCCGACGGCACCCAGGTCCAAGTGGACGTGGCGCTGCTGCGCACCACCGCCAACCACCACCTCCTCTCGCTCGGCCTGGTCTACCCGACCTTCTACAGCAAGCTCCCCCAGGATCTGCGGACCGAGCTGACCACGGTCGCCAGGCAGGCCCGGACGAACGGACTCGGGCTCTGGCCCAAGGACGTCACCACCGCGACCGGTGGCGCAGTCATCACCGGCATGTCCTCCCTCACCAACGACGTCGTGATCCTGCCGAAGCTGTTCCGACGGCTGGTGGACCACTTCAACCTGGTCGAGCAGACGCTCGCCTGCTTCCCGGCCTACCTGGCCGGCAAGGAGGACAACCTCAAGGTCCTGCCGGCCAACACCCCCGAGCTGACCCTCAAACCGCTGGTCCAGATCATCAACGGCAACGCCATCCGGATGACCAACCAGCCCGAAGACATCGTCTACGCCGAAGGCTGAGGAGCCCCATCATGAGCGATGCCACCGACTTCCTCGCCCTCTCCGAACTCCTCACCGGGGAAACAGGCTTGGACGAACAACTCGCCGAGGCCTACCGGGGCCGACTCTCCGACGCCTACCCGCAGGACCTCCCCGCCCTGCTCACCGCCTACCGCGCCGCCGCCACCCAGGGCAACCCGCTCGGCGCACTGACCACCGCGGTCAACGCCGACCCCAAGCTGGCCCGGGTCACCCGGGAGACCGTCACGGCCTGGTACACCGCCCAGTTCCTCAAGCCCGACGAGACGCCCGACGCGCCCGCGACCCCGCAGCAGTACCAGTCGGGCCTGATCTGGCAGGTCATCAAGGCCCACCCGCTCGCCACCGCCCCCGTACCCCCGGCGGCCAGCGGCTACGGCTACTGGACCCAGCACCCCTGAGCCGAGGAGATCCCGTGAACCCGAATGCCCCATACGACGTGGTGATCGTCGGCGCCGGTGTGGCCGGTTCCCTCACCGCCTGCCGGCTCAAGGCCACCAGGCCCGATGCCCGTATCCTCATCCTGGAGGCCGGCAACAACCCCACCACCCCCGGCGAGCGCGCCGCCTTCGTCGACACCTACCAGATCTCTCCCACCAAGTCCGTCCCCTCCCCGTACGCCGAACTGCCCAACAACAAGGAGAAGTTCGCCCCCTCCTCGGACGGCGTCCCGGACTTCACCGTCATGAACCAGTACTACGACGAGGACGGCAAACTGGACGTCTTCGCCAGCGGCTTCCAGCGGATGATCGGCGGCAGTACCTGGGCCTGGCGCGGCAACACCCCGCGGTTCGTCCCCAACGACTTCCAGCTCAAGACGAAGTACGGCGTGGGCGTCGACTGGCCGTTCAGCTACGACGAGCTGGAGCCCTACTACATGCAGGCCGAGAACGAGCTCGGCATCTCCGGCAACGCCACCGAGTGGGTCGGCATCACCCCGCGCAGCGGCGACTACCCGATGCCCGGCATGGCCCCCAGCTACGGCGACGAGCTCGCCCGCACCGCACTGTCGACGATCAAGCCGATCGACGGCATCCCGGTGAAGATTGTCACCACCCCGCAGGCCCGCAACTCTCAGCCCTACCGGGGGCGTAGCGCCTGCCAGGGCAACTCCAGCTGCATTCCGGTCTGCCCCACCGGCGCCAAGTACGACGCCTCCATCCACGTCAACAAGGCCCGCGACGAACTGGGCGTGGAGCTGCGGACGGCCAGCGTGGCCACCCGCATCGTCCCGCCGGCGGGTGACGGCCAGCCGTACACCGTGTTCTTCCGCGACTGGACCACCGTCGACCACGCCGAACAGCAGCTCACCGCCAAACACGTGGTGCTGGCGCTGAACGCGATCGAGACGCCCAAGCTCTGGCTGCTCTCCGGCCTGAACAACAGCAGCGACCAGGTCGGCCGCAACCTCATGGACCACCACTCCGCCGAGATGATCGGTCTGTTCGGCCAGCCCGTCTACCCGTTCCGCGGACCGCAGTCCGCACTCGGCGTCGACACCTTCCGCGACGGCGACTTCCGCAAGAACAACGGCGCCTTCCGCATGACCATCGGCAACGACGGCTGGGGGCGCAGCGGCTCCCCCGAGAAGACCCTGCAGAGCTTCCTGTGGGACGACACCAACAAGAAGGTGAAACTCCTCGGCAAGCCGCTGCAGCAGGCCGTCGCCGACAAGGTCACCAGGATGCTGCGGATCAGCATCTCCACCGAACAGCTCCCCAACCCGGACAACCGCGTCACGCTCTCCGACAAGACGGACGCCCTCGGCATTCCCCACCCGAAGATCGCCTACAAGCTCGACGACTACTCCAAACGCGCCCTCGCCTACGGCCACAGTGTCACCCGCCGGATGTGGCAGCACCTTGAGGACACCGCGGGCGCCACCCGGATCGACCCCGTCCAGCCGACCCTCAAGTACAACGGCGCCGGCCACCTCATGGGCACTATGCGCATGGGCGACAAGGCCAGCGCCGTGGTCGACGCCTGGGGCAACTCCCATGACCACCCCGGCATCTGGATCGTCGGTTCCTCCGTCTTCCCCACCGGCGGCACCGCCAACCCCACCCTCACCGTCGCCGCCCTCACCCTGCGCACAGCAGACGCCCTCGCCGACGCCCTCGCAACCACCCCCTGACCACCGAGCACCACGGCGTGGCCCGGCTCCCTCAGTCGACCACCACGCCGTGGTCGCGGGCCAGCCCCGCGAGCCCATCGGCCCAGCCCAGGCCGACGGCACGCAACTTCCACACCTGCTCGTTCCCGGAGCGGTGACGGTAGATCTCCGCGACGGCCATCGCCTTGATCTCCGCATCGCCCGGAGGTTGGAACTCCCAGGTGCTGTCACCGACTTCGACGGTCAAAGTCGCTCCGGTGAGCGCATCGCAGAACAGTCCGGTCTCCACGTCCATGTTGACGGAGACGACCACGCGTCGAACCGTGTCCGGCAGCGCCTCCAGCACGAGAGCGGCCCGCTCCACCGTTCGTCCGCCCTCGACCTGCTTGGCGAACAGCCTGGCTGTGTCGCCAACGGCCTGCGGCTGGTTGTAGAACGGAAGCCCCGGCTGCCGGGGACTGTCGCCGACGAAGCCGTCAAGGTACTCTCCGCTGCCCTCGACCGTGCGGACGCCGGGCCGGTCCAGCAGGCCAAGCCCGATGTAGGCGGTGATCTCCGTCAGGCGGCCTGACGTGCAGCTCGTGCCCGCCGCTCAGGCCGCGGCTCCCCCAGTGCCTCCCAAGGCAGATCCGGCCGACCGAGCGTGATGCCGCAGGCCGCACCGTATGCTCGTCGGATGGAGACGAACGGCGTGCGCCGGTGTGAAGTGCTCGTGATAGGAGCGTACTTCGCGGATCTGGTGTTCCACGGCCTGCCGCAGTCGGCGGAGCCTGGTGGCGAGGTGTTCGCTGAGGGCTTCGCGCTGGTGCCCGGCGGCGCCTACACGCTGGCCATGGCGATGCACCGGCTCGGGCGTGATGTGGTGTGGAGTGCGGATTTCGGCACGGACCTGTTCAGCGGCGAGGTGCTGGCCGCCGCACGCGCTGAGGGGCTGGTCGAGACGGCCTTCCGCCACCATCCCTTCCCGGTAAGGAGCCTGACCGTCGCCCTGTCCTCTCCTAGCGACCGGGCCATGGTCAGCTACCAGGATCCGGTCACCCACGAGCCGCTCGTCCCGCTGCTGCACAGGCATCGGCCCCGGGCTCTGATGCTACCTCAACTACGTTGGGACGCCGAGGTGCTGGAAGCATCCCAGGCTGCCCGGCGGCTCGGCACGCTGGTCGTCATGGACTGCCACGACACGCCCGTGACTCTTGACGATCCAGCGGTACGCCGCGCCCTCGCACACGTGGACGTCTTCACGCCGAACGTCGCCGAAGCCCTGCGCCTGACCGGCGCCGTCGACCTGGACGAAGCAATCGCAGAACTCGCCGCACTGGTGCCGACCCTGGTGGTCACGCGGGGTTCGGACGGGGCTGCCGCTGTTCGGGACGGCAAGCGCCATGACGTCCCCGCCGTTGCCGTGAGGGCCGTGGACACCACCGCGGCCGGCGACTGCTTCAACGCCGGATTCGTCCACGGCCTGCTCGCCGACTGGGAGTTGCCGGCCTGCCTCGCCGCCGCGGCGGCCTGCGGCGCTGCGGCGACCACCGGCCCGGGCTCCAGTGCGGCCCTTCACGCCGAGGACCTCGACAGCGGGCAGCAGCACCCGGTCTCGTGACCTCACCGCCCTCGACACACACAATGGGCCGGATGAGGTGAACACTTCACCCCACTGTGCGATCGTGTTAGCGTCCGTCGGATGTCGAGAATTCTGGTCACCGATCTGGACGGCACCTTACTCGGCGGCGACCTGGAGGACCGGCGCCGGCTGCGGGACGCGCTGGCCCGTCATCCCGAAGTGACCGTGGTGTTCGCAACTGGCCGCGGACTGACGTCGATCCGCAAGGTCCTGCGGGACCCGCTCGTCCCGAGGCCGCGGTGGATCATCGCGGACGTCGGCGCCACCGTGCTCGACGGCACCGACTTCTCCACCGTCGAACCGCTGCAGGAACAGTTACGCGCCGGCTGGCCGGGGCAGGAACGCGTCCGGGCCGCATTACGCCGCTTCCCCGGGCTCACCTACCAGCACGGCGTCATCCAGGACGGCCGCTGCTCGTACCACCTGGCCCCCGAGCACCTCACCGGTGAGCTCACCGAGGCGGTGGACGCCCTCGGCTGCAGCTGGACGTACTCCGCGGACCGCTACTTCGACGTCCTGCCGCCGGCGGCCTCCAAAGGCAGCGCACTGCGGGCCCTGGCCGACAAACTGGACTGGCCGGCCGAGGAGATCCTGGTCGCCGGCGACTCACTCAACGATCTGTCACTGTTCCGCCTCGGCGCCCACGGGGTGGTCGTCGCCGGCGCCGAACCCGCGCTGCTCGCGGCGGTGGCCGACGATCCCCAGGTCCACCGCCCGCACCAGCGGGGCGCGGCCGGCATCCTCGCGGCGCTCCGAACACTGGGCTGGGTCGCCCCGGCCCGCACCGGGCCCGAACCCCGCCACTCACTCGTGGTCGGATACCACCGCCCGCCCCTGCACTGGACCGGCGAGAGCTGGCAGCCTCCCACCAGCCCCAACGGCATCCTCCCCACCCTGACCAGCGCCTTCACCGACGGCCTGCCGGGAGGCATTTGGGTCACCGCCCTGACCGGCGATCATCCCAAGGTCACCCGCGAGCAACCCACCGCGCCGCCGCTGTCCCCCGTACCGCTCACCACCGACGAGTGGAGCGGCTACTTCCACCACGCTTGCAAGGAAACCCTCTGGCCGGTCCTGATGTCCGAACCGGGCCGCTTGGTGTTCGACGACCGAGCCTGGGCCGAGTACCGCACCGTCAACGCACGCTTCGCCGAACACATCAGCACCCTGGCCGCTCCCGGCGCGACGGTCTGGCTGCACGACTACAACCTCTGGCTGGTCCCGGGCCTCCTGCGCGCAGCCCGTCCCGACCTGCGCACCGGGCTGTTCCACCACACCCCCTTCCCTCCCCCGGACGTCTTCGCCACCCTGCCGGTCGCCGCCGAACTGCGCGCCTCGCTCGCCTGCCTGAACTGGGCCGGCTTCCACACCGCCGCCTTCGCCGACCACTTCCGCCGGACCCTGGCCGGCTTGCCCCCGCGACCACGCGTCCAGGTCTGCCCACTCGGCGTCGACCGCCCCGCTATCGAAGCCCTCGCACGCACCCGCACACCATCACCCCGAGCCGGCGCAGCGCAGCTGGTGCTGTCCGTCGAACGCCTCGACTACGCCAAGGCCCCCGTGCAGAAGGTCGACGCCATCGCCCGACTCCTGGCCCAGCGGCCCGACTTGCGCGGACGGCTGACCTTCCGGCTCGTCTGCCCGCCGCCCGAACCAGGCCTCACCGCCTACGACACCACCCGTGCCCTCCTCGAGCAGCGCATCGCCGAGGTCAACGACGCATGGAAGAAGCAGGATTGGCGCCCGGTGGACTATCTCCCCCGAAGTCTCTCCTTCGCCGAGGTCGTCGACGAGTACCTGGCCGCCGACGTGCTGTGGGTGACCTCACTGCAGGACGGGATGAACCTGACGGCCAAGGAGTTCATCGCCGCCCAAGCCACCCTCCCCTCCCATCGCGTGGGTGGGCCGGGCGTGCTGGTGCTCTCCCGCCACGCCGGCGCCGCCGCCGAACTCGGCGACGCGGCCCTCCTCACCGACCCGCGCTCCCCGGACGACCTCACCGCTGTCCTCGCCAAGGCCCTCACCCTCACCCCCACGGAACGCCGCACCCGCATGCACCGACTCGCCACCCTCCTCGGCCACGAACGACCTGCCGGCTGGGCAGCCCAGATCATCCACGCGATCCGCCGCCCCGATCCCGTGTCCTGACCACGCCTCATGGACATGCTCCGCGGGACCGAACGACCTCGCGGTCGGTGCCGGCCCACCGGCCGGATGCGGATGCCGAACTCCTTGGCGTAGGAGACGCGGCGGCGCGCGAACCGGCCCGCGCGCCGTTGGGCGGTGGCGGCGTGATCCAACCGATGAGCGTGGCCATGCATGAGTGCGTCAGGTCCAAGGAATGATCACGGCGAGCTCGGCGAAGCACATCGCGGCCCGCGCCCGCGCATCGGCCACCTGTGAGCGGCTTCCTCGAGCGCCAGCGCGACACGCTGGCCATGGCATGTGCGGGGCTCACCTCCGACCAGCTCAGGGAACGGGCCCTGACCCCCTCGGGCTTGTCCCTGCTCGGTCTGGTCCGGCACATGGCCGACGTCGAGCGGACCTGGTTCCGGAGCGTGTTGAACGGCGAGAACAGCAGTGCTCACTGGCCCCGGAGCGACGGCGGTGCTTTCGACGTCGACACCGCGGACCCGGTCGAGGCATTCGAGACCTGGCACGAGGAGTGCGCCCGATCCCGCGACATCGTGGACGCCGCCTGCCACACCAGTTCACGGTGACACGGCACGTACGCCCGGGTGGGCCCCAGCCGGATCTCCACCAGGTCACCGAACGCCGGTAGCGACTCCAGGAAACCCAGCGGCTGCCGCATCAACTGCCACGCGTGGCCCACCAGCGGAAGCGCCCCGGGTGCCCCCGAACGTGTATGTCATGACTACCGCCTTCTCAATCCCTCACACCTTGGCGGGGATGTAGTAGGGCCGGTTGTGGGCGGCCACGGGAGCCGATTGGTAGGTCCAGACTCCGGCGGCAAGGGAGTTGCCGAGGAGGTCGGTGAGGTGGCGGCCGACGCTGCTTGCGGGGTCGGCGACGGTGAGCCGGACCCGGGCTCGGTTGGTGTCGTCGAGGGGGTGGTACTGGTAGGGCTGGTAGACGTTCATGGGGCCGGCGAGCAGGCCGCCCAGCGGGTCGGTGCCGTAGCCGGTGATGGGGGTGTTGTTGACGGGCTCGGGGGTCAGGCCGGTCAGGTCGGCCTGGAAGGAGAACAGGGTGTGGTCCTGGCGGTCGATGCCGGTGCGGTCGACGGTGAGGCCGGCCTGCTTGCAGGTGATCGACCAGGTCCTGTGTTGCGCCGGGCCGTTGAGGGAGGGCATGGTGGTCTCGAACCAGCCGGGGTATTTGGGTTCGGCGTAGAGCTTGGTGCCGGCGTCGATGGCGAGCGGGTTGTCGCACAGGACGTGGATGCGGGCGATGCCCAGGAGTTTGGTCTGGTCGAAGCCTCGCGCGTACTGGTCGTAGCCGAGCGCGGGCAGGCGGCCGGCGGCACCGGCGGGGTGGGCGACGATGTTGACCTCGATCTCCTGGGTGATGCCGCCACCGTTCGGGTACTGGGCGAAGTAGAGCTGGTAGTTGAGCGAGACGCAGGCCCGTCCGTCGAAGTCGGCCGCGACCAGGTCGGGATGGTGTTCGGCGAGGACCTCCCGAACGGGATCCGGATCGACCAGGTAGTCAAGACCGATGTTGTGCAGCGCCCCGTAGTGGAAGGGCAGTTGGTACGGCGCGGGGACGGGCGGCAGGGGCAGCGGCTGGTCCGGGCTCATGGGCGGTCGGCTCCTTGGAGTGCGGGGTCGGCGACGCCGGCAGCGCCCCGGACGGAGACGGGGCGGCGTCGGGCGAGCAGGTCGCGGTGGATCTCGTCGCTGCTGCGCAGGGCGAGAGCGGCCATGGTCAGCGAGGGGTTGGACGTGGCGACGGTGGGCATGCTGCCGCAGCCGACGGTATAGAGGTTGGGGTGGTCCCAGCAGCGCTGCCACTGGTCGACCACGGAGGTGGCGGGCGAGTCGCCCATGACGTGGGTGCCCGCACCGTGCCCGGCACCCCGGTAGGCGTAGGGCCGGCCCTCGTACTCGAAGTAGCCCGGCCAGGCCGGTCCCGGTTCGAAGCGGGTGTGGTCCTCGGCGCCGAGCAGGGCGAAGAGCTGGTCGGAGACGCTCTTCGCGGCGGCGATGCCGCGCTTGACGTGGTCGGACAGGTCGTAGTGCAGCACCGGGCGCGGGTTGCCCAGCGCGTCACGCTGGCGGGGGTCTATGGTGACCCGGTTGGCCGGGTCGGCGTCCTGTTCCATCTCGAACTGGAACGCGAACTCCCGGCCGATCCGGTCGCCGAGAGTGCGGCGGAGCTCGGCGCCGAACAGGCCGCGGCCGTCCGGGCCGCCGCTGCGCAGGAGTTCGGCGACGCGCCCGTCCGGTGGGCCGAGCGCCCAGGTCCAGCCCCAGTTGCCGATCTCGATCCGGAACGGAGCGCGACGGGCCCTGGCCGCGCCGAAGCGGAAGCCCTCGAGGCCGGAGGTCGAGCCGGGGCCCCGGTAGGGGCCGATCCGGTGGGGCATCAGTCCCCAGGTCAGCAGGACCGGGTGGTCCATGAGGTTGCGGCCGACCTGGTCACTGCTGTTGGCGGCGCCGGAGGCGAGGAGGAGTTTGGCGTTCTCGATCGCGTGCGTGGCCAGGACGACGAGGTCGGCGTCGGCGCTGTGCGTACTGACGGCGGCGGGCGTGGCGGCGTCTTCGTGGTAGGTCTGGTACTCGACGCCCGCGGCCCGGCCGTTGCCGGCGATCCGGACGCGGGTGACCACGGCCCGGGTGACCAGGGTGACGGACGGGCCCCACCGGGCCTGGGTTCTCAGGGGCGTGTACTTGGCCTGGGACGGGCAGATCGGCACACAGCTGGCGTGGCCCTGGCACAGCCTCCCCCCGGCAGGCTGCCCGGCGCCGGGGGCGGGGTTGGGCAGGCCGTTGCGGGCGTGCGGTGTGGTGGCGACCCGTAGGCGGGTCGGGCCGTCCGTGGCCGGGTCCTGCACCGGCCTGCCGTCCAGGGCTTGCGCCATCACCCGGTCCAGGTAGCTGCGCGGGATCGCCTGCATGGGGTACCGGTAGCCGTCGGGGAACGGGAGGCCGACGGCCTCGCGCTGCTCGTCGACGTCGCCGGCCACCCCGATCTCCCGTTCGGCGGCCCGGTAGTACGGCTCCAGGTCCTGGTAGCCGATCGGCCAGTTCCGGCCGTGCCCGAAGTCCCCGGCGCGGAAGTCCTCCGGGTGCATGCGCGGAGCGAGTCCCGTCCAGGCCAGCCCGGTACCGCCGTTGGCCCGCAGGTATCCGCTGGCGTACGGCAGCGGACCGCGCTGCACGAAGTACCCGCCCGCGTCGAACCCGCCGTCGGTGTTGCCGGAGAGGTCCGTTACGTCGGGCGATGGAGCCGCACCGCTCGTCGCGTACGGGGAATTGGGGACCTTGGCCATGGCCGAACGGTAGGACTCCAGCGCATCGAGGTGCCCCTGCTGGGCGTCGGGTGCACCGTGGCCGGCCTCCAGGACCAGGACGCGCCAGCCCCGTTCACCGAGCTGTCCGGCGACCAGGGATCCGGCGAACCCGGCACCGACCACGATCACATCCCAACGCCGTGCCTCCGGCGCGCTCACCGGCGCTCCGCAGGTGCGGCGGCGTCCGCGTCGCGGGTAGCTCCGGCCGGGGGTGCGGTGGACCAACTGCCGTGCCCCTGAGCCGCCGTGCCCGGTGCGTTCCCGTGGAAGGTCCGCCACGCCAGGCCCTCGGTGTAGGCGCGCGACGAGACCACGAAGGGCTCGCCCGCCAGCCGCTGCGCCTTCGAGTCCTCCGGCACCCGCAGCCCGGGCCAGGTCCCGAGATACCACAGGTGTGCCACCGCCCGGGCCAACTCGCGCTCCGGCTCCTCGTCGAGACCCAACGGACCATCGCCGGCACCGGTCACCGCAGCCTCCAGCCGACCCAGACGCTCCGCGCCCGCCCGCTCCAGCACCACCGCCCGATAGACACCCGCCATGCCGGTCGCACGCAGCTCCTCGGCGCTGAAGCCGGTCAGCTCCGCCGAGATCGCTATGAAGTGATCAACAAGCACTGTCCGCCCCCAGTGATCGCCATGCGCATGACCTCAAATGCCGCCGTGATCATTCCTCGGTCCGGTCACGATCATGCGCACGTTCGCGAATCGGCCGGATCACACCGCCGACGCCTACCGGCGCGCGGACCGGCCCACACGCCTCGTCCGCACCACCCTGACCCCGATGCCAGGCGGTGGCGGACAGGACGGCGCAGATCTCCCGGGGCGGGAACGGAGTTCGGTGGAAGGACGCCCGCGAGTTCGTGGAAACTGAAGATTCTTCAGCGCGAACCCGAGGGTGCGGTGCCCGGATTCTGGGGGATGGCCCCGTCGGTTCCGGGTCAACTCGCGGGGTGATGGAGACGGAGACCTTTGAATCTCCTCACCCTGTGCTGAGGATGGCCCCGGAGTTGCGCGCCTTGATTCCTCAGGCGTGCAAGTGCTGATCTGCGGGTTGCCGAACTTGAGGGCTGGCTCTTGGTCAGGTGGCTGGATGGGTACGAG
Source organism: Streptomyces kaniharaensis (assembly GCF_009569385.1). Taxonomy (NCBI): domain Bacteria; kingdom Bacillati; phylum Actinomycetota; class Actinomycetes; order Kitasatosporales; family Streptomycetaceae; genus Streptomyces; species Streptomyces kaniharaensis. Next base: position 760,008 of record NZ_WBOF01000003.1, read on the forward strand.
GGCTGGGACGGGGCGGTCTGGAGTGGGTGGAGCCTCTCCCCTGGCCGGGAATAGGTGGTGTGGGAGCGGGTTCAGGGTTCGATGGCGAGGTGTTCGATGAGGTCGTCGCGCAGCGTGAACCGATAGCGGAGATCGATGGTGCCGCCGGGGAAGTTGCCTTCGAGGTGGTGTGTGGCGATGTAGTGGGCCGTGTCGGTCTGCTGGGCGTTCGTGAGGTGGATGGTGTAGGTGAATTCGGTGGCGGATCGGTCCAGCCACCGTTCGATCGCGGCGCTGCCCTGGTAGGTGTTGCCGTCGTCGATCACTGTGGCGTCGTCGGTGAACGTCGTGACCGCGGTGGCGGTGTCGTGGACGCGGTGCGCTGTGAGGTAGCGGGTGATCACCTCGGGCAGGTCGTCCGGGGTGATGGTCCGGGGCTGGTTGTCGTGCATGACGCTCCTGATGGTGGTGGCGGGTTCAGACGGTGGGGGTGGTGCCGCCGTCGATGACGTGTTCGGCGCCGACGATGGCCGAGGCGCGGTCGGAGACGAGGAAGGCGACGAGTTCGGCGACCTCCTCGGGCCGGTTGGGACGGCCGAGCGGGATGCCTCCCAGGGAGTCCATGAGCCGGCCCAGCGCCGCTTCCTGGCTGATGCCGGCCTCGTGGGCGATCCGGGTGACGAGGTTGTCGGCGGCCGAGGTCTGGACGAAGCCGGGCGAGACGGTGTTCACGCGGACGCCGTGCGGGGCGACCTGGTTGGCCAGGCCCTTGCTGTAGGTGGTCAGGGCGGCCTTGGCGGCGGCGTAGGCCAGGGTGCCGTTCCACAGCGGCATGCGGCGCTGGATCGAGGTGACGTGCACGATCGCGCCCTTGCCTGTGGCGATCATGTGCGGGAGGAGCGCGCGGTCCAGGCGGACGGCGGCCAGCAGGTTCGTGTTCAGCTCCCTTGCCCAGTCGTCCTCGCCGAGCGCGGCGAATCCTCCTGCTGGCGCCTGGGAGCCGCCGAGGGTGTTGACCAGGATATCGACGCCTCCTATGCGGGCGTCCACCTCGGAGGCGACGTGGGCGGCGCCCTGGGCGGTGGACAGGTCGGCGGCGATGAACGTCTTCTCCTCGACGTTGTCGGGGCGGCTGCGGGCGGTGACCAGCACGGTCGCACCGGCCTCGGCGAGCCGCCGGGCGATCGCGGCTCCGGTGCCCTTGGTGCCGCCGGTGACCAGAGCGCGTCGGCCTTCGAGGGATTCGCTGATGAAGGTGGTCACATTGTGCTCCGTCCCGGGCGCGGGTATACGAGGCGCCACTCCCGTCTCTACTGCTAAAATAGAAGCTACTAACTTCGACTTTAGCAGTAACGGAGGGGATGGTCGCCGTGGCAAGCCGGATCAGGCTGGAGGACCGGGAGTGCCCGCTGTCCACGACGGTGGAACACGTCGGCGAGTGGTGGACACTGCTGATCCTCCACGACGCCTTCGACGGCTACACCCGCTTCGACCAGTTCCAGGAGAGCCTGGGCATCTCCTCCAGCATGCTCACCACCCGGCTGAAGACCCTGGTCGCGGACGGTCTGCTGGAGCGTCGGCCCTACCAGACCAGCCCTGTCCGGCACGAGTACGTCCTGACCGAACTCGGGCGCTCCCTGCGCCCGGTGATCGTCGCCCTGGCCGCGTGGGGCAACTCCCGCCTCACGCCGACGGAGCGCAGCATGATCCTCGTCGACGCGCACAGCGGCGAGGAAGTCGAGCCCGTGGTCGTCGACGCCAAAACCGGCCGCCGACTCGACGACAGCGCCGCCTACGTCTTCACCGCGGGCCCCGCAGCCAGCGACGCGATGCGCAGCCGCTACGCGGCACGGCCGGCCATTCCCGCGGAAGAGGCGAAAGTAGGCCCGGAAGATCTCGTACAGCCTTGAGCAGGGCCGCAGCACGGGCTGCACCTGAGCTGCCCCGAGTTTCGTGGAGTCCGCGATCGTATGATCAAGCGGTCTGCGGGACTTCCTCCAGGCTCGCCCAGTACGCCTGCTCGTATTCGTCGGGCGGAACGTAGCCGAGGGCGGAGTGGAGTCGTTCACCGTTGTACCACGCGACCCACTGGAAGACGGCCCGCTCGACCTCGTCGAAGTCCCGCCACGGACCCTGATGCTCGATCAGTTCGGCCTTGAACGTGCCGTTCAGGGCCTCGGCCATCGCGTTGTCGTACGAATCGGCGACGGAGCCCACGGACGCCGAGGCGCCGACCTCGACCAATCGCTCTGTGTAGCGAATGGACACGTATTGACCGGGTTCAAGGGGTCGTTGCAACACCGCTGGTTTGGAGCGAGAGTAGCTGATCGTCGAGGGCCTCCGCAGGAGTTCTCCAGCCGAGTGTTTTCCGCGGCCGGGTGTTGAGCGCGCCGGCGACGGCTTCGAGGTCGCCGGCGGTCCAGCGGGCCAGGTCCGTGCCCTTCGGGAAGTACTGCCGCAGCAGCCCGTTCGTGTTCTCGTTCGTGCCCCGCTGCCAGGGGCTGTGCGGGTCGGCGAAGTAGACGGCGATGCCTGTGTCGGCCTTCAGCTGGGCGTGCTGGGCGAGCTCCTTACCTCGATCCCAGGTCAGCGATCTGCGCAACTGCTGTGGGATATTGGCCATTTGGGCCGTGAGGGCCTTGCGCATCGCCTCGGCTCCGTAGCCGGCCAGCGCGGGGCCGTTCTTCACCCTTGGCTCGACGCCGTAGCCTTCCATCCGCGGAAGGTGGACCAGGATCGTGAACCTGGTCGTGCGCTCCACGAGCGTGCCGATGGCGGACCGGTTCGTCCCGATGATCAGATCGCCTTCCCAGTGGCCCGCGACGGCCCGGTCCTCGGCCTCGGCGGGACGCTCGCTGATCATCACGTCGGGCGTGACGTGACCGGCCGCCTTCTGGCGGGCGCGCGAGCGCGGAACCCGAAGGGCACGCCCGGTCCGCAGGCACGTGACCAGCTCACGCTCGAGCGCGCCGCGGCCCTGGACGTAGAGGGCCTGGTAGATCGCCTCGTGCGAGATCCGCATGGATTCGTCGTCCGGATAGTCGACCAGCAACCGCTTCGCTATCTGCTCCGGACTCCACGCCGTCGCCCAACGCCGGTCCTGACGGCGGGGCTTGTTCCGCCCCTTCCACTCCTGCGTCGCCGGACCCGGCACCAGCCTCCCGTCGGGAGCCTGGATCAAGCCGGCCAACCGGTCCTGCACGTACTCGCGCAGCCGCTCGTCGGCCGCGAGCTTCGCGGTCTTCGGCCGGCCTGCCGCCAGCTCGGCCTTCCACTGCGCGATCGAGGCCCGGTAGTCGAGCCGCCCGCACCTCGTGGCCGCGTTGCGCCGCAGCTCCCGAGAGATCGTCGACGGCGAGCGCCCCAGCCTGCGGGCTATCTCTCTCACGCCGGTGTCCTGGGCCCTCAGCAGGGCGATCTCCTCGCGCTCGGCGAACGACAGATACCGACCTGACAGCGGACTGAGCTGGATCGAAGGCATCCCGCCACGATCGCGGAACCACCGCGAACCGACCGGCCCGGACACGCCGCACGCCAGCGCGGCATCCTCGCTCGTGAGTCCCTCGGCGATCTTCAACCAGAACGCGCGCTCCACATCCCGACGCACCGGCGGCCGGCCCGGCGACCGCATCGCCGGACGCCCCGTCACCTTCGTCGTCCACCCCGCAGGCCGCCCCATCCGACACCTCCACAATCGAGGTGTTGCGACGACCAGTTGAATCCACCTTGTGACCCGCGGTCGCTGTGATGAATGAGGCCGGCGTCCTTCTTGATCTTCTGCCGCCACAGCGCCATCTCCAGGGCGTCCAGCGGCAGGTCCGTGCGCATGTGGGTGGCGGCCTGCCAGCCCACGATCCGGCGGGAGTACGCGTCCAGGACGAACGCCACGTAGACCCAGCCCGACCAGGTGCGGATGTAGGTCAGGTCGGCCAGCCACAGCTGGTTCGGGCGCTCGGCGGTGAACCGCCGGTTGACCAGGTCCGGCGGACGCGGCGCGGTCGGCTCGGGGACCGTGGTGCGACGCCGCTGCCCGCGGATGACGCCCTCGATCCCGAGCTCCCGCATCAGCCGCTCGACCGTGCAGCGGGCCACCGCGTGGCCGGCGCGGACCAGCGCGCGGGTGACCCGGCGGGCTCCGTAGGTGCGGCCGGAGTCCTCCCACACGGCTGTGACCAACGGAATCAGCTCTTCGTCGCGCAACCGGCGGGCGGACTTCGGCCGCGTCTTCCGCGCGAAGTACGTCGAGGGCGACAGGTCCAGCACCCGGCACACGGGATCGACCCCGAAGCCCTCTCGCAGGTGGTCGATCACCTGCTCGGCCTCGTCCGGGGACGGTCGATCTCCTGGGCAAAAAACACGCTGGCGGCCTTGAGAATCTCGTTGGCCCGCCTCAACTCGGCGTTCTCTTTACGGAGTTGCTTCAGCTCTTCCAGTTCGGAGCTGGTCAGGCGGTCGTCGCGCTCGCCGGCGTCAGCCTCGGCCTGGCGGACCCAGGACCGCAGGGCCTCCTTGTGGATGCCGAGGTCGCGGGCGACATGGGCCACCGGGCGGCCGGTCGAGCGGACCTCGCGGACGGCGCGCTCGCGGAGTTCATCGGGGTACTTGCGTGGTGCTGGCACTGCTCGTGGCTCTCCTTACGCCTGGATCGTAACCCAGGCTTCAAGGACTCCACGAAGATCAGTGCAGCTCAACCTGACCAGCCTCGCGGCACCGGCTTGTCGCCGGCGTGATACCTGCCAACCCTCCCCAGTCGTTGAGATCTTCTCGTGAAGCCCGAACACCTCGGCAAGGTGGAGGGGGTCAGGGCCCTGGACCATGGCCTCTTCGAGTTGTCGATCGACGCGGAGCCGTTCCAAAGTCGCCTCCTGGCCGCGCAGGGGCCCACGGATCCAGCGGTTACTGGCGCGACCAGTGCCCGTAGCGGTCTGGTTGTTGATCAGCAGGTGGAGGTCGGCCGTGTTCGGCCAGCGCTCGCGCCGGTATTCCAGCCAGGCCAGCAGTAGTTTCAGGGTGCGATCGTCGACGGGCCGGACACGGCCGGCGATGGTCAGGCGGCGGTTCCCGATGTCGACATCGTCGAGCATGAGAGTGGCGATCTGGGCGACCCGGGCCGCGTGCACCGCCGCGAGAGCGAGGACAAGCCTGGCGGCAGGGGTGGTGGCCGCGGCGACGGAGCGGTCGATCTTGTCGGGTGCGAGCGGTTGGAGCACGGTCGGCTCGACCCGGCCGCCGCACCGTTACCGTAGAGTCGGGACGCGCAGAAATGCCGCAGGACATGTGGGGTCAGCTTCTCGCCCCAAGCGGGCAGGTGCGCTTTGGCCGCGTCCTTGAGTCCACCTCGCAGGGCGTCGTCGCCAATCCGACGCGAGGAGCCGTCGGCGTTCTTCCGCTCAGGGAAACAGCGGGGCGCCGAGGCGGGTGTGGTCGTCGTCAAACTGGCCCCAGACGTCCTCGATGAACCACCGAAGGGTCCGGTCGGCGCCGTTGATCAGCGGCACCATGCGCTCACGCGGGCCCGATCCGCGGGTGCCCTTGCCGTGGCGGCCGTGGAGCTTGCCGAAGCGGCCCAGGTCCCACTTGATGTCGTCCAGATCGAGCCCGCATGCCTCGCTCACCCGCAGGCCGACCTGGGACAGCAGCTTCGAGGCGGTGTAGTTCCGCGCGGTAGGAGCGAACTTTCGGCACGTGGCCAGCTCACCACCCCAGCCGGCGAAGAGCGTTCCGACCTCTGGCTCACTCGGCGGGATCCGCAGCTGGGCGTCCTTCGTGCCAGGACCTGACTGGTCCAGATGCCCGACATCCCCGCGGATCGTGCCGTCAGCCAGTCCTGCCGAGGCGCGTGCGAGGACGAACCCGAATAGCGCGTCGGTCTCGAACTGCTTCAGTTCCTCCGCCGACGCGGGCGCCCAGTGCTCGCGCAGGTCCCGTACGACTGCCAGCGCCGCCAACCCAAGCCCCCTCACCTTCGGCCCGACTGTGGATCGGTCGGATGAGGAGAACGCTTCAAGAATCCCGAAGTCACGTCACAAGTCCGCAGAGCACCCGAAGGAGGAACAACCCCCTGGCCACGGGCGCAGGGACTCAGCGGGGCTCAGGTGAACTCGCGGGATGTCGCACAGCACCAGTCCTGAGCCGCTGAGCACTTCCGCCAGCGGGCAAGGTGGTTTGCTCGCCGCCGCAAGTCGGTGATCGAACGTCCGATCCCAATTGATCTTTACCAGTGGGTATCTCGGTGACCTCGGTGGACGTCACCGGAGTGACACGGATTCAGCGCGCCCTGTCTTGCTCGATCACGCCGCTGGATGCGGATCGCGAGGTCGGTCTCGGTCCGTGCCGTCGGTGGCTCCCGCCTGCCGGAGGATCTCGCATCCTCAGGCAACGAGAAATCCATCGTCGCTGGGCTGGTCGCGCCACACGGCCTGTCGGCCGCATCCGGCCAGGACTGGTTACTCTCCCGCGAGGCGCGCAACTTCACCAAGGACGGGCACACCAGTTTCGGGTGGTGGTCCTCGGCGACCGGGTGCTGCGCGCGGGAACACGTACAGGCCGATCCGGACGCGCCCGGCAACAAGTCGCAAGGCGCGGGGTCCACCGTCCTCACCACCGACGACCTTCCCGCCGAGCACCACCGACTCGCGATCGAGGCGACCAGCTCCCCGGGCCTGCCATTCAGCGTCGTCGACCCCGGACAGACTCCCGCCCAGGAGGCCAGGTTGGCAGTCGAGGGGAACCGCGTGATGTCCGCGCCGATCTCCGCCAGAACCACCTCGGCCGCCCGGGTGTTCATGCCGGGGATGGTCACCGGCAGCAGGACTCAGTCGAGGCGATCGACCTCGCCGCAGCGGCCCAGCGCTTGGCCGGCTCGGGAACTCGGTTGAACGCCATGGGCGCGGTGTACGCGGCCCACGGGCACGCACTGCTCGGCGACGAGAAGACAGCCCAGCGTGCCTTCGACCAAGCTCTCGCGCTGCTCGCCAAGCCGCCGGAGGCACCGTTCGGCCGAGGCCGGTGGCTCAACGAGCCCTACGTGAAGGCCCAGCGCGCCTCGCCCGCTCGGCCATAGCCCAGTTCCACACCGACGGTCCCGAGCACGCCGCCACAACCGCTACCTCGGCGCTGTCGATTGCGACGACGACCAGGTCGGCCCGGATCCTCACCGAGCTGGCGCACCTCGACACCCTGCTGCAAGGGTGTCGAGGCGTAGCGGAAGTCGCCCACTTCCGGCAGGCGCTCGACAGCATCCTGCTCCATGAAGTGTGATGACCAATCAGAGCCCCGTTGTCCCGAGAGAATGGACCGCCGATGGCCTCCCGCCCCTTCGTCCTGTTGAGGGTCGCGACCTCCGTCGACGGTCACATCGACGACGCCTCCCCCGAGCGCCTGCTGCTGTCCAACGCGGAGGATTTCGACCGCGTCGACCAGGTACGAGCCGAATCCGACGCCATCCTCATCGGCGGAACACCCTGCGCAGCGGCGATCCCCGTCTGCTGGTCAACAGCGACAAGCGCCGCGCCGACCGGATCGCGGCCGGCAAGCCCGACTACCCGCTCAAGGTCACCATCTCCGCCAGCGGCGATCTGGGCCGGGACCTCAAGTTCTGGCACTTCGGCGACAAGAAGGTCGTCTAGACCACTGAGCTGCCGCACCGAAGGTCCGGGAGACGCTCGACGGCCTTGCCGACGTCGTCAGCACCGGCCCCCACCGTCGACTTCGGCGCACTCGAGCGCGGCCCGTCAGCGACGAGAGTGGGCGTTGAGGCGGGCGGCCTGGCGTGTCAGGTGGTCGCGTTCGGCGAGGTTGGGGGCCTTGTGGGCCGCCTCGGCGTACAGCCGTGCTGCCGTCGCCAGGTCGCCGTCGCGTTCGTGGAGGTACGCCGCGACCGCGGTGTGGCGAGGCAGGGCGGCGTCAAGCGTCGCGAGTGCCGCCAGGCCGGCGTGCGGTCCGTCCGCCTCGCCGACGGCGACGGCGCGGTTGAGGCGGACGACCGGGCTGTCGGTGAGGCGCGTGAGCTCGTCGTACCACTCGACGATCTGCACCCAGTCGGTCTCCTCGGCGGTGGGCGCGTCGGCGTGGAGTGCCGCGATGGCGGCCTGGGCCTGGAACTCGCCCAGCCGGTCGCGGGCGAGGGCCGCCTGCAGGATCTCGACGCCCTCGGCGATCAACGCGGTGTCCCATCGGGTGCGGTCCTGTTCGGCGAGCGGCACCAGGCTGCCGTCGGGCGCGATCCGGCTGGCACGCCGGGCGTGGTGGAGGAGCATGAGGGCGAGCAGCCCTGCCACCTCGGGGTGGTCGACCTGAGCCGCGAGCTGCCGGGTGAGCCGGATGGCCTCGGCGGCGAGGTCGACGTCACCGGAGTAGCCCTCGTTGAAGACCAGGTAGAGGACGCGCAGCACGGTGGCGACGTCGCCGGGCTGGTCGAACCGCACGCCGGAGACGGTGCGCTTGGCCCGGCTGATCCGCTGTGCCATGGTCGCCTCGGGTACCAGGTAGGCCTGAGCGATCTGGCGGGTGGTCAGCCCGCCGATGGCGCGCAGGGTGAGCGCGACGGCGGATGCCGGTGTCAGTGACGGGTGGGCGCACAGGAAGTAGAGCTGGAGCGTGTCGTCCACCGCGGGCGCGGGGCCGGGTGCCGGCTCCTGGTCGACGAGGTCCTCGCGTCGGCGGCGGGCGGTGTCCGCGCGGGTGGCGTCGAGGAACTTGCGCCAGGCCGCGGTGACCAGCCAGCCCTTCGGGTCGCGCGGAGGGTCGGCGGGCCAGACGCGGATGGCCTCGACCAGCGCGTCCTGCACGGCGTCCTCGGCCGCCGCGAAGTCGGCTCCGCGGCGGACGAGGACGGCGAGTACGCTCGGCGTGAGGCTCCGGATCAGGGCCTCGTTCATCAGCGGGTCACTCCGTGATGGTGGGCGGCGCGGCCAGGAACGGGCGCACCTCCAGCCACTCGTGGATCGGCTTCCCGCCCGCCCCGGGGGCGGCCGACAGTTCCCCGGCCAGCTCGACGGCGCGGTCGTAGCTGTCGACGTCGATCACCATCCAGCCGGCGATGAGGTCCTTGGTCTCGGCGAACGGGCCGTCGGTGACCGGCGGGCGGCCCTCGCCGTCGTAGCGGACCCAAGCGCCCTCGGGGGCCAGCGCCTGACCGTCGACGAACTCGCCGGTCTTCTCGAGCCGGGCCGCGAAGTCGTACATGTACTGCATGTGCGCCGAGATCTCCTCCGGCGTCCACCGGTCCATCGGTACGTCGTTGACCGCGGCCGGGGCTCCGCGGTAGTGCTTGAGCAGCAGGTACTTGGCCATGGTGCTTCTCCTCGGTGCTGGTGCGACCCATTGTGGTCGCGTTCACCCCGGGGACGGAGCCGGTCACGGGTTCTCGACATCGCCGTCCGAATATTTTTCGGGCTTTCGTGGATGAGCCTGCCGTGCGCTGCGTGGGTGCGCCCCGCTCTCATCAAGGCCCGCCGGCCAGATCCCGACATGCGTCGGAAGAAGTTGACATGTCGGGAGTCTCCGACGCATGGTGGTGGCATGGCGGATGTCGATGTCTTCAGCGCGCTGGCCAACCCCGTGCGGCGCAAGCTGCTGGAGAGCCTCCGAGCCGGGCCACGGGCGGCCGGTGAACTGGCCGGCGACTTCGAGCTCAGCAGGCCGGCGGTCTCCGAGCATCTGGCGGTGCTCAAGAACGCCCGGCTGGTGCGCGAGGAGCCGCGCGGTCGGCATCGGTACTACCACCTGGAGCCCGCCCCGCTCGCCGAGGTCGAGGAGTGGCTCCACCCGTTTGAGCGCTATTGGCGGGCGCGGATGCGTTCGCTGCGCGAGCTTCTGGACGAGGAGGACAACCGATGACCGAGAAGTCCGTCATCACCTGTGACGAGTTCCTGCCGTACCCGCCGGCGCGGGTGTGGGAGGCGCTGACGGAACCCGAGCTGCATGCGCGGTGGTGGGCGCCGGGGGACGTCAGGGCGGTGGTGGGGCATCGGTTCACGCTGGACATGGGGCCGTGGGGGCAGCAGCCGTGCGAGGTGATCGCGGTCGAGCCGGAGCGGCTGCTGAGCTACAGCTTCGCCGAGGGATCGCTGGACACCACCGTGACGTGGCGGCTTGTGCCGGAGGGGCACGGCACGCGGCTGCTGCTGGAACACGCGGGCTTCGACCTGGACACCCCGATGGGGCGGCAGGCGCACCAGGGCATGGGGCAGGGCTGGCCGGGCGTGCTGCGGCGGATCGCACCCGCCCTGGCGGAATGAGGATCCGGCTCAGGCGCGGCCGAGGACGCGGTCCACGGTGATCTCGATGACGACGCGGTCCGGGTTCACCCGGGGCTCGCGGTAGCGCTCGGCGTAGCGGCGCTCGGCGTCGGCGACCTGCTCGGGCTCGTCGCGGACGACGGCGACGCCCTCCAGGGTCGACCAGCGGGCGCGGTCGACCTGGCAGACGGCGACGCGCATGCCCTCGGGCCCGGCGGCGGCGACGTTGCGCGCCTTGCGGCTGGTCCGGCTGGTGATCACGCGGGCGACGCCGGTCTCCGGCTGGTACGTCACGCCGACCGGCACGACGTGCGGGGAGCCGTCGGGGCGGTGGGTGGTCAGGGTGGAGATGTGGCGCTCGCGCCAGAAGGCGAGGAAGGCGTCGTCGAGGTCGCGCGGGTCGTGGGCCATGGCCGCGATCGTACGGCCCCCGGGGAAACACGAAGCCCCCGGGGGCCATGGGGGCATCAGTGACCGCGGGCGATCCAGTCCGGCAGGGCCGGGGCCTCGGCGCCGATCGTGGTCGGGTCGCCGTGGCCGGTCCGCACCACCGTCTCCGGCGGGAGGGTCAGCAGGCGGTCGCGGATCGAGTCGATGATCGTCGGGAAGTGCGAGAACGACCGGCCGGTCGCGCCCGGGCCGCCGTGGAACAGGGTGTCGCCGGTGAAGACGGTGCTGAGCTCGGGCGCGTACAGGCAGACCGCGCCCGGCGCGTGGCCGGGGGTGTGCAGGACGGTCAGTGCGGTGCCGGCCACCTCGATCCGCTGCCCGTCGGCGAGTTCGCCGTCCGGGAGGCGCTCGGGGTGGGTGAGCTTCCACAGCGGCAGGTCGTCCGGGTGCAGCAGGATCGGCGCACCGGTGCGGGCGGCGAGTGCCGGGGCCGCGTCGATGTGGTCGTTGTGCGCGTGGGTGGAGACGATCGCCAGCAGGCGGCGCCCGTCGAGCGCGGCCTCGATCGCGTCGGCGTCGTGGGCGGCGTCGATCACCACCGCCTCGGCGTCGTCGCCGACGATCCAGACGTTGTTCTCCACCTCCCAGCTGCCGCCGTCGAGTTCGAAGGTTCCGGCCGTGACGAGACGCTCCACGCGGACGCTCATACGCCTACCTCGCTTCGCTCGGCAGGCGCTTCGCGCAACGCGCACCTCTCGATGGTTCGCTCGCTCCGCTCGCTCACAGGACCACCACCGAGCGGAGCACGTCGCCCTGGTGCATGCGCGCGAACGCCTGCTCCACCGCGTCGAGTTCGATGGTCTCGGTGACGAACGCGCGCAGGTCCAGGCGGCCCTGGAGGTAGAGGTCGATCAGCATCGGGAAGTCCCGGGAGGGCAGGCAGTCGCCGTACCAGGAGGACTTCAGCGCGCCGCCGCGGCCGAACACGTCGAGCAGCGGGAGCTCCAGCGTCATCTCCGGTGTCGGCACGCCGACCAGGACGACGGTGCCTGCCAGGTCCCGGGCGTAGAAGGCCTGCCGGTATGTCTCGGGGCGGCCGACCGCCTCGACGACGACATCCGCGCCGTGGCCGCCGGTCAGCTCGCGGATCGCCTCGACCGGGTCCGTGGTACGGGAGTTGACGGTGTGGGTGGCGCCCAGCGTGCGGGCCGTCTCCAGTTTGCGGTCGTCGATGTCGACGGCGATGATCCGCGCCGCGCCCGCCAGCCGGGAGCCCAGCACCGCCGCGCCGCCCACGCCGCCGCAGCCGATCACGGCGACCGAGTCGCCCCGGCCGACGCCGCCGGTGTTGATCGCGGCGCCGATGCCCGCCATCACGCCACAGCCCAGCAGGCCCGCGACGGCCGGCTCGGCGGCCGGGTTCACCTTGGTGCACTGGCCCGCCGCGACCAGGGTCTTCTCGGCGAACGCCCCGATGCCGAGCGCCGGGGACAGCTCGGTTCCGTCCAGCAGCGTCATCTTCTGCCGGGCGTTGTGGGTGTCGAAGCAGTACTGCGGACGGCCCCGCCGACAGGCACGGCACTGGCCGCACACCGCACGCCAGTTGAGGATCACGAAGTCGCCCGGGGCGACCTCGGTGACGCCCTCGCCGACCGACTCCACGACGCCCGCGGCCTCGTGGCCGAGCAGGAACGGGAACTCGTCGTTGATGCCGCCCTCGCGGTAGTGGAGGTCGGTGTGGCAGACCCCGCAGGCCTGGATCCGCACCACGGCCTCGCCCGGGCCCGGGTCCGGCACGACGATCGTGGTCACCTCCACGGGCGCGCCCTTGGCACGCGCGATGACTGCCTTGACCTGCTGGGCCATCCTGTTCCACCTCCGTCGGCCGGGGCGGCTCCGCACCCGGCGTGACCTGCGTCAAACGACTTGCCCACGAAGCGTATCGCCCGCGCCGCCGCCGTCCCGGGGAACCACCCGGGACAGCCGGGGAAAGGCCGCGGCGATCCGGGCCACCGTGTCACCGCACATGCCGGCGGCATACCCGGACCCCGGCGCGATCCCGGCCCGGCGAAGGGGCGTGCAGGCCGCGCTGAGCGCCCGTCAGCACGCATCGAATGCCCGGAAAGCATCGCCCTTGGCCGGAAGTACCGCAGACGGGCGGACCGCGGCCCACGTACGGTCGTAGCAGAAGCGGTCCACGTGACCACGCTCAGCACACACGGCACGCCCACCGCACCCGACCCGCCCGACCGTGCGCCACCGCGCGCCACGTCCGTCCGACCGTGCGCGACCTCGCCGGCCAGAGCCGAGCCGTCCGCCGGCCTGCCCCACCCGTCCCCCCGCACCTCCCCGGTTCCACCCCCCGTCGGGCCGCCCCCGCGGCCCACCGCCCTGGAGTCTGGAGTACGGATGTCCGCAGAGAACAGTGCGACCGGTGCCGGCACCGGTACCGCCCCGCTCGTCCCGCTGCACTGCCTGCGCCACCTGGAGCCCGGCCCGCCCCGGCTCGGCGCGCTGCCCACCGGCACCCCCGTCTGGCTGGTCAGCCGCCACGCCGACGTCCGGCAGGTGCTCACCGACCCGCGCCTCGGCCGCGCCCCGCTCTACGCGCCGGACGCGCCGCCCGTCTCGCTCACGCCCAACCTCCTCGACGCCCCGCAGAGCCTCCTGAACATCGACGGCACCGAACACCAACGACTGCGCCGCACCGTGCAACGGGCGTTCACCCCGCGCGCCATCGCCCGCTGGCGGCCCTGGGTCGCCTCCGTGGTCGAGGCACTGATCGACGAACTGATCGACCAGGGCCCGCCCGCCGACATCGTCGCCGCCTACACCCGCCCGCTCCCGGTCGCGGTGATCAGCCGGCTCATGGGGCTGGACGGCCTGGACGGCAAGCGGCTGGCGCACTGGAGCGACCACGCGCTCTCCACCATCGCCCACAGCGCCGAGGCGATCGGCAACGCGATGGCCGAGTTCGCCGCCTTCGGCGCCTCCGTGATCGCCGAACGCCGCGACCGGCCCGGCGACGACCTCGTCAGCAGCCTGCTCACGGCCGCCGCCGAGGACGGCTCGATCACCGAACAGCAGCTGATCACCCTGGTCATCGGCCTCGTCGTGGCCGGGCACGAGACCACCATGACCACCCTCGGCAACGCCCTCGTCTACCTCCTCGGCGACGGCCGCGACGCCTGGCAGCGGCTCGCCTCCGACGAGGCCAGCGCCGCCGCCGCGACCGAGCAACTGCTGCGGGCCGTTCCGCTCGGGGACGCCGACCACCTGCCCGGCCTGCTGCGGCGCACCGTCGAGGACGTCGAGATCGGCGGAGTCGTCATACCGGCCGGCAGCGTGGTCGCCGCCGACACCGGCGCCGCCAACGTCGACCCGGAGGTCTTCACCGGAGACCTGCTGACCGAACTGTTCTCCCCGCTCGCCGCGCCCATGTACACCTTCGGCGCCGGGCCGCACCACTGCCTCGGCGCCTGGCTGGCCCGGATGGAGCTCGAACTCGCCCTGCACCGGCTGGCCCGGCGGCTGCCCTCGCTGCGCCTCGCCCGCCCGACCGAGCAGATCGACTGGCGGCGCGGCCTGCTGACCCGCAGCCCGAACGCCCTCCAGGTCGCCTGGTGACGGCCGGGCCGCAGGCGGGCGCCGACGCAGTGGTCGTCCGGGTCGACCGGGACCGCTGCATCGGCTCCGGGATGTGCGCCCTCAGCGCCCCCGGCTCGCTGGCCCTCGGCGCCGACGGACTCGCGGAGCCGGTGGCCGGACACGGCGCGGACGGCGAGGAGCTGACACCGGAACTGACCGAGGCCGTCGACTTCTGCCCGGTCGAGGCGCTGACCCTGTACTCGGCGCGCGGCGGGCACCGGATCGCCCCGGCGGAGTGAGCGCCCTGCGGTGCCGTCCCGACGGAGACGGCACCGCACACTCGCCCGGCCGCTGATCCGTTCGACGACCGACAGACGACCTACAGGTGACGAGCCAGGGCCTCGTGCACGCGCCGCCAGGCGTCCGCCGTGGCGGCGGCGTCGTGGTCCGCGGGACGGTCGGCGGCGAAGCCGTGGCGGGCACCCGGGTAGGTCACCAGCTCGTGGTCGACCTTGGCCTCGGTCAGCCGCCGCTCCGCCTCCCGCCACTCCTCCTGCGGAAGGATGTGGTCCAGCTCGCCGCAGAAGCCCAGCAGGTACACGCCGTTGGCGGCGATGCGTTCGGCCGTCGCCAGCGGCGCCTCCGGGCCGGCGAACGGGAAGCCGGGGTTCAGCAGCCAGCCCGGGTAGAACACGGCGGCCAGCTCGAAGCGCAGCTCGGTGGCCGCGCGCACCGCGATGTGCCCGCCCATGCTCGTTCCCAGGAACGCCACCCCGTGCCCGCTGGCCAGGCCGCGGGCCGCGGCCAGCGCCTCGGCGGCGTCGGCGACCAGTTCGTCGCGCTCCAGAGCGCGCATCAGCACCAGGCCCGCCTCCCGCTCCTCGGCGCTGTAGCCGAGTTCGGTGCGACGGGTGCTGCGCCAGTAGAAGTCCGGCGCCACGGCCACGTACCCGAGGCCCGCCAGCTCGGCGCAGATCCCCCGGATGTAGTCGTTGACCCCGTACAGCTCGGTGCAGACCACCACCGCGCCGCGCACCTCGCCCTCGGGGCGGTGCACGTACGCCTCGATCCCGCCGGGCGTGCCCAGCTCCTGCCACTGACCAGTCATCAGATCCCCCGTAGATTCGGCCGGAAAGCGTCGCAACGCATCGTAGTGCCATCGTCAAGCCGGCCGACTCCCGTTCCAGGGTGGGACTTTGGCAGTGGACTGGTGGCCGCGCGCGGTCCTACCCGATCGCCACCGCCGCGCCGGAGACGCGGATGCGGGGGTCGTCGGGGCGGAGTTCGACGCGGAGGATGCCGGGGCGGCCGAGGTCGTCACCCTGGTGGAGGGTCAGGACGGCCGGAGGCTCGGCGGCGTGCCGGTCGCGGAGGTAGGCGCCGAAGGCGGCGGCGGCCGCACCGGTGGCCGGGTCCTCGACGACACCGCCGACGGGGAAGGGGTCGCGGACGTGGAAGACGTGGGCGTTCTCCCGCCAGACGAGCTGGAGGGTGGTCAGGTCACGGGCCCTCATGTAGGCGGCGAGGCCGTCGAAGTCGTAGTCGAGGCGGGCGAGCCGGTCGCGAGTGGCGGCGGCGAGGACGAGGTGGCGGGCGCCGGCGTAGGCGAGGCGGGGCGGCAGCGCCGGGTCCAGGTCGGCGGCGGCCCAGCCGAGGAGGGCGAGCGCCTCGGCGACGTCGGCCTCGGTGACCTCCTCAACCGTCGGTTCGACACTGGTGAGGGTGGCGCGCAGCACGCCGTCGGCGTCCTTGTCCACCTCGACCGGCACCTCGCCCGCCGGGGTCGTGAAGACGTACCGCCCGGGGCCGGTGCGCTCGGCCAGGGCTACGGCGGCGGCGACGGTCGCGTGGCCGCAGAACGACACCTCGGCAAGCGGGCTGAAGTACCGGACGGTGTAGGCGCCTTCGGCCTCGCCGGGGACGAGGAAGGCGGTCTCGGAGTAGCCGACCTCGGCGGCGATGGCGAGCATCCGTTCGGCGGACAGTCCGGTGGCGTCCAGCACCACTCCGGCCGGGTTGCCGCCCTCGGGGCTGGTGGCGAAGGCGGCGTAGCGGAGGATCTCGGGCGCGGCAGGCGCGGCAGGCGTGACGTCGTTGGTCATGCCCGGACGAACACCGCGCGCCCGCCGGGTGTTCCCGCTCACCGCAGCACCGCCTCCAGCAGGTCGGACCCGAGCCGGGCGCTGCCGGCCAGGTCGAGTTCGTACAGCATGTAGCGCCCGCGCCGGCGGGTGACGAGCAGTCCGGCCTTGCGCAGCACGGCGAGATGGCGGGAGACCTCGGGGGCGGTGAGCTGCCAGGCGGCGGCGAGTTCGCCGGTGGTGTGCGGGCCGCGGGCGATGGTGCGGGCGAGGCGCAGCCGGACGGGGTGGGCGAGCGCCTCCAGCCGCTGCTGGACGAGGGCGAGCGAGACGGGTTCGGGGAGTCCTGCCTCGGCGACGGGGTACTGCACGACGGGCCGCCAGCCGGCGGCGTGCACGACGAGCAGGTGGGGGCGGCCGAAGGCGGTCGGGATGAAGGTGACTCCCCCGCTGTCGGCGGCCCGGGTGGTGTTGTCCTGGAGCTTGTCGACGACGATCCGGCGCCGCCCGTCGGTGCCCTGCTCCAGCGAGACGGACGGGGAGATGGCGGCCACCGCGTCGCCGAGGCCACGCCGCACCAGCAGGTCGGCCTTGTGCCGGGCGTCGGCGGCGAGGTCGGGCAGGACACGCTGCCAGGCGTCGGCGAAGAACGCGGCCTGGCAGTCCTCCAGCATCCGCCGCACCAGGGCGCGGACGGCGGGCGGGTCGGCGAGCAGCCGGTCGGCGAAGGCGGCCTGGCGGGGGCCGCGGGCGAGGGCGAGTTCGCGGGCCCGTTCGTTGGCGGCCGGGTCGGTGAGCGGGGAGGCCATCCGGTGGGTGAGACGGGAGGAGCCGCAGGTGGTGATGAGGGCCGCGGCGACGAAGAGCTCGTCGTCGATCCGGTCGACGGCGTCGAGCTCCTCGGCGAGGGTGGCGCCGGGCAGGCCGGGGACGAGAAAGTCGGCGCGGGAGGAGCGCCAGAGGAAGTCGGCCTCCAGGAGCCGTTCGGACAGCTCGGGCGGGATGGCCGCGGTCGTACTGGACGCCCAGCCGTGCAGCGCGGGGTGGTGCCCCGGCTCGGCGAGGACGTGCAGCATCGCGTTGAGCTCGGCGAGCGGGGACGGCGTGAAGACGAGCCGTTCGTCGGGGAGGCCGGTGATGTCGATGGTCAAACTCACGCGGTCGATCCTGCCACCAGCGGTGACGGGCCCCGTCGTCGATTGACGGGAACCGTCAATCGACGTGCCCGGGCGGCCTGCGCGGGCGGACGGTGTCGGCCATGAGTCTGATTCAGGAGAAGGCCGTCCACGACCACGCGGCCGCCCGGGCCGGTGAGCCGCCCGCCCTGCCGATCGGCGGGGGCACCTCCCAGCCGCCAAGGCTGGGGGAGAGCCGCCGCGGGCCGTCCGCCCTGGTGACCCTGCTGACCGCCGCCGGCGGGCCGCGGTACGCCGGCGCGCTGCTGGTGGACGCGGTGGGCACCGGCCTGCTGAGGCCGTTCCTGCTGCTGTACGGGATCGGCGTGCTGCACCTGAGCGCGGGCGCGGCGGGGCTGGCGATGTCGGCGGGGATGGTCGCGGGCCTGCTGGTGGTACCGCTGACCGGCCGCTGGATCGACCGGGGCGGGCGGACCCTCCCAGCCGCGGCGACCCTGGCGGTGCGAGCGGCGGGCGCGCTGACGCTGCTGGTGGCGGGCGGTCTGGCCGGGTTCACGGTGGCGGCGGTGCTGATCGGGGTGGGCAGCCAGTCCTGGCCGGCCACGCACGCGGCGGTGGTGAGCACGCTGACCGAGGGCCGGCTGCGGGACGCGGCACTGGCCGCCGGGCGGTCGCTGCGCAACGCGGGTCTGGGCGCGGGCGCGCTGCTGGCCACGCTGGTGGTGAGCGGCGGGGCCGGTGCGATCCGGGTGCTCGCCGGGGTGACGGGGGTGGCCTGCCTCGGTGCCGCCGTCCTGGTCCACTCGCTGCGGGTGACCGCGCCGCGGGCGTCCGCGAGCCGTACGGAGGCCGGGCCGCACACCCCGATGCGGCGGATCTCCCTGCTCGGCGTCGCCAACCTGCCGTACGCCTTCTGCTTCGACGTGCTGGAGGTGGCGCTGCCCGCGCTGCTGGTGCTGCGTCTGCAGGCGTCCCCGGCGTGGTCGTCGGGGGTGTTCGTGGGCAACACGGTGTTGGTGATCACGCTTCAGCTGGCCCTGGTGCTGCGGTTGACGAACCGTCCCCGGCGCGTGGTGATGGCAGCCGCCGGCGTGGTGCTGGCGCTGTCGTACCTGGGGTTCTGGGCCGCCGGCTCGCTGGGCGGCGCCCCGGGCGCGGCGGGGATCGCGGTGGTCTCGGTGCTGTTCACGCTCGGCGAGATCCTCTACACCGGCTCGGGCACGGCCCTGGTCACGGCCGCCGCGCCGCCCCAGCTGCTGGGACGGGCGCTGGCCCGGTGGGAGCTGTCGATGGGTGTGGGCCGGGCGGCGGCGCCGGCGGTGCTGACGGCGCTGTTGGCGGCCGGGCCGGGGGTGCTGTGGCCGACGCTCGCGGTCGCCACGCTGCTGGGGGCGCTCGCGGTGCTGCGGAATGGCCCGGCGGAGTGACGCCCGCACCGATGGGATGATCATCCGCATGGCACTCCACCCGTTCCAGCAACGGCTCCACGACCTGGTCCTCGCCGCCGAGGTGACGGCCCCGCCGAAGCCGTGGCAGCCCGTCGGCCGGGGCCTGATCCCGGTCGGCGGACTGCAGGGCATCGGCTTCGCCACCGACCCTGCCACCGGCAACGACCTGGTGCTGGTGGTGTCCGTCACCGGGCACGGCCTCTTCGACGCCGTCACCGGCGAGAAGCTGGAGCGCGACTACGACCCCGAGGAGGACCCGGACGGCCCGGACCTCTCCTGCCCCGGCCTCGGCCCGGTCTCGGACGTCCGGATCCCCGTGGCCGGGACGTGGGGCGGCGGCCTGCACAACCGCGGCGGCGGCTGGAACGTCGAGGTCGCTTCTCCGGAGTGGCCGAACCACCGGGTCCTGCTCTCCAACGGCCCCTGGGAGGCCGGACACGGAAAGGGCTGGTGGTACGTCTTCAACTCGGTGGGGTCCACCTTCCGCGCCGCCGGCTTCTCCCCGTCCGGCCGAACCCTGGCAGTGGCCACCAGCAGCGACCTCACGCTCTGGCGCCGCTGACCCTTCTGGCCACTGGCCTCTTCGCCACTGGCCCTTCTCGACGCTGACCCTTCTCCGGATGCGGGCGGGCCGCCCAGCGCCGATCCTGGGCGCGATGCCTGCCCTGCCCCGAGGAAGGACCCGTCACCCATGAGCGGACGAAGTGAGCGCGTCGTCGAGAGGTACCCGTTGCGCGAAGCGCTCGGAGAGAGAGAAGGGATGGTCCTCTAATGAGCGCCCTCGACTTCGAGGTGATCGACAGCCCGGACAGCTCCCTCAACAAGACCTCCGTCCTGGTGACCGGCCCGAACGACGCCCTCCTCGTGGACGCCGGCTTCACCCGCTCCGACGGCCGCCGGCTGGCCGAGCGGATCCGGGCCACCGGCAAGCGGCTGACCACGGTGTTCGTCAGCCACGGCGAC
>NZ_WBOF01000004.1 GCF_009569385.1 Streptomyces kaniharaensis
GCGGGCGGCTCAGCCCGGCCCGCTCGGCCAGGTGGTGGAGCTCCGACCGGGACCCGGCGGTGCGCAGCGGGGCGGGGCCGGCCGCTGGTGGGTTACCTCTGGGGGGCCGGTTCGTTGGCCTGGTGTGAGCGACGAGGCGGCCCCGGTGGACGGCGGCACGATGTACGCCGTCGACGTCGGCAGCGAGCCGTTACGGCCGTTGGGCATGCAGGCGTGGGCCGTCGACGCGCAGCGGGCGCAGGTGGTCTTCGCGGCCTCGCACCGGGTCGAGACGTTCGCGTCGGCCGGCGGCCGCGGGCCGGATCCGCACCTGGCCGGGCTGGCGTCCGGCGGGTGGGCGCGGTTCGACGACTTCGAGGGCTGGGCGGAGCCGGCGGCCGGCTGGTCGGCCGTCCTGGACGTGGCCGGCGACGTCCTCATGGTGACCGGCCGGTCCGGCGTCTGTTTCTACGAGGGCGGCCTGAACAGCTCGCGCGCCTGGCGCCGCACCGCGCGCCGTCACGGTGTCTTCGTCGCCCTGGCCGGCAGCATCACCGGCCCCTGGGACATCGCGGAGGCGCAGCTGCGGGGGGAGATGTACGCGCTGCTGTGCCCGGTGGTGCTGGTCTGAGCTGGGGTGGGGCGCAGCTGCGGCCCGGTGGGGCGGGCGCGCGGCTGGGTGGGGGTGGTCAGGCGCCGAGGCCGATGTGGCGGACGTAGGTGTAGGCGCCCCAGTCGGAGTCGAGGTCGGCGATGACGTCGTCCCAGATCTCCTCGAGCTTGCCGACGTCGCCGGCGACCATGGCGTCGACCGCGTCGTCCCAGAGGTAGCGGACCTGCAGGGTGCGGATGCGTAGGTTGTCGCGGCGGCGGGGTTCGTCGACGACGTCCTGGTTGATGGGGTGGATCTCGACCTTGGTGCCCTTGCCGTTGTTGTTGAGGTGCTGCTTGAACGCGCCGGGGTTGTTGAGGATGTTGGCGGCCCGGAGGTTCCAGTAGGCGGTGTCGATGGCGTCGAGGTTGGCGGGGAGGGGGTGCTGCTTGCCCTTGGTCCAGGCGCTGATGGTCTTGGGGACGGCGGTGATGCCGGCGTCGGCCATGGCCTGGGCGCCGCCTTGGGTGGTGGTGAGGTACTTCATGCGGGCGATGAGGCCGCGGCGGGTGGTGACGGGGGACTTGATGCCGCCCTCGACGATCATCCGTTCCAGGGCGTCTTCGAGGGCGCGGGCGAGGACGATTTTCCCGTGGCGGTTTTCGGGGTCGAGGTCGGCGCCGTATTTGCCGAAGTTCTTCCAGCCGTCGGTCGACATTAGGCGGCCTTCGCGTAAAGGGTGTACTGGGTCTTGAGCTTCAGCTGGGTGGTGAGGCGGCCTTCGTTGAATACCGTTCGCCATGCAGTGTCGCCGGTGATGTGGAGTTCGTCGGTGCCGCGGAGTCGGACGATGGTGAGGCCGTGTTCGTGGGCGCGGTGTGCCTTGTACCAGAGGTTGGCGAATGCCTGGCTGCGGATGATGTGCATCCAGTCGGGTCGGCGGAGGTCTCGGTTGAATGATGATTCGCCGATGGTGGAGACGAACTTGGAGTAGATCGCCTTGACGTATTTCTCGGTGACGTCGTCGCCGTCGAGGATGGCCTTTTCGCGGGCGATGGTGAGGACGCGGCGGAACTTCTCCGCGATGTTTTCGGAGGCGCCGGAGGTCCATGCCTGGGTGATGTGCGGGGGCCTCGGCGAGGCCGAGCTTGTGGCAGCGGATCAGGAGGCGGATGGTGGCGTCGTCCAGGAGGACCGGGCCGAGCTCGCGGCGGTTGCCGATCGGGTCGGGCAGGTGCGGGTGTTCCCAGGTGGGGCGCTTGGGAAGGAGGTAGATGCCGGAGCGCTTGGGGTTGAAGCCGCCGTCCGGCTGGTGCTGCAGGGCGCCGATGGGCAGCCAGGTCTTCAGGGAGCTGCAGAAGGCGGCGTTGGTGTCCAGGACGTCGACGTCGATGTCCGGGTGGGTGCCGGCCTTGAGCTGGTCCATGAGCGGGCCGTTCTCCCACTTGTGGCGGCCCTCCCAGATGTCGTCGGCTCCGTCGCGGGATTTCTTACTGAGGAATTCGAGGCGTTCCGGGTAGACGGTGTGCTCGTAATTTCCGCCGACTCGGGTTGCCTCGAAGAGGGCCATTCCGTTCGGAATTGCTTTCAGCTCCAGCGCGGTGATCGCGGCCTTGGTGTCGCCGCCGTGCTCCTGGAGGGTCTGCTCGACGACCGAGTTGATCATGTCGAGGAAGTGGCCGTAGTCCCGGCCCGCGTAGTCCCCGCCGCCAGTGCGGGCGGGCCTGGGGGCGGCCGTACGCGCCGCGCGGTCCCGGGTCGGGCGCAGCGGGGGGGCGGGGGGCTGGTCGGGCGTCAGGTTGGCCAGGGTGTCCAGGGCTGCCGCGGTGGCCGGGGTGACCTCGGAGTCGAAGTCGGGGTCGGGCGCAGCGGCGGTGTCCTGGGCGGGGTGGCCGGGGACGGCGATGGTGGGCCAGTCGGAGGCCGCAGAAGCCTGGGTGGGCGCCTCCGGCGCTGTGGTGGGGGGGTTGGTGGGCGCCTCCGGCGCTGGGGCCGCGGGGGTGTTGGGCGCCTCCGGCGCCGGGTTGGGGCGGGCGTAGGGGTTGAAGGGGGTGGGGTCGGTGAGGCGGGCGTGGGCGCGGTCGGCGGTGAGGGTGAGGGTGGCTTGGGTGCCGAGGTCGCGTTCGGCGATGGTGAGGAGGAGTTGGGTGGTGGGGGCGTCGGGGTGGGGGTGGAGGGTGAGGGTGGTGTCGAGGCCGAGGGCGGTGACCAGGTCGGGCTGGTCGGTGTCGAGGATGGCCAGGACCGGGACGTGGTGGGTGCGGGCGAGGTGGGCCAGGGCCTGGGCGGCGTCGGTGAGGCGGGGGCCGGACAGGGGCAGGCGGGGGTCGTCGAGGGCCTGGAGGCGGTCGACGACGACCAGGGCCAGGCCGGGCTGGCCGGTGGTGTGGGTGAGGTCGGCGGCGAGGTCGGCGGCGGTCTCGGCGATGGCGTCGGGGGTGAGGTCGGTGCCGTCGTCGATGTAGAGGCGGGCGGCGGCGAGCTCGGTGTGGAGGGTGGTGGCGTCGGCCTGTTCGGCGGGGGTGAGGTGGCCGGTGCGCAGGCGGCGGTAGTCGACGGGCAGGTGGGCGGCGACGATCCGGGCGGCGACGTCGGCGCGGGTGAGGCCGGAGGCGGCGTAGAGGACGGGGAGGTGGTGGTCGAGGGCGGTGGTGCGGGCGGTGGTGGTGGCGAGGAGGCTGCCGCCGGTGCCGGGGGCGGCTGCGGCGAGGTAGAAGCGGCCGGGCTGGAGGCCGCCGAGGGCGTCGTCGAGGGTGCGGATGCCGGTGGACAGGGCGCGCGGGCCGGCCGGGGTGGTGTCCGGGTCGGGGGCTTGGGGGGTGAGGACGGTGGTGAGGGCGTCGGCGAGCGGGGCGAGGCGGCGCGGGGGCCGCGGTGTGGCGGGCGCCGCGGCCGGCTGGCCGGCCGGCGGGGCCGCGGCCGCGGGGTCCTGCAGGGCGGGCTCGCCGGCCGCCGGTGCCGGGGCGGGTGCGTTCGGGGTGGCCGGCTCGGCATCGGCGGCCTGGCCGGGCACAGCCGCGGCGGGGTTGGCGGCCGGGACGGGCTCGACCACGGCGGGGGCCGGGACGGTGGCCGGCTGGGCGCCGGAAGTGGCCGGGGTGGAGAACAGGGTGTCGTCCGGCTCGACTTCGCTGCTGCGGTCCGGTGCGGCCGGGGCGGGCGCTGCTGCGGCGGGGACGGTGGCCGGGGTGGGCGTTACAACTCCGGTGCTGGGTCCGGTCGTTGCTGCTGCGGCGGGTGTACCGGGGGCGGGTCGGCCGGGGTGGCCGGGGGGCGGGAGCGGGGTGCCGTCGGGGGCGGCGGGGAGCAGCACGGCGAGGGGGGTGACGTGGCGGCGCAGGACCTGGGGGTGGCCGGTGGCGGCGGCCTGGATGAGGTCGCCGAGCTTCTTGCGGGCGTCGGCGGTGCCGTGCGCGGTGGCGGTGGTCAGGTCCCAGCCCAGGGTGGTGGCGGTGGTGGGGGCGGTGAGCAGGGCGTGGTGGGTGCCGCGGGCCAGTGGGGTGGAGGTGCCCTGGCCGGCGGCGCTGATCAGCTGCGGGAGGGTGCTGCGGGCCTGGTGGAGTGTCTGCGGGCTCGGGGCCAGGACCAGGTCGAGGCCCGGCGGGAGCGGTGCGGGCGCCGGGTCGAGGGTCGAGGGGACGGTGGGGGCTTCGCCGGCCGGGGCGGTGGCCGGCCGCAGGGCGGCGCCGGCGGCCGGGGTGGCCGGGTCTTCACCGGTCGGTGCGGCCGGGGCGGCCGGGACGGGGTGGGGCGCGGCGGGGACTTCACCGGTCGGGGCCGGGGCGGTGGGCGCCGTGGTGGTACCGGTCTCCGGGGCGGGTACGGCGGCGTCCGGCTGCGGTCCGGCCGGAACCGGGGCGGCCGGGGCGGCCGGGGCGGGGGTGTTCTCGCGCGCCTCCGGCGCGGGGGCGGCGGTGGCCAGGCGGTGGTGGTCGGCTGCGGCTTTCAGGCTCGCCAGCTTGGGGCGGTCGAGGACGGTGTGGAGGTGGTCGTCTGCGACCAGGACCAGGGGGAAGCGCTCCGGCCCGCCGGGCGCCCAGAGGCCGTAGAGCGTCTGCAGCGCGGCGGTGGCCAGCCGGTGGGCGTCGGGCACGACCAGGAGGCGGGCGGAGCGGTCGAGTTCGGCGGCGACGAGTTCCAGCGCGGCGCTGTGTTCGCGGGGCTGCGGCTGGCGGTGGTGAAGGCCGAGGGCGGTGTACAGGGCGCGGATGAGGGCCGGTTCGTCGGTGCCGGGGTGGGGGCGGATCCAGACGGCGGGCAGGGGCTGGTGCTGGGTGGCGGCGGTGACCGCCGTGATCGCGGTGTCGGCGGGGGCGGGGCCGGTGACGCACAGCAGGGCGTGGTGCTCGACCGTGGAGTGCAGGTCCTGGAGCAGGCCGTCGGCCGCGGCGGCGGGTGCGGTGGCCGGGTCGGCGGCCGGGACGGTGGCGCCGGCGGCTGTGGGGTGCGGCCCGGCGGCGGAAGCCGGGGCCGGGACGGTGGCGGGGGTCGCGGGCTGCGGCGCGGCGGGGGCGGTGTCGGCGGCCGGGGCCGGGGCGGCGGCAGACTGCGGCACGGGGGGCTCCTGGACGCGGTGGTGGGTGATGTGGGGGTGGAGTTCCGCGAGGTCGTGGCGCCTCAGGAGGCCGTCGAGGGTGGTGTCGCCGACGAGCACCAGCGGGAACGGCTTCGGCGCCCACAGGCGGTGCAGCAGCTGGAGCGCGGCCGGGCGCAGCCCGAGGGTGGTGGTGGCGATGACCAGGCGGGGGGTGTGCTGCAGCTCGGCGGTGATCAGGTCTTCGGCTTCGTCGAGACCGGGAAGCCGGCGGTGTTGGCCGAGGCCGAGCCGGGTGTACAGGGCGCGGATCAGGGACGCGCGGTCGTGGCCGCTCACCTGCACGGTCGGCAGGTGAGCGGGCTCGAGGTCCTGGGCCTGGGCGAGAGCGGTCTGCGCGGTGGTCGTGTGCGTGCTGGTGACCGCCAGGATCGTCCCCGGGGTCTGGGTGGTGACGCTCAGGAGCTCGGCCAGGTCGCCCAGCGGCACCGGCGCCGGTGCCGGGGTTCCGGCCGGCGGCCCGGGCTGGGCCGGGGCAGTGCTGTCCGGGTCCGGGTCCGGTCCGGCGGGGGTGGGGAGGGTGACAGCAGCCGGGGCCGGGCCGGGCACGGCGGCGGCCGGGTCGGCGACGGCCGGGTCGGCGACGGCCGGGTCGGCGACGGCCGGGTCGGCGACGGCCGGGTCGGCGACGGCCGGGTCGGCGACGGCCGGGTCGGCGACGGCCGGGTCGGCGACGGCCGGGTCGGCGACGGCCGGGTCGGCGACGGCCGGGTCGGCGTCAACGGCGTTGGATGGAGGGGTAGTTACGGCGGCCGGGGTGGCCGGGTGGGGGACGTCGCCGCCCGGAGCCGAGGCGGGGCGCAGCGAGGCCGGGGCCGGGACGTCGGTGGCGTCGGTGGCGTCGGCCTCCGGGGCGGCGGCCGTGGCCTGGCCGGTGCCGGACGGGGTGCCCGGCACCGGGGCGGCGGCGGGGCCGGTCTCCGGGGCGGCGGGTACGGCGGCGGCCGGGTCGGCGGGCGCGGCCTGGGCCAGTTCCACCCCGGCGGCGAACTCGGCCGCGGCGACCGCGCCCAGCGCGGGCCGCAGGTGGTCGGCCACCAGCTGCTCCAGGGCCTTGTACACCTGGCCCGCCCTCTGGCTGGTCGGGCCGCCGAACGCGGCACGAGGAGCGGTGAGCAGCGCGAGCCAGTGCGTCCCGGTGAGCTTGCCCCGGGCGGCGGCCCCGAGCGCGGACTTCAGCTTGCGGCCCGCCGGGGTGGCCAGGTGACCGCGCGCCGGATTCACCAACTGGTAGGCGGGCATGGCCAGGTTCTGGCGCAGCCCCAGCGGGATCGACACCCACAGCGGGTCTTCCGGGCCGGGAAGGTTCAGGTACCCGGCCGCCCCCGGCTCCGGGGCGGAGGCGGCCGGTGTGGCGGGGGTCCGGCCGGACCGCCGCGAGGAACCGGCCCCGCGTACGGCTCCGCGCGGGGCGCTGCCGGAGCGGGCCGGAGCGGGCGCAGCACCGGCGATCGCGCCCCCGGCACCGGCCGTCGTGTCCGGGGTGCTGGTGGTCGTGTCCGGGGTGCCGGCGCCCCCTGCGGCCGGGACGAGCGGGTCCTGGCCGGCCGGGCCCGCGACCGGCGGGGCCCCGTCCGCACCGCGCGCCGCACCGGCATCACCGCGACGGCCACCGGCAGCGGCGCGGGAGGAACCCGAACGAGAAGAGGACACCAGGCACTCCAGACACAGAAGAGACGCACAGCAGACAACGACCGGGAGACAACCGGGGGACGACCGGCACGGCCCGGGGGCGACGGCGCACCGGCCCGAAGCGGGCGGGCGCCACCACCGACGGGGCAGCGGAGCCGACCGGACGGCGGCGTAGACCGGCGGACCCGGCGGACCGGGCGACGGCGGACCGGCGGGCGGCAGGAGGCCGTCCCGGTCCCGGGCAGGGCGCAGCACGGCCCCAGGCCGCAGGCCATCCGCACCCACACACAAGGTGTAACGCTGGCTGTCAGTCTAGCCACACGGGTACACACCCGGCACGGAATGTTGTAACGAGAACGAGTGAAGGCGTGTCACCCCGGGGGCTCGGCGGCGCGGGCCCGGGCGGCAGCCGGGCAGCCCCGGCGGACAGCGCGGGCGGGGCGCAGCGGCCGGACCGGCGGGACGGCGGAGGCCCGGAGGCGGGAGCGGCGG
Organism: Streptomyces kaniharaensis; assembly: GCF_009569385.1. Classification (NCBI taxonomy): domain Bacteria; kingdom Bacillati; phylum Actinomycetota; class Actinomycetes; order Kitasatosporales; family Streptomycetaceae; genus Streptomyces; species Streptomyces kaniharaensis. Next base: position 7,290 of record NZ_WBOF01000004.1, read on the forward strand.
ACAGCGGGCGGCAGACGACGGACGGACGGCAGACGACGGACGGACGGCAGACCGGGGCAGGGCGCAGCAGCCGGACCGGGGCGCGGGCCCGACGGACGGAGGTACAGCGCCCGGGCGGCAGCCGGCGGACCCGGCGGCCGGGCGTGGCACAGCGAACGGCTGACCGGCGGGAGAAGCGGGCGGACCGGGCGGGCCCGGCAGCCCGGGGCGGGACAGACGCGCGCCCGGCGGGCGCCGCCCGGACCGGGCGGACCGGGCGGGAGAAGCTGGCGGCAGCCGGCGTACAGGCGAACCCCGCAGGGACCCGACGGCCGGGCGGGCCCCGGCGCGGCGGAGGTACGGCGGGACGGACAGGCGGCGGGACGCCCGAAACGGGCGGCCCGGAACCCCGGCCGGGACAGGACGGGACCGAACGGAAGCGGACGGCGGCGGACGGGACCGGACGGCGCCGAACGGCCGGGGGCCGGAGAGGTCACTCCCCAGCGCGGCGGCGGACGACGGCGCGGGCGGGCAGGCGGCGCAGCGGACGGGGGCGGCCGGAGGGCGGGGGCGGCGGACGGCGGGCGGCGGGCGGCGGCGAACGGCGGAGGCGAGCGGCAGCGGCCCGGCGGCGGCCCGGGGGGAGAGGTCACTCCCCCCGCCACCCCGACCGGAACGGCCCCGGCGGGTGGGCGGCCTCCGGGCACGGGCGCGACCGGATACCCCCAGTGGCAACGACCGACAAAAAGATCTTGGAATCTATCCGTGGGGTGGTCCGGGGCAGCCGACGTACAAGCTGCCGACGGCAGCAGCGAGACCAACAACCCGGCACGGCGGCGCAGCACGGACGGCAGGACGCAGGGAGAGATCACTCCCCCACCACCCAACAGAGCGCAGCGGCGGGGCGGGCACGGACGGGAGCGGCGCGGAGGGCGGAGCAGCAGCGGACGGGGCGGCCGGGGGGCGGACGGAGGCCGGACGGGAAGCGGGCACGGCGCGGCGGCCGGAGGGCGGGCGCGGCGAACGACGGCCGAGGGCGGCGGCGGGGGCGGCCGGAGAGATCACTCCCCCACCACCCGGCACGGGCGGGCAGGCCCGGGCGGCCCGGCGGCGCGGAGGCCGGGGCAGGGAGAGGTCACTCCCCCGCCACCCAGCGGCGGCCGGATGCCCGAGGCGGGTGCGGCGCGCAGCGGCGGGGCGGGTGCGGCGCGAAGCCAGTGGAGCGAGGCCGGGACGGGCACGTTGCTTAAGTCTATGAGTGTGTGTACTGTGGTGATCACGAGGTCGGCAAAAGCCGCCGACAGTGCGACCGCTCGGCCGGCGCGCGCCCCGAAAGGACTGAAATGGACTCCTACAACGTCAAGCGGCGCTCCTTCTTCACCTGGTACGTCACTCACAACGGAGTCTCGCTGGACCTCAGCGGCTACCTCGGGAAATCCTTCGCCAGCAGCCGACGCACGGCCGAGTTCTACGCCGGATTCTTCACGAGGTCGGACAACTACCAGGCGGAGTACGGGCTTCTGCTGACCCAGCGTCCCCCGTACTGCGAACTCCCCGAAATCACCGCTACCCGCGACGCGCTGAACCTCTTGACGCTGACCTTCAAGGCGGCCTCTCGCGACACGGTAGGACTCTTGATCCTGGCCGCCTGCATAGCGCCGGTCTGCTTTCTCACGCTCTGCGCGGTCGAGGCCCTGTAGGCATCTGCACTTCGGCACCCCGCACTGAACCACCAACCACAAAGGCGCGATCATGGAACACACCACCAAGCAGTACCGCATAGCCCGGACCTCCGTGGAGGCGTTCCGGAAGCTGTTCGCGGAACTCAAGCTGTGGGAGAGGCTGGCCGAGTGCGCGGAGGTTCGGGCTCGCTCCCGGAGCGTCTTCGTGGTCAAGGCCACCACCGTCGGACACGAGGCCCTTCGGGAAGCCATGGGCCGCATGATGGCGCCCGCCGCTCACTGACATCGACCACTCACAGATTCGATGTTGCTTAACTCTCTGAGTCTGTGTAAAGTAGAACTCACAAGGGGCCGGGAACGGCATCCCGGCCCCATTCAACGCAGGAGGACAACGAACATGACCGCTCAGACCTTCACCACCGTGACCGGCGCCACCTACTCCGCCGAGAGCAACATCGGTGAGAACGGTGAGGTGACCTACACGGTCAAGCGGATCGTGCAGGAGGGCGTCCTTCCGGTGGGGTCCTTCGTGATCCACCCGGACTACGACGCGGAGCCCACGGTGCCGGGTCTGGTGAACGTCCAGTTCGGCGCGGGCTCGTCCGAGGACCGGCACCAGCGCACTGACGTCCCGGCCCTGGGAAGCGCCAGCACCCCGTTCGTGGTCGGGCACAAGAAGGTGAACCCGCTGGACATCACGGCCGCCTCGCCGATCATCTGGCTCCACAACCTGGCCGGTGCCCAGTACGCCACCGGCGTCAGCGCGGTGGACGTCTCCGGTCGGACCGCGATCCGCACCGCTGACCTGGTGACGGCCCTGGTGGTCGAATGGATGAAGCGCGACGATCTCGCCGAGCTGGCCGCCAAGTACGCCGAGTTCATCAAGTCGGAGACCCCCTGGACCGAGCAGCACGCCAAGGCGAAGGCCGACAAGATCGACAAGCTCAAGTTCGACGTCCTGTCGATCGGCGAGCGGATCGCGGACCTGACCAAGGAGCGCGACGAGCTTCCGGAGAACGGGATGACCAGCCCCGACGTCACCCCGGACATGGCTCCCGCCGCACAGCTCACCGGCGCGATCGCAGCGCTGAACCTCAAGCGCGCGGACCTGTCCGCCGAGCTGGCCACGCTGACCAAGGCGTGACACACCCCGGGGTGCGCCCACCGGGCGCACCCCGGACCTCCTGACTCCGACCCGCACGCCACACTCACCTTGAAAGGAGTAGGACCATGAGCGACTCGCTCTCCCCGGATGAGGCCAACGGTGTGGCCGACGCCGTAGCGTTCATCACCTCCGCCGCAAGCACGCTGATCGCCCAGCAGTGGGGCGTACGACCGCCCATGGTCCACAAGGCGCTCAGCACCCCCGAAGCAGTCGCCGTCACCACCACGCGCTACCTACTGGCCCTCGGGGCCGGGAAGTCCCCCGCAGAAGCCGCAGGGCACGTCGGTCGTTCCCTGCTGGCCGACGCCAACCAGCGCGCCGCGTAGCGCCCGCCCCCGCCCCCGCCCCGCTCACAACGTGAGCGGGGCATCCTGCTTTCCCCCCGCCGCCCGCCGCCGCCCGCCGCCGCCCGCCGCCTCCCGGCACCCGGCACCCGGCACCCTCACGGTCTCACCCGCGCCACGCTCCCAAACGGCCACCACGTCCTCTGGCCTGTTGCCGTCCGACCTACCCGCTCCGCTCACCATGGTTCGCTCTGAGCCGCCCGTGTCCTACCTCTGGTCTGCAAGGTTCTGCCGCTCCAACTCCGCTGTTCCTCTGTCCGTCGTCCGTACCGCTCCAACCCCGCTCCTCCTCCGTCCGTCGTCCGTACCGCTCCAACCCCGCTCCTCCTCCGTCCGTCGTCCGTACCGCTCCAACCCCGCTCCTCCTCCGTCCGTCGTCCGTACCGCTCCAACCCCGCTCCTCCTCCGTCCGTCGTCCGTACCGCTCCAACCCCGCTCCTCCTCCGTCCGTCGTCCGTACCGCTCCAACCCTCTGCCTCGCCGCACGCCGGCTCTGCCTGCTCTCTCCCGCTCCAGCTGATGTTTCTTCGCACGTCCATCCAGCTCCGCCATAGGCCCGTAGGGAAGTAGTCGGCGTGCCGCGGTCCCCTTGTCCGTGCCTGTGACCTGCCTGTTTGGCTTCTAGCGACTTGAATGGAAGGGGACTCGAAACGGGACCTGAAACGGAACCTCAAAGGGGACTCCAAACGGGACTCCAAAGGGAACCCCAAACGGAACCACTCTGTTCGCTCCCGGCCGGCGTGGTCCCGAGCCCTCCGCCTGGGGGGAGATATCTCCTTCCGGGCGGAGGAGCGGCCATGAGTCCTGCCGCCGGCCAAAGGGAGGAGATGTCACTCCCCCCGCCCTCGGCGTTTCCTTCCTGCTCTGCGCGGCGGGGAGAGATCACTCCCCATCGCGGACGCGTGCGGGGCTGTCCGGCCGGCCGGGAGCGGGGAGAGATCTCCTCCCCGGCCGGACTCTCAGGGTGGAGGGGAGAGATCTCCCCCCGACGCGCGGTCCACGGGCCGGTTCTGCTGCTCCCACGGCCACTTCCTCTCGCAGCTGTCCAAGGCGTCTTCGCAGGTGGCGGATGGACCTGCATTCGTCTGCTGCTCGTCCGTCGAGGCACGGCACGCCCAGGAGGGCGAACAGCAGACAGTCTTCGGACAAGCAGTACGCGGCCATGGGCCAGGCCCTCGCTGGCTGTAACGGACCGGCGGGCGCCGGTAGTCCTGACTCGGTTGGCCGACCGCCGCGCGGGCCGACCAGTACGGGCAGACGCCGATGCGGCGGTGTCCCCAGGTCTCGACCTGGGGACACCGCCGCATCGGCGTCTCAAGGGGCAGGGGTCAGCGGAGAATGCCCTGCTCTCGGGCTGCCTTGAGCCACTTCGGGAACTCCCCCATCAGCTGGGAGTAGAGGTGGTTATCCGTCAAGGCGCTGGGGTTGTCTCCGGCGGCGAAGAATCCCGCATTGTCGACGATTCGAGCCGCGGGGACCGGCATGTCGTCCAGGCTGCGGAGGTAGGCGAACGGGTCGTTGCCGAAGCCGATGAACTGCCAGAAGATGGGGAGCTTCGCCGCCTCCTTGAGCAGCTTCGTGGTGGCGGGCTTGTCATCCGGGGCTCCGTCGGTCTGGAAGATGACGAAGGCCGGAGCAGTGGTCTTGCTCTGCTGGTAGTGCTCAATGACCGCTTCCATCCCGCTCGCGTAGTAGGTGCGGCCCATGTGGCCGAGGCCGTTGTGGATCGCGCCGACGCGGCCCTGGTAGTTGTCCAGGGAGAGGTCGATGGTCTTCTCGCTGCGGTGCAGCAGGCCACGGCGGACCTTGTGGGTGTGGACTCCGGTGGAGAAGAACGTGAGGGGCACGATGCCATCGTCGTCGAAGTGGGCGGCCAGGCCGAGCGCCTGCTCGGACAGGCGCTGGACACTGCCGTCGTTGTAGAACCGGCGCATGGAACCCGAGCGGTCCAGGACGAGGTAGACGGCGGCTCGCAGGCCCAGGAGGTCGATATTCCTGAGGGTGGCCTCGGCCGACCTGTAGGTGTCGATCAAGCCGGGTGCCGTGCCGGTGATCTTCTCCAGGCTGATGGCGGAGGTCTTGGTCAGGCTGGGGATGGACATAGTGCTCCTTGTACGTGCCGAAGATCCCGCTTCTGCGGGTTCGGACAATAGAGGTGTGCTGATGGGGGTCGGTGTGACGCCGTTGATGAGCGATGCTCGGCGTCCCAGCGTTGCCCGCAGATCAAACATTACCTCAACTCATAGACTTAAGCAACTCACTTCGTCACTCCAGGGCCTTTCGCAGCTCGGCAAGGCGGTAGCCCGTCGGCTTGCCCGCCAGATCGGTGAGGCGGCGCGAGGCGAGCGTGAGGCCCGAGGTGCGCAGCGCTCGCGCGAGGGCCTTGCCGACTTCTCGGAGCCTGGTGTTCTCCTCGCGGTCGTCCCAGCGTTCCCACCGCTCGGGGTCGGCCTGTCGCAGGTGGTCGAGGATCTGGGCCACGGTGAGGTGGGGCGGGTTGCCGTGCTCGGCGAAGGCGCCCAGCAGGTGTAGCGCGATCGCTGGCTGCGCCGCTGCGGGGGCGCCAGTCGCTCCGGTGAGTCGGAGAAGTTCCCCCCAGGTGGGCGGTTCGCTGAGTCGGTCGTCGGCGGCGCCGGTGACGAAGTCCGGCAGTGGGGCGCCCAGAGCGGCGGCGAGGCTGGTCTCGTCGATCTCGACGAGACCAGCCTCAGCCCGTTCAGCTGCGCGGCGCTTCGCCTCGTCGAGGGTGATGTGGTGGATCTTGTGGATCATGGGGTCGTCCGGCATGCCCGGCGCGCCTTCGATGTAGACCTGTGCGCACTGCCGCAGGTCGTCGCCGGACTTGCCGTTGAGGCGGTGCGGGAGCCAGCCTTCGTCCATCATGCCGCCGCCGAGGGCGGCTTTGACGTCGACGTCGCGGCACGGGCCGAGGATCTTCAGGGCCGGCTGCTGGGCCAGGTTGGAGCCGAGGAAGGCTGTGGTGGCGCCCTGCGCGGCGAAGACGATCCAGACCCCCTCCTTGCGGCCGATAAGCAGGAGGGATGCGACAAGCAGCTTGGAAAGTTCGGTCAGCTTGGGGAATTCGTCGATGAATACAAGGACTGCTGGATGTTCAGGGGATGGTTGCCAGGCGTCGCCCATGCCGAGACCGCGGCGGATGCGGGCGCGGCCTGCGGCCAGGCAGTGCAGCCACAGCAGCGTGCGCTCGATGGTCGCGGGGTCGAGGCTGGTGAGCCGGATCGCGTCTTCGTAGGGACCGGGTCCGTCGCCGCTGGGGTCGAGGAAGAGCGTGACCGCGTCGCGGCATGCCGTGGTGACGTCGACGAGTGCGCGCAGCAGGGTGGACTTGCCGCCGCCGGATCGGGCGATGACCTCGCCCATGAGGCCGGCCAGGGGGAAGGCGAGGGGGCGGCCGTTGGCGGAGCCGCCGTAGACGGAGGAGTCGGTGATGCTGATCGACTTCGGCGCGAGGTAGGGCGCGGGCGGTAGATCGGCGAACATGTCGCCTTGGCGTAGCAGGAGGGTCGCACAGGCGGTGCGGTTCTTCAGCGGCTGGACGATGACGTCGCCCTTGCCGAGGTCGAAGAGCGTCTCAAGGTCGGGGGCCTTGTCGATGATCGCGGCAGGGGTGCCTTTGGAGACGCGGACGGTGGACTGCCAGCCCCAGGGCTGCTGCTCGACGTCGGTGATTTCGGCGACGGGGATGTTCTCGGCTCGCAGGGCGCGCAGGATGCACTCTGCCGCCAGGTCTGCGGTGGTCGCTCGGGCTATGGGGTACGGGGTGGTGTCGGACTGGGTTGCGCTGGCTACGCCGGGGGCCGGCTCGGGTGCGGGGAATCCGAGGCGGGGCGGCGGAGGGTTCAGCGTGGTGGGCCGGCGCCCTTGGATCCAGGCGGTTGCTCCTGCGAGCAGGGCGGCGGTGGCGGCGGTGTAGGCGGCGGGGGCGGGGTTCTGTGCGCCGAGGGCGACGGAGATGGCAGCCAGCACGGCGGTGCCCAGGCGCCGGTTTCGGGCCCGGGCGGTGCGGGTGGCCGCGAGGTCGGCGCCGCTGGGCGGGCGGGGGGTGAACGTTTCACCGCGGACGGCGTTCGCCTCTCGGGAGTAGAGGGCGCGCTGGCGGTGTGCCTGATGGTCGCTGGAGTTCTTCCAGTGCTTGAGCTGGGTGTTGATCTCCCGCAGGTCGGCGGTGCGGCGTTCTTTCCACTGGGTGTGCTGGTGGTTGAGGTGGAAGGCGGTCAGGTACTCCGGGGAGAGGTCCTGGGCGTTCCACCAGCGGCTCAGCTGCCGCGCGGTGTGGCGGGTGCCGTCGGCGAGGACGGAGCGCTCCCGGACGGCGATCTTGTGTACGTACGCGGTGAGGGTGGCGGCTCGGGCGGCCCGGTCCGGTAGCGGCGGCTCGTTGGGATCGTCGCGGGGGCCGGAGTCGACGGCTTCCTTGTCGGACTCGTCGAACGATGCGGGGGAGGCGGACATGCTGCTGCTCCTGGCGGTGCCGCGGTTGCCGGCCGGGCGGGCGGCGGCAACCGCGGCGTGGATCAGTTGAAGGCGCCGGTGATCTGGATGCCGATGCCGTTGACGAGGGGGACGAGGGTGGCGGCGGCCAGGCCGGCGCCACCTGCGGACAGTCCGAGTCCGCTGCCGGAGGCGGCGCCGAGCCCGAAGTCGAGGGAGACGGACTTGGTGATCGACTTCCAGGCGGTAGCCAGGCCGACGCAGAGCAGCACCAGCACCATGGCGCCGGACGGGGTGATCACTCCGGGGTGGGCTCCGCCGTGGATTGCGGGGGTGGCCGATCCGGTCGCGCCGGACAGGACCTTGTCCCCGCCCATGTTCATGACGTGGGCGACGAAGCCGAAGAAGTACCCGAGCGCTCCCCCGGTGCACAGGACGGACAGCATGCCGAGTGCTTGGCCGAGGAGGAAGGGAATGAGGGCCTTCCAGCTGCGCAGGTCGTGGCGGAAGAAGCGCACTCCGCGCCAGACGAGGAAGGAGAGGGCCACGGTGAGGCCGCCGATCGTGACGTACGTGGCGGTGGTGAACATCAGGAGGCTCCGGTCAGGGCGGTGACGATCAGGAGGAAGGTGGGTCCGTAGAGCACGGCGGCGGAGATGTTCAGGGTGAACAGCCATCGGGTGATCGCGCCGGGGTAGCGCAGCCGCCAGGAGCCCGTGATCAGGGCGGCCATGAACGCCATGCCGACGGGCGCGGCCGTGCCGGCGTCGTGGGCCAGGGCGTAGAGGGCGGGCTGGATCAGCGCCCCTGCGGCCACTGCGCTCAGGCGGGCCTTGTCCGCGACGATCCACGAGAAGTCGAACATCCGGTCCCGGCCGGCGGTCGGGGCCTGCATCTCGGCGTAGTAGTAGTGGTGGTGGTGGTGGACCTCAACCCCGGGGGCGACGGCTGGGGCTTCCCCCTCTCCCACGGCGGCGGTGTGGTGGTTCCGCCGAGTCGGGGCGAGGGTGTCCGTCTCCCCCAGGGCGGCCTTCACGTAGGCCCGGGCCCTGAGCTCGTCTCCGCCGATCGCGGCGGAATCGGCGCCAGGCTGGCTCCGGGGCGCGGCGGCGGGTTCTGCTCGGCGGCGCCCGGTCGAGATCATCTTCATCGGTGGGCCTCGCGGTCGTCGGCGGCGCGGCCGCTCAGAGGCGGGACGAGCGTGAGGTGCGGGCGTCCGATGTGCCGCGGGCGCGGGGAGACGCGCGGGGAGAGCGCGGGCCGCCGGTCGGCGACAAGAGCGAGCACGTCCGCGACATGGTCGTCGAAGGACTGGGCCGGCGTGTTGGCAGGGCTGGGCATGGCTGGGTCCTCACGAGATTTCGGGAGCTCGCGGGCGGCCGGGGCCGACGTCCGCAGAGCGAGGCAGGTGGGGCGGGTCAGCGTCGGCCAGCGCCCGCAGGGACGAGGAGCGTCGAGCCGGGCAGCACCTGGTAGCCGTCGGTCAGGCCGGCGAGCAGGAGTTCGTCGTCGAAGGTCTGGGCTGTCGACTGGCCCTCGGTGTCGGGTGGTTCGGGAGCCGCGTTGGCCAGGGCCAGGGCCTGGTCGACGTGGCGTTCCAGAGGGGCTGCCGTGCCGGTGCCATACCGGGTCACCGCGGCCGGGAGCCAGGTGTCCTGGGACTTGTGGAACTTGCGGGCGCGGGGTGTGCCGATGCCGACGGCGCTGGCGCACTTGTTGATGCCCCACGCGAGCTTGCCGTCGCTGCGTAGGGGCACGAGGCGGACGAACCTCTCCTCCACCTCCGCGTCGGTCAGGACGTCGGTCATACCGTCGGTGGCCCCCATACCGCTCTCCACCTGCGGTTCTTCGGGGGAGGCCGGGTCGTCCGGGGTGCCGGTATGGGTGGTGCCGGTATGAGGTGGAACGGTTCCGGCGGCTCCGATCAGCGTGCCGCGCATGGCTTCGAAGGCCGCTGCGGAGCGCAGGTTCATACCGGCCCATTCCGCTTGCCGGACGCGGAGCTGCAGTCGGCCGACGACCTGTTCCAGCACGGCCGGGTCGGCGCACCGGGCTCGCTCGCTGGCGGTCTGGGCGCGGCTGTCGGCCCGTGCCTCCAGGAGCCGGTATGCCCAGCGGGTCGGTCGGCCGGCTTTGCGGACCGCTTCTTGGGCGCGGCGCAGCCGGTACCAGCGGAAGGCGGCCCGGGAGACGCGGACCTCGGCGGTGGCCTCTTCCTGGGCCAGGTCCTGGCGGGCGGCCAGGAGCAGGGCGACGCGGACGGCCTCGACGGGGTGGAAGAGTCGGACCAGCGCCAGGCGGCGGTCCGGGCGGGCGCGGCTGCTGCGGGCGGCGCGGCGTTCCTCCAGGGAGCCGAGTTCCCACAGGACTGCGGCCAGGACCGGCCACACGGCGCGGACGACCGCGCCGAGCGGCGAGGCGGCTTCGGCTGCGGAGAACAGGGAGCTGGTGCCGGCCAGTACCCAGAAGAGGACGCCGGACAGCCCTGGTCCTTCGCCGGCGCGGGCGCGGCGGCGCGCGCGGCGGCCGCAGACCATCGCGGCGATGTCGAGGGCGACGAAGGGCAGAAGGTCGAACGGGTCGCTCAGGCCCATCTGGTGACGGCCTACACGGCGGAGCCCGGTCGCCGACAGGGCCGCTGCCGCGGCGGCGATGACCATGGTCAGGCGGTCTTCGAGACGGCGTCCGTGCAGGTCGGCGGCAGCGGAGCGCTGCTTGTCGTCGAGGGCGGCGTGGAGAGCCCGCCGTCGGCGCAGGGCGAGCGCCGGGCCGAGGGTGAGAACGATCGCGCCAGCGATGAACTGCCAGGAGGTGAGCAGCTCGGTGATGGGGAGCGTCGTTCCCGGGATCTGGTCGAAGGTCACGGGCTGTCCCTCCGGGCGGCCTCGCTGGCGGCCTCGGCGGCGCGTGCCTGCAGCTCTGCGGTAGTGACGAGGGTGGGCTCCTCGGTGACCCAGGTGCGAAACGCCTCGCGCTCGAGGGCGGCCTGGTGCCACAGCGCGAGCAGCAGGAGGGTCAGCGGGCTGATCTGGTCGGTGCCGGCCGTGGCGGGGACCGGCACGACCAGGATCTGGGCGGGTTCGCGCCGGGCGAGATGGCTGATCAGGCGGCGGTGGCGGCTGCGTAGTTCGGTCAGCTCGCGGCGGGCGGTTCGGGCCTCGTGGCGCGCGGTCGCCGCCGTCCGGAGCAGGCCGGCGAGGGTGCTCGTGCGGATGAAGCGGATCATCGGTCACCGCCGCGGTACGGCCGGCCGGTCGGCTGCTGGGTGGTGGCGCCGGCGCGGTAGGACGTCGCGGCAGTGCGGGGGTCCTGGTGGTGGATCACGCCGCCTCCGTCCAGCCGGCCGCGACCCGGTGGGTGCGGCGGAGGTTGTCGCGGTGCTGGACAGCGGCGAGGATCGCGGCCGTGTTCTCGGCTCGCCTGGTGGTCGGGATGGAGGTGCCGGTGTACTGCTGGGCGATGCGCTGGACATCGGCGCCAGCCTGGATCCGGTCGGACTGGGCGAGGGCGGATCGGGTGTCTTCGGCGCGGGCGCTCGCCAGTCGCTTGTGCTCGGTCTTGAGGCGGACGGCGAGCTTCTGCTGGGACAGGCCGCCGCGGACGCCGTGCGGGTCGTCGTCCCGGAGGGCGAGCTCGGCGCATACGGCGCGGACGGGGCAGACGGAGCAGTGGTCGCGGATGGTGGCGGCCCTGCGGCGGCGCCAGGTGGCGTCGGGCTCTTCGTCGCCCTGGTAGAAGTGGTCGGGGTCGGGAGCCACCGTGTGGCAGACGGAGTGTTCCAGGGCCTTGCGCAGCTGCGGCCGGCGCAGCTCTCGGGCAATGAGGTTGCCGTCGCGGCCGGCGAGGTATCCGCCGGCGGCGAGGACGTCGATCGGGTCCGCCTGGGCGAGGTAGAGGGCGATGGCCGCCTCATCGGTGCCGTCGGCGGCCGATCGTGTCTCGGCAGGGGCCGGCTGGCCTGCCATCATGATGCTGTTCATGGATTGTCGTCTCCTGTGAAGCGGGGGGCGACGCGCTCCGCACGGCCTCCGGGGGTCCAGCCCCGGAGGCCGCTTGCGTGGAGCGCGCGGATCGGGCGGGCCGTTCGGCGGTGGTGGCCGCCCGGCCCGCGGGGACCGTGCTGGGCACGGTCCGGGGTCAGCGGGTGGTGCAGCGCGGGTCGTTCGGGGCGACGGCGACGGAGCCGTACTTGTCGTCGCCGTGGAAGATCACGTACACGCGGTTCGGCCCGTCGCACTTCGCGCCGACGTTGGAGAAGCCGTCGCTCATCACGACGATGTCCATCGGCTGCTTGTTGATCGCGCCCTTCGGCGCGTCCAGGAGGGGCTGGGTGGCCTTGCCTCCGTCCAGGGCGCAGCCGGTGGCGCCGAGGGCCAGCGTCGCGGTGAGGGCGCCAGCGGCGATTCGGGTTCGGGCGTTCATGGAGGGCTCCATCACTCATAGGCACATCTGGCTCATCTGGCTCGTTCCAGTTGAGCCAGATGTGTGATGATGGTGCACCTGAAGATCGATCACGTCAAGGGGGATGCCCGATGAAGCGGACCAGGGCCCGGGGCCGCCCGCACCGGTACGGCAAGATGTGCCTCATGTCGCAGCCGAGCCAGCAGGACAAGGTCACTGCCGAACTGCGCCGCGCGATCGTGGCCGGCGAGTTCGCCCCAGGCAGCTTCCTGCCCTCCAGCCGGGCGCTCGCCTCGCGGTTCGACGTGGTCCGCAACACGGCCATGGCCGGCATCGAGCCGCTGGTCAAGGAAGGGCTGGTGGAGTCGCTCCCCAAGCGCGGCTACCGGGTGATCGGCGCCCCGAAGGCGTTCGAGGTCGTCTGGACGCAGGGCGGGCAGCTTCTGCCCGCCGGCGAGGAGGAGCTCGGCCGCGGCGAAGAGCTGTGCGCGGAGATCCGCCAGGCACCGAGCCCGGTCGCCCGCCTCCTCCAGGGCCCGGACGGGATGACGGTGGCGGTGCGCAGCACCGTGCACCAGCACGCGGGGGCGCCGTGGGCGCTTCGCGAGTTCTTCACCCCGCGATCGGTGGCCGATGTGGCCCGCCGGCTGCTGGAGCCGGAGTACGTCGACGAGGAGCGACTGCTCGCGGAGCACGGGCTGGGGCGGGACGGCGTCCGCAGTAGCTGGTCGACCAGAGCTGCGACCGCCGACGAGGCTCGCGTACTGAAGTCCGGCCCCGCCCCCGTGCACTTCATCCAGCGGACCGGCTTCCACGAGGGCGAACCCGTCTTCTGCGAGCTGACGGCGGTTCGCACTGATCGCGTGCATCTGTCGCGGTCAGCCGGGAATCCACCTGAAATGCCCGAGACATGACAGGTTTTTGGTGTGTGCGCGCCATGTGTGGCGACCATCAATCGGCTGTCCACATACGACAGGTATGGGGATAGGGTGACATCCAGTCGATCTAGCATCGGCCCCGAAAATGCACGATGCCCCCGCGACCTTGAGCAAGTCACGGGGGCTTATCGAACCGAGAACCGATAAGGCGGTGTCTCGTGGTGAAGCGTACCCGCACCCACGCGCAAGCACTCAGTCAGCCTGCTGATCGAGCGACGTCTTCGACGTCGCCGCGGCGGGCTGTTCTGCTGTGCGGCTCGCGCGATGGGCGCACCGCCCCGGTTGAGGGGGGCGGGATGTCGTAGTTCGCCGGGCGGGCGCCTTTTGCCAGGCCGCTCCTCGCCCTTCTCCGCCGGTCCCGGAGTTTGCCGCTCCTCGACCCGGCCTTCACCGCTCAGCAGGAGTTTGCCGCTCCCCTGAGCGAGGTTCAGACCTCGCGGTCTGATGATCACTGCCTCACCAGCAGCCGCCCCAAGCGGGGCTTTGTCGTACCCCGGGCCAGGCCCGGAGAGGACGGAGTACATCTTGCAGTACCGCCATGCCCTTTGTCAGCTCAGGCCCCGCCAGCAGGGTCTGATCCCGGCCACTGCCCCGGCCCGCGCGACCAGATTCGCGCGCCAGGGCTCCTCGCGCATGTCCGCCGCCGGGATGCACGGGCCCGTCCTGGAACGGCTTCTTGCCGCGGCCCGCACCCCTTGTCCGGTTGCTGGCGGCCTTCCTCCGCGCCGTCTCCGGCCCGCGGTTCGTCCCGCTCTCGGCTGACTCGCCGGCCCGTACGGCGGACGAGGGGAGAACGGCGCTGCCCCACCCCCTTGTCCTGCAGGTCAGCCCCTGGTTCCGGCCAGGTCCGAGAGGCGCCAAGGAGGCAGCGGGTCCGGGTGTGGACAAGGGGGGCCGAATTCTTCCGCCTTCCCCGTCACACCGAACCGGGCTCGCACACCTCTATGGCCGACACCCACCTCTGACCGGCCGAGGACCGCGCCCACATCGACAACACAACAGCCCCCTCTGCGACCGGCGGGGCTGCGAAACCCAGCGCAGTGAGCCATGGGCCGCTGTGCCAGGAGAAGTGTGCCCACCATCGCTCTTTCCTCTGATTCACCGCTCGCCTCACGCGAGCACCCCGCTCCGGCGGCAGCGGGACCCGCCGCGGCGGTCTGCGGCGCGCCCGTCCGACGGCAGCGGGTGAAGGTGCCGATGCGACTGGTCACCTCGCCCTTCTACGCCGACATCGCGCTGGCGGTGTACGTGAAGGTGAAGGCGCTCGGCATGCGCGAGGAGGGCTGCCAGGCAAGGTCGTCGACGATCGCCTCGTACCTGAACCTCTCGAAGGCCTCCGTGGAGAGAGGACTCGCGCAGTTGTCGCAGCCTGCTCCGGACCAGGTTGTGGAGCTGCTCTCCCAGCGGCGCACGCTGCGCGGCGGGCAGGGGACCTCGGCGCTCCGCCGAATCAGGCCCATGTCGCGGACGGAGACCTTCGTGTGGGTGCCAGTGGCGGCCGCGGAGGACCTCACGCCCCGCCAGCTGCGCGCGTACGCGATCATCGCGTACGCGCAGGCGGTGGGTATCCAGCTGACCGAGGGGGAGCTCGCCGGCTCCCTGTTCCACCACTCCGGCCAGAAGGCCGGCCAGCAGCTGACCGTGACGGCGGCCGGCCAGGTGGTCGACGAGCTCGAGGCGGCACGGTGGCTGACGATTCGGCGCCGCGCCGGAGCCCGCGGACGCCACCTGTTCACCGCTCACGACATCGCGCCTACCCCTGCTCCGCAGGAAGAAGAGGGCTCCGGCCTGGCGGGCCCGGCCCTCGACGGCGACGCGGACCAGGCCCAGCAGGGGCACACGGGCGTCCTTCCGGCTGAGGCGGGCAGTCCTCCGGTTGGTGAGGGTTCGGGTCCGCTGGCTGATGAGGGATCCCTCGCGAATGAGGAATCACTTAGGACTGACCGACCGGAGGACGCGGGTGCGCTTGACTCATCCGCCGTAGGCGAGATTGAGGTAGTAGAGGGCGCAGCGTCTGTGGAAAACCCGCTGGTCCCCGGGCCGCGCAGTCGGCCTTCGGCGGTTCTCGCGCTGCGCGCGGATGCACACAACCAGCCCGCTATCCCCAAGCCGAGGACCGGCGGGTCGACGGAGTCCCGGCGGACGTACAACGGCCCGCAGCTGACGCTGAGCCCGGCGATCTACGCGGTGCTGGAACCGGTCCACTGGCTGCTGGAGCGAGTCGACAGCGCGTTCGTCGCACGGAAGATCGCCCGGGAGGTCGGCCGACAGCTGCGCGAGGGGATGGCCGCGGAGCGGATCAGCCACCGCCTCGCCATCCGCGCGGCCCGGACGATGGCCTCGGAGATCCGCGATCCGGGCCGCTGGCTGCTCGGCGTGGCTCTGCCGCGTTGGGGCTGCGGACACCAGGACTGCGAGAGCGGCGTCATGTGGTCGAGCGGGCGGCGCTGCGATGTGTGCGCGGAAGTCGTCGCCGACCGGGCCGCGGCGCGTCAACGCGATCAGCGCCTGGCGGAGGGCTTGTGTCCTGAGCACGGCACCCGGCCTGGGCCTGCCGGATCCTGCACGGACTGCGTCCTGGACGACGCCATCCGCCGCCCTGTCCCGGCCGCTCGGCCTGAGCCCGCCGGACCGCCGCGCGGAGCGTGCACCGGGTGCGGTGCCCGGATCTTCCTGATCGGTCAGGCCGTGGTCGACAGCTCCTGCCAGCTCTGCCGCTCGGAGGTGTCCGGGCTGCCGCGGGTCGCGGCGCGCTCCTCCTGTCCGGCCGTCGAACCCGCGACGTGCGTCGGCGGTGCGGACGGTGCGGCGTGCGACCGCCCCGCGCTCCCGGCCCGCAGCGTCTGTGTCCGCCACCGGATCGTGGAGATCGCCACCGCGGTCTGACCCGCGCACGCCCGGACCCGATCCGGACCGGCTACCCCCGGACTGGGACGGCCCCGCCGGGGCGGTGCGGCCGGTGGTGCGGGTGCTCCGCACCACCCGTCGGCCGTCGCAGGACCGCCGACGCGCCCGAGGACCGCACCACCGCACCACGTGGTCCGAGGCACGGACCGGTGGTGCGGTGCGCCGGTCGGTCAGGTGTCTGCGGCTCGACCGCACCGCACCGCCGCACCACCGCACCAGGGGGATGCGGTGCGGTGGTGCGGCGGTGCGGTGCGGTCGAGGCCGGTTCGGATGGTGCGGTGCGCCCCCATCGGGCCGACCGCACCGCGCGTGGTGCGGCGGGCAGCCGGGCCCATCGACAGCCCCGTGCGCCGGACCGAACCTCCCGCCCGGCTCGGCATCGGCGACTGCGGAACGTAGCCGCCAGCCCCCCTTGTCCGGGAGCAGTGCTCGCTGGTCACCCCCTTGTCCTGCTCCAGGCGGCACCCCTTGTCCAGCTCGACCGTCGTCGGCCGCACCCCCCTTGTCCGGGTCCCGGCAGGCGCCCGGACCCCCTTGTCCAGCGTCTGACCGCCCCCCTTGTCCAGGTCAGCTCCAGCGACGTTTCTCCTGGACAGGGTCAGCTCTCGTCCGTCTGGACGCGGGCCCGGCCCCACCGGGCGCCCGCAGCCGCGAAGGCGCCGGCCCGGGCCGGGAGCTGCTCGCCCGGGGGAGATCTCTCCCCCCCCCGGTCACCCTCCGCGTCCACCACGGCTCCTCCGGCCCAGGCCGTCTTGCGCCAGACCGGGCTCGGTCCAGCGTCCGCACCAGCACACCGCACCGCACCGCACCGAGGACGACGCCCTGGATCGCGGAGATGCGCAACGGCGACCGCACCTCCCGCACCACCCACCGCACCGCACCCACCGCACCGCCGCACCGCACCACCGAGGTGCGGTGCGGCGGTGCGGTCGGGGGGGCGGCGGTGCGGTGCGGACCCCTTGTCCGCGCACCGCACCGCGCCGCACCCCCTTGTCCGCGCACCCCTTGTCCGGCCGGACCGCGCCGGCGATTCCCCTGGACCGCACCGCCCGCGGAAGGCGATCAGGCCGCGGACAAGGGGGGTGCGAAGAGCGTGAGCGACATCAGCCAGATGACGCGAAAGGACGGGCACGGACGTGGCCACCAAGAACCGCACCGCCTCTGCCACTGCTCTCTCCGGGTCCGGGTACGGCGCCCTGCAGCGCATGAACCGCGACTGGGAGGTCCTCAGCCGCGACCCCCGCGCTGCCGACCGGATCGTTCGCTGGGGGGAGGAGGACGACCAGCTCGCCGGTGTCCGTACCCCCCAGGACGTCGTCGAGCGCCTGGTCCTGCTCTTCCGCCGCGGTGACTGGGCCGGCCACGACCAGGCCCTGGCCGCACTGCTCCGGCGGGCGACCACGGACGACTTCGACGGGCAGGTGGCCTGGCGGGTCGCCGTCCGGATCTTCCTGCCCAAGGCGATCTTGATGGCCAAGACCCAGCTGCGGCCCGGGGTCGACTGGGAGGTCATCTTCAGCACGGTCCTGAGCGCGCTGTTCGAGGTGGTGCGCACCTACCCGCTGGCCCGCCGTCCCCGGGCGATCTTCGCGAACCTGTCGATGGACACGCTGATGCTGGCCCAGAGCACGCTGGCTGACGACTTCGACGACCGCCGCGAGCTCCGCAAGATCACCCGGTCGCTGGCGCCGCTGGCCGGCGACCCGCAGGTGCCGCTGATCGGCACCGAGGCGCCGGACCCCCTCCTCCAGTTCGAGCTCGCCGACCTCCTGGCGCACGCCGCCGAGCTTGAGCTCGTCAGCCAGGACGAGCCGGAGCTGACCGACGGCGACGCCCGTACCGAGCTCCTGGCCCTGGTCATGTGGGCGGTCGACATCCAGGCGCTGAAGGTCTCCGACGCCCAGCGGATCACGGAGTACTACCTCAGCACCTCGCTCGACCCCGAGCAGGCGTTCCGCACCACCCGCGCCATGGGGGCCGAGGGCGCCAGGCTCCGCCAGCGCGCCAGCCGGGCGGTCCGCCCGCTGCGCGACGCCGATCTGAACGGCTACCTCGCCACCGTCTGAAGTTCCCGGCCGCCGAGCGTCACACCGCGGCCCCGATCGGCACCTCTAGTGGCGATCCGCATCCACGACCTCTTTCCGCCCAGCCCTCCACCGAGACCGGGAGTACCACTGTGTCCACTTCCCTCGCCGGCCCGCACGGACCCTCCGACTCTCTCCTCGACGAGGACGAGACCCGCGTCGCCCGCGCCCGTCGCCAGCTGACCGAGCTGGGCACCGCGCTCGTCCTTGCCCCGCTCGACCGCGGCGTGCACCAGGCCCTGCGCCGCTTCATGGAGCGCGACTCCGAGCCCGCCCTGCAGTCCTGGGAGTCGATGCTCCAGCGCAGCCCCGACGAGCTGCGCGAGCGGATCCGCGCCGTCATCACCGCCCAGGCCGAGCGGAGGGCGTCGTGAAGCTCCGCCGCCGCCGGCTGGCGGCCGAGGACGAGACGTGGGACGACGTCCCCGCGGCGCAGCCGGAGCCGGACGTCGTCGACAGCGAGGACGAGACCGGCTGGAAGACCAGCACCGCCAGCCTGTCCGGCGCTGCACGGCTCGCCCGCATCGGGGCCTGGGTCCTGATCGCCTCCGGCCCGCTGCTGGGCGTCGCGTCGCTGCTCGGCACCTCCGCTCCGGCCCAGAGTGCGCCCGCCGCGGCACCGGCCGCCCAGTCGGTCGCCGACACCGGGCCCAGCGGATTCGCGCAGCTGTACGTGGCGGCCTACATCGAGGCCGGGCAGGGCACCGAGAACTCGCTCAGCCCCTACTTCGCCGGGTCGATC
Organism: Streptomyces kaniharaensis; assembly: GCF_009569385.1. NCBI lineage: Bacteria > Bacillati > Actinomycetota > Actinomycetes > Kitasatosporales > Streptomycetaceae > Streptomyces > Streptomyces kaniharaensis. The sequence continues at coordinate 25,984 of NZ_WBOF01000004.1, forward strand.
ACGCTGACCAACCAGCCGGGGACGCGCAGCACCACGCGCACCGTGGCGGTGGCAAGCCGCGAGGTGCAGCCGGGGTACTGGACGGTGACCGTCGCGGCCCGGGTCGCGCAGAAGGACGCCAAGGGCGCCTGGGCCGACGCCGGCCTGCAGTACTACCAGGTCCCCGTCCAGGTGCTGGGCCCCCTGTCCGCGGGCGGGAGCAAGAAGTCCGAGGACGGGGCGGCGGGCTACGCGGCGACGGCCCTGCCGGCCCAGGTCGCCGCACCGGGCGCGCTGAAGCCCAGCGGGCTCGGCTACGGAACCGACCGCGGCAGCAACCCGGCCGACCCCGCGACGCAGACGATCGCCGGGTTCCTCAGCGCGTACCTCGCCGGCAAGGGCGAGCTCGACCGGTACACCTCCCCCGGCGTCACCCTGCGGGCCGTCGCCCCGGCGCCGTACGCCGGCGTCGAGATCACGGACGTCGCCGACGACTCGGGCAACGCCAGCAGCACCACGGTCCCCACCGACGGCGCCGTCCGCCAGGCCCTGGCCACGGTCAACGCCAAGGACGCCTCCGGCGCGACGTATCCGCTGACCTACGCGCTGACGCTGCGCTCGCGCGGCGGCCGCTGGGAGGTCGCCTCCCTCGGGTCCGCCCCGGTGCTCCAGCGCGGAGGCACTCCGGCGCTGGTCGCTCCCTCCCCCAACTCCGGCGGCGCGGACGGCACAGGGGTCAGCCCCTCGCCGTCGCCGTCGAGCTCCTAACCCTGTGATCCAGAGAGAAGAACGATGCACACCACCACCGACCCGAACACCGTCCTGCTGGCCGGCGACATCCTCACCTGGGCCACGACCAAGACCAACCAGGTCGGCACCCTGGTCAAGCTGGTCGCCGGCGTCCTGGTCGTCGTCGCCATCATCGGCGCCTACTGGCGCACCAAGTCCTGGGTGGCCACCGCCGTGGCGTTCCTGCTCGGCGCCCTTGTCCTGTGGGGCATCGCCAACATGCCCAGCCTCCAGGGCAAGGTCGGCTCCGAGATCAACGACACCGGCACCAAGGCCATCCACGTCGTGGTCCCGCCGGTGATCCAGCCGCCCGCCGCCGGTGACGGGCCCGTGCTGTGAGCGCCGACGAGGAGCAGCTGATCGGGCACTCCTACACCCGGGCGCGCAAGCACCCGCTGGTGATCGGGAAGCTCCCGGGCGCCGGGCGGCTCCCCGGCGGCCCGTACACGATCACGCAGATCGTGACGATGGTCGCCACCTTCCTGCTCCTGGTCATCACTCGGCAGCTGTGGGCCCACTTCGGCGTCATGAACGTCCTGGCGATGGTCATCCTGCCCTGGGGCACGGCCTGGGTCCTGCGGTACGCCCGCCTGGACGGACGCGATCCCGCCCGGGCGCTGCGCAGCCTCCTGGTCTACGCGTCGACCCCGGCCGACGGCCGGCTGGCGGGCTCGCCCCAGCACCGGAGCCGGCCGCGGCTGGCTGGCGCCACCTGCACCGTTCACGTGCGGACTCCCCCTCGGGCCGCTCAGGCCAAGCCGGTTCCAGCGGCCGTTCCCGCGGCCCGGAAGCCGGCGGCCCGGCCGGCTCCGCGCCCGGCCCCCGCCCCACAGCCCGCTCCGGCCGCAGCCTCACCGACGCCCCGGACCCGTCCACCGGCCAGGTCCGGCCTGCAGGCACTGCTCGCCTCGCTCGACGAGCGATGACCCCTACTTCTACCTCCGAAGGACAACCAGCATGAACACCATCTCCCCGGCCTCCCTCGTCCCGGCCGCTTCCTGCGACCACGTACGCAAGGTCGCCCTCATCGAGACGCCGCTGATCACTGATCTGGTCGCCGCGATGAGGCACCTCGAAGCGGCCGCCGCGCGGGCCGGCAGCCCCGCAGAGGAGGCCCGGGCCTGCCGCGGCCAGGTGAGCGAGGAGGTCTTCGCCTCCTGGATCACGGGCAACGCCGCGCGTGTCCGCGCCGCCCTGAACCGGATCACCGCTCCCTACGAGGCACCGGCCGGCACCGTCCCGGCTCCCTGACCTCCTCTCCACTCGCCGCGCCGGCCCGGCCTCCGGAGCCGACCGGCGCGGCACCCCCTCGTACTTCGCACCGAAAGCAGGAATCTCATGCGCCTCCCCGTCCGGCACATCAGCGGCCACCTCCTCTGGACCAAGAACGCCGCCGTGTGGGGCGTGTGGAAGGTGGACTCCGAGAACTACACCCACGCCTCTCGGGCCACGAAGAGGGAGCGGCTGGACGCCCTCGAAGCGCTCTTCAAGTCGCTGCGCGGCGAGGTCCTGCTGCTGTCGCTGTGCCCGCAGGTGGATGCGGCGTCGGTGGTCACGCGCATGACCTCCGGGGTGGACCTCGACAAGTCGCCCGAGTACATCGACCTGTCCCTGAAGGTCCTCGACCAGCTGGAGGACTGGGAGCTGACGGGCCGGGTGGACTTCATCGCGGTTCCGCTGCCGGCCGCCGACTTCAAGGAGTCGGCGAAGGCCGTGTTCGCCTCCGCCCAGGGGGAGCTGCTCTCCACGCTCGGCATGCCGGTGCCGCCGGTGAGCGTCGCCGAGGAGGAGAAACGATTCGCCGATGCCCGGCGGATGGCCGCCTCCTGGCCGACCGGGATCAAGATGAGGCCGGCCACCGAGGCCGAGATCCTCTGGATATACGGACACAGCGCCCGTCGCGGCGTCACCGAGCCGCTCCTGCCCGAGGAGGGCGCCGCCCGCTCCCTGCGCGGCCGCGGCCACACGGTCACCGCCCACACCCAGGTGCTTCTGGACGAGGGGGCCCGCAGCGACAGCGGATCCAAGGCGCCGGTCAACCCCTTCCGCCGCCGCTACCTGAAGTCGTCGACCGAGCACGGCGACTCCTACCAGGCGTTCTGCGTCCTGTCGGAGATGCCCGAGAGCTTCGTCTTCCCCGGCAGCGAATACCTCAGCGCGCTCGATGACTTCGGGTTCCCCGTGGACTGGGCGGTCCGTCTGCACATCGAGGCCGGCTCCAAGGCCGAGCCGCGATCGCGCCGCCAGCAGCGCGAGCTCGCCCACCAGCGAGGCGAGTACGAGGGCGAAACCGCGGGCGTCCCGGCCTCCCTGGACAAGGCCTCGTTCCAGCTGGACGAGTATCGCGACCGCCTGACCTCCTCCTCGACCGAGGTCGAGATCCGGGCGACCGTCATGACGTGCGTGTGGGGCGCCGACGCGGACGAGGCCAACGAGAAGGCGAGCAGCCTGGCCGCCCACTTCGGGGGCAACGACTACACCTTGGTCAGGCCGGTCGGCGACCAAGCGGCGCTCTTCCACGCGATGCTCCCCGGCGTCCCCACGCCCAAGCCCGTCATGGACTACACCCAGTACCTCCTCGCCAGAGATTTCGCGATGGCCCTGCCCTTCTGCGGCGCCGCGCTCGGCGATGACACCGGCAGCCTGTACGGCCTGCAGCTCAACGGCGGCGGTGTGCGGCCGGTCTTGGTCGACTTCAGCCACGGCCCGAAGGTGAACGCGAGCGCCTCCGCGGCGTTCGTCGGCGAGCTCGGCTCCGGCAAGAGCGTCGCCATGAAGACGGCCATGCACTCGATCCTGGCCACCGGCCACCGCGAGGGCACCGCCGGCAGCCGGGGCCGGGCGCTGGTCATCGACCGGACCCCGCAGCAGGAATGGAGCCGGTTCGCCGCCGCGTGCCCGGGCACCACGCAGATCATCCGGGTCGACGAGATGGCCGGCATATCCCTGGACCCCCTGCGGGTCTTCCGCGGGCCGCGGGCCGCGCGGTACTGCGAGTCCTTCCTGACCCCTCTTCTGGGCATCGGCTCCATGAGCGTCGAGGGCGTCACGCTGGCCGAGGCCATCGAGGCGACCCGCCTTGCGCCGAACCCGAGCATGAGCGCCCTGGTCGAGACGCTGGCCCGGCGCGCCAAGACCCCGGACCCGGACGAGCCCAACGACGCCGCGGTGCGCGCCTCCGCCTCGGAGCTGGTGCGCACCCTCCGCGCCCTGGCCAAGAAGGACCTGGGCAAGGTCATCTTCGACCCGACGCTGCCGGTGGTCCAGATCACCAACGCCGACAGCATCGTGTTCGCGGTCGACCGAATCGGCCTGCCGACGAAGGAGGAGCTGGCCGAGCACCGGCTCGGCAGCCTGGAGATCGAAAAGCTCTTCGGCTGGCGCCTGATGTACCTCATCACGGCCCTGTGCCGCGAGATTGCCTTCTCCAACCCGGCCGAGTTCACAGGCGTGTTCCTGGACGAGTGCTGGTGGCTGACCTCGAGCGCGGAAGGCTCCAACCTGCTCCTGGAGATCATCGCGGACGGCCGCAAGCACTTCGCGGGCGTCTTCGCCGGCAGCCACGACCCCTACGACATCGGCCCGCGGAACGAGATCGGCGACAAGATCCGGTCACTGCTGTCCCACATCTTCGTCTTCCGCCACCGCGGCAAGACCCTGGCGAGCCGGTGCCTGGAGTTCCTGGACCTCGACCCGGCCGACCCGCAGATGCTCAAGGTCATCACGGAGAACCTGAGCCCGATCAACGTCTCCGACACCGAGCGGCTGCTGCGGGCCGGCGAGTGCCTGTACCGCGACCTGCGCAAGCGGATCGGCGGCATGAAGGTCCTGATCCCGGCGGATGAGCGCGCGGCCGACGCGATCCACACCACCCCTGGCGGCAAGGACGCCGACGTCGACGAGCTGGACGCGGTCCCGGTGCTTGAGAAGAGCTTTGCATGAGCGCCCGCCGCGCAACGGTGCGCCGCCCGCGCCCGCAGACCGGCCGCCGCCGGGTCTGGCTCCTCGCGATTCCGATCGCCGTCTTCCTCGCGCTGTTCGCCGCCCTGGCATGGGCCGACCCGGTCCCGACGCCGTCGCCGGGCCCGGCCCCCTCCGCTCCGGGCTCCACCCCGTCCCCCAAGCCGACGCCAGCGCCCAACCCGACGCCGACGAACCCGATCACCGAGCCGCGGCCGGGTCTGTCTCCGGCGCCGCCGGACGGCAAGCCAGTCGACGACCTGAGCACGTCGCCGGCGGACGGCTCCGACGGCCTCCTTCAGCCCTTCAACGTCAAGGACCAGTACGGCGTCCCGATCTCCGCCTACACCGTCAGCGCGGACACCGGGGGCTGGACCGACATCGACCTGAAGATCTGGAACATTTTGGCCCAGCTGTTCTTCGGCGTCGCGAAGTGGTTCATCGGCTTCGCCTGCTGGCTGATCAAGTGGGCGCTGGATTTCGGCCTGGCCAAGATCCTCGTCGGCCCGGTCGACCACATCGCCACGACGATCCGCGACCAGGTCATCAACCGGCTGGGCCTGCCGGGTCTGTTCCTCACGTTCGCGGGCGTCTACGCGGGCTGGCACATCATGTTCAAGCAGAAGTCGCGGGGCTTCGCCGAGGCCGGCGTCTCCCTGGTCGTCGCCGCGATCGCCACCACGGTGCTGCTCTCGCCGGCCCAGGTGCTGCTCGGGACCCAGGACCAGCCCAGCCCCGGCGGGTCGACGATGCTGCTGTCCCAGGAGGGTCTGCTGGGCAAGTCGAAGGACCTGTCCCTGCAGATCTCCAGCTTGGTGCTGTCCGAGGACCCCAGCCGTACTCAGGCCCAGACCGCCACCGTCAGCAAGCCGATCACCGACGCCCTAGTCGATGCCTTCATCGTCAAGCCGACCCAGCTGATGCTCTATGGGCAGGTCTTCGACGGGAAGTGCGCCGAGGCGTTCGCCAAGGCCAAGCTCGTTGAATACAACTGGCAGCAGAAGGGCCTGAACTTCTGGGAGGCCACCCGGGCGAACCCCGGCGGCGCGTCCTACAGCGACCAGCTCCTCAACGCCGGCGACCAGTTCACCAAGGCGTGCCAGGGCCAGAACACCAAGATCCAGGCGAAGAAGGCGTCCGCCGACCTCACCTTCAGCGCCGCGTTCGTCGCCCTGGCCGCGATCATCGTCTCGGTCCTGGTGGTCCTGGTCACCGGCGGCTTCCTGACCGCGCAGGGCTGGATCGCCTTCGAGGGCATCCGCGGCCACTGGGCGCTGTGCGCCGGCATCCTGCCCGGCGGCGGGCGCGCCGTCCTGTGGCGCTGGGTGTCGGCGATCACCAAGGCCGTACTGGCCGTGGTCCTGTCGATCCTCTTCTTGGCGATCTTCATCCTGATCATCATCGCGCTCGTCCGCGCCGACACCGGCAGCGTCCTGGCGGTCAAGTTCATCGCCATCGACATCACCGCGATCGCCGGGCTGGCCGGCCACAAGAAGATCAAGGAGACCGCCCGGCAGATCAGCGTCAACCTCAACAGGCGCCTGGCCAACGCGCGCGTCGGCGGCTCGCGGCAGAGCGTCTTCAACACCCCCGGTCGGTACGCCGAGACCGCCCCCGGCCTGAAGCAAGTCTGGGGTGAGGCCCGCGGCGAAGCGCGGAAGGTCACCCAGCCGCTCAGCAAGGTCGGCCGCACCGCCAAACAGCTCTGGACCGGTCCGCCGCAGGCCGGGAAGAAGGGCGGGCGGGTGCGCGCGGCCGCGAGGCTGGCCACCAACGTCGCGACCGCGGTCGGAACCGGCGGCACCGCGACGGCGGCGAAGATCGCAGCGCAGAACGTGGCGAAGCAGACCTTGAAGAAGCGCCTGGCCACGGCCGCCGCGAACAAGCTGTCCCAGACCAGGGGCGGCCGGGCCACCATGGCCACCGGAAAGGTGGCGGCCGCAGCCGGCAAGTACGGGTGGAAGGCCACCAAGTTCACCGCCCTGGCCACCGTCGGCGCACCGGTCGGCATCCCTCGGGGAGTCGCCGCGGCCAAGCGGGGCACAGCGACCGCGAAGGCCCGCACCGACCAGGTCAAGGGCCAGCTCACCGCGGTCAAGGACCGGACGGCCGCCCAGGTGGACAAGAAGTTCGGCGAGGCCAAGGCGTTCAAGGACGAGTACGTGCGCAACGTCGCGACGGCAAGCCGGTTCGTGGGACGCCACGGCGCGAACATCCAGCTCGGGATGGCGCAGCCCACGGCCCCGCCCAAGCCGTCCACGCCGATGGGGACCCGGGTCGCGGCCACCGCTCCCCGCGTTCCCGGAACGGCCCCGCGCCCTGGCACATCCGCGCCGAAGGCCGCGCCCAAGGCGGCCTCGAAGAGCACGCCGGCGGCACCGCCGAAGGGCCAGTCCGCAGGCGGACCGGCATCGGTTCCGGCCCTGCCCAACCCGCCGAAGGCCCCGGCACCCAAGGCGGCCGGCCCGGGCACAGGCAGCACGCCGGCCGCTCCGAGCTCCAGCTCAGGGACACCACGCCGCATCCGCCGCGCCACCCGGCCGACCGGACCGCCGAGCCCGAAGTCCTGATCCCGCTGGTGGGGCCCGCCCCGCGGGCCCCACCAGCCCCGCTCCCTTCTCGCGCCGTCGTCGCGCGACCACTTCGAACCACCGGACGGGGTACCCCCATGCCGCACACCGATCGCCAGCGACGCCCCCGCACCGCGGGCACTGTGGCACTTCTCGCGGCGTCAGCCCTTCTCGCCTGCGTCGGCATCGCGCTGCTGACCCACGGACCGTCGTCCGCTCCGAGGCCGGCCTCGGCACCGACTGCGGCCACGCCCCGGGCGGAGAGCAGCACCGAGCCTTCGGACAGCGCCCCAAGCCACCCGGCGGTGACGCCTTCCTCCAGCACCAGCCCCTCCACGTCGCCGGCCGGCGACGATGCCCCGAGCGTCGCTCCGGTGCCGGAGGACGTCGCCACCGCCGCCCGCCGGTTCCTCCTCGCCTGGACCGGGCACGACGCCCGGCCGGGGAAGGACGGCTCCTACGACGACGCCGCCCGCCGAGCCGGCGCCTACGTCAGCAAGGACTTGGCCGAGCAGCTGACGACCACCTCCCCTGGCAGCGCACGCCAGTGGCAGCAGTGGACCCACGCCCAGGCGCTCGTCGCAGCGGAGATCTCCCGCGTCGCCGTTCCCGACGGCGCCCCCGCTCCGACGGCCGACACGGCCTGGGTTCGGGTGTGGTACCGGCTGACCGTCACCCCTGCGGCCGGCAAGCCGACCGGCACGGACGAGCAGGTCGCCCTCAAGCTCCAGCGCAGCCAGGCCGGAACCTGGCTGGTCACCGCGCTGCCCGACGCGTGAGCAGGGGCCGCAGATGAAGAAGGTCATGTTCGCCCTGACCAGCCTGGGCGCCCTCCTGATCACCATCGTCATCGCCGCGGTCATCGCGGTCGCAATAGCCGTGGGCAGCGACAACACCGGCAGCGGGATGGAGAACGCCGGCTTCGGAGGCGGCATCGCGGACAACGCACCCGTGCCCGCCGAGTACAGGACGCTCATCCTCAACAACATCGGGAAGTACGGGTGCGCCGAGGTGACCGCCTCCTTGATCGCCGCGCAGATCTACAGCGAGAGCAGCTTCGACCCGACCGCCCAGTCCTTCGAGTGGGTGAAGGACCCCAAGACGGGCGAGAAGGTCAAGAAGCCGATCGCCGACGGAATCGCGCAGTTCATCCCCACCACCTGGGCAGAGCACGGCGTCGACGGCAACGGCGACGGCGTCAAGGACGTCTGGAACCCCCAGGACGCCATCCCTGCGGCGATCGCCTACGACTGCTACCTCGCCGACCAGGTGAAGGACGTCGCCGGAGACAAGACCGACAACATGCTCGCCGCCTACAACGCCGGCCCCTACGCCGTGCAGAAGGCCGGCGGCATCCCGCCCATCACCGAGACCCGCAACTACGTCAAGGCGATCCGGGACCTGGCCGGGAAGTGGGCCGCCCTCGACAGCGGCGGGAACGTTCCCCTGCCCCAGGGATCGGGCGGCGCCGCGCAGGCGATCGCCACCGCCAGGACCGCGCTCGACACGATGTACCAGTACGGCGGGGACTGCAAACCCCCCTTCGACCACGCCCGGAACAACGGCTGCGACTGCTCCAGCCTCATGCAGTACGCGTGGGCATCGGCCGGCGTGAACCTCCCCCGGGTCACCTTCGACCAGGTCAAGTCCGGTACGCACGTCAGCGACGTGTCCCGGCTGGCGCCGGGCGACCTGCTGTTCACGCCCGGATCGGACGGCAGTGCCTCCGCCCCCGGCCACGTCGGCATGTACATCGGCAACAACGAGGTCATCGAGGCACCGCGCACGGGAAAGCCCGTCCGGATCACGCCCCTGTCGCAGTGGACCGGATCCGCCGGCCCCATGAACACCATCGTCGAGATGCGCCACATCGGATGACGCCCCGGTGCCGGGCCGCCGCCCAGCGCGGCCCGGCACCAGAGGAACGGCCTGGAAGTTCTCGGCCCGGACTGTCACACCCCTGGGCACTTCGGCACCTCTATGTGCATCCGCCGAACTCCGACTGATGCCACCTGGAGCCATCCCATGCCCGAGTACCCGAAGACCGCCCCGGTCAGTAGCAAGGCCAACCGCCGATGACGACCAACGACGTGATCGACGAGATCGTCTCCGGCGTCGGCAACCTCCCCGAACTCGCCCAGCAGGCCCAGGACTGGGCCATGGGCAACCTGTGGTGGGTCGCCGCCTGCGCCCTCCTCGTCGCCGTCGCCGTCAGTTCGGTGCAGCGGCTGATGAGCCGGTCCACGCTGAGCAACCGCACCGCCTTCGAGGTGCTCCCCACCAACGGCTTCGACCCGGCGCTCGAGGACGTCCTGCGTTTCGCGAAGCAGATCGCGCGGGCCCAGCGCAGCACGTCCCGCTGGGCGTTGCCGGCCCGCGGCACCGCGATGCGCGTGCGGCTGATGTCCGTCGGCGGTCCGCTGACCCTCCGCGTCGAAGGGCCCGCCCGCGCCACGACCGTGCTGCGCCACCAGGGCTACGCCCAGTGCGAGCTGCGCGCGGTCACCGGCCGGGAGAGCAAGCCCGAGCGTCCGAAGATCCGACTCGGCGTCCACAACGACGGCACCAGCGCCTCGACCGCCGCCGCCTGACCGCCCGCACGAAGGAAAACGATCATGAGCAAGTCGTCCGACTCTGACGCGGCCGTGAGCCTGTCCAAGGACACCCCGCCAGCCGCCGAGCGCCGACTCCACGTCGCGCGCGCCGAACTGGCCCTGGCGCTGCCGGACCACCTGGCCCTGCGGGACGTCCCGCTGAAGCCCGATCCGCTCGAGGCCTTGGCCGCCGCGGTCGCCGATGTCCGCACCTCCCTCCAGGAGCGAGCCGACCTCGTCCTGGACCTGGTCCCCGTCGCTGCGGGCAAGGTCGCCCGCCGGCGCAGTCGGCTCCTGGCTGCCGCCCGGCGCTCGCCGAACGACATGCCGGCCATCCCTGGGATGCCGCGCCAGGGCGGGGGCGGCTCCGGATTCAGCCTCGACCGGCTGTCCTCGATCGGCTCGGAGATCGCCGCCGAGATGCGCGGCGCCCAGGCCAAGCGTCCCGCCGCGGGCAGCCGCCCCCGGGCGCAGCGCATGCTCAACGCGACCGACATGAAGGCCGCGATGGGGAAGTTCCACCCGGGTGTCGACCCGGTCTTCGACCTTCAGCTGCTCCTGCGCACCTGCTCGACCGACCCGCACCGGCCGCGTCTTCTGCTGGACCAGCTCCTCGCGGCCCTGGAGGGCTGGGCGGGCGACAACTACCTGCGGCCTGTCGGGCTGAACCTCGGCCTCACCCGGCTGCGCGCCGACTCGGTGTTCTACCGTCAGCACTTCGATCGTCGCTTCGAAACGGGGCTCTTCGCCCCGCGCCGACGCGGATGGGTGACCGGTGAGGAGATCGCCGGGCTGCTGAAGCCCCCGACCAAGCACAACTCGGCGGCGAACGTGATGCGCTCCGGCGGTGTGGTCCCGCCGCCCCACCCGGGACTGCCCTCGTGGACCGGCCAGCCCGACCTGCTCCCGCTCGGCTGGGTCTCCCGGCCCGGTGGCGGCGAGCGCCTGGCCGGCATCCCGTTGCGCTACCTGCTCTTCGCCCTGTTCCTCGGCAAGGCGGGCTACGGCAAGACGGAGATGTCCCTCGTCCAGGCCATCGCGCTGGCCCACAACGGGCACGGCATCTTGTTCCTGGACCCGCATGGGGACGGTTGGCAGCGGGCCCGGCCGTACCTCGCGCACCGTGAGCTCGCGCCGCGGATCTGGGAGATCGACCTGACCTCGCCCGACATGAACGCCAAGGTCGCGTCCTGGAACCCGCTGTCGATGCAGAACCGCAAAGAGGAGGACATCCCCGACATCGTCCAGTACGTGGTCACGGGCTTCTCCAGCGCGCTGAACTGGAGCGACTCGGCGGGCCGTGCCAAGACGATCCTCACCCGCTCGGTCGAGTCGCTCGTGGAGCTGTCCCTGCTGCTCGCGAAGGCCGGCAAGCCCGAACTCGCCCCGACGATCTTCCAGATCCGCACGATCCTCACCGACGAGGAGTGGCGCGACGCGGTCGTCCCCTACCTGTCGAAGAATCTGCGGGACTTCTGGGAGAAGACCTACAAGAAGTACCCGGGCGAGGCGACGCCCGTCGTCACCAACATCATCGAGCGTCTCGACAGCAGCAACGCCGTGAAGGCGTTCCTCGGGTCGTCCTTGTCCACCTACGACATCCGCACCGCCATGGACCAGGGCAAGGTGGTCTTCATCTGCCCGTCGGGTACGGGCGACACCGACCGGATCGTGTCGTGCTTGCTGATCTACGACCTGTTCCGGGCCGGTCTGTCGCGCCGGGACATACCCGTGGCGGACCGCAAGGACTTCTACTGCTTCATCGACGAGCTCACCGCGGTCGACGGGGCCAGCAAGGGCACGTTGGCTGCGATCGCGGAGCAGTTGAGGAAGTTCCGGGTGAAGTTGTTGGCGATGACGCAGATGGCGCAGCGTCTGACCCCGACGACCAGGCAGGGGTTGTTGCAGAACCTGTCGGTGCTCTCGACGACCGCCAGCGACGTCGACGAGGCGATGCTGGTGACCCGGCGCTGGGGCAAGAAGGTCGAGCCGGACACCATCACCGCCCTGCGGCCGTACAACTACGTGATGTCGGTGACTCTCGCCGACGGGCGCACCGACCCGTTCCGGGTGCGGGGTGCAAGCGTCGAGGAGCTGTACGAGGACTACCACCGTCCCGACGATCTGCCGAAGCTGTCGGCGTCCGTCGACCAGAACCTGCGCCGGCGCCCGGTTCGGGACATCCTCGACGATCTCCGTCGGCTCGACAACCGCATCATGCGTGCCCTCGCCTCGATCCAGGTGCAGCCGGACGATGACGACGACGTGCCCCGCGACCAGGGGGGCGTCGTAGACGACGGCGCCCCTGTCCAGGTCGAGGACGCAGCCGAGGGCGGACGGGTTCGGATCAGCAAGGACCCGGGCACGGTGATCAGCGGCTCCTACGACGAGGAACCGCCGTATGACGAGGACGAGCCGCCGTACGACGAGGACGACGGCCCGGCCGGCGGCTCGGTGGTCGTATGAGCGTGATCACCGACGCCCCTGCTCCGAGCGTGGAGCAGCGCGCCAGCTTCCACTCCATCGGCACCCGGGTGCTCCATGTGCTGTACCAGCACCGGGTGATGTCCACCGACCAGCTGCAGCGGCTGCTGCTGCCGGCGGCGAGCGCCTCCTACCTGCGCCGTCAGCTGCGCGGCCTCCTGGCGGCCGGCCTGGTCCAGCGCATCTGGGCCAGCCACCAGCCCCAGGCGGCCGTGCAAGGAGAGCGCAAGACGCGGCGCCCGACCAAGCCGCCGTACCTGTGGTTCCTGACTGAGGAGGGCGCGCAGTCCGTGGAGGACGGCGGGGAGCTTCAGCCGCGGCCCTACCGGATCACGCCGGAGGCGGTCGCCGGTGCCCGGCAGCTGCACACGCTGGCGGTCAACGAGACGGGCATCGCCTTCGCGCGGCACGCGGATCGGCTGGGGCACGAGTGCGGCCCGCTCGACTGGACACCGGAGGTCGCCCACCGGATCCGGGACGGGCAGCGCCGTTTCGAGGACGACCACGTCATCAGCGACGCGGTCCTGAGCTACGTGCATGTGCGCCGGGGACAGCGGGCGATGATGACGCTGTTCCTGGAGCTGGACCGCGCCACGATGACGGCCGCCCGGCTGGCGGCCAAGATCGCGGCGTACGGCCGGATGCACGAGTACGTGCCGCAGCACCCCGACCGGGCCCGCCGGTCGGCGGCGTCGACCAGGCCAGCGTGGCAGTACACCTACCCCGTCTTCCCCCGGCTCCTGGTGGTCCTGGACGGCAGGCCCTCACCCACGCTCGCCTCCCGGCTCGCCGCGCGGACCGAAGACCTCTACACCCTGACCCGGGCGGATCCGCGGCTCTCGCGTCTGGCCGGCCGGCTGTCGATCGGCGTGACCACCCTGCAGCTCCTGCAGGAGCGCGGCCCGTTCGAGCCGATCTTCACGCCGCTCCTGCGCGGCACCCCCGAGCAGCGGCCTCCGCTGACCGACCTGTACCTCAAGACCGCTCAGTGAGCCGGCGCGGCCCGCCGGCCGCGCCGCCACCGCACGAAGGACACCAGCTCATGACCATCGCCACGGTGGAAGACGCGCCGCCCGAGGGCGGCAGCATGATCCAGCTGACCGAGATCCTGCACCGCAGCGCCAAGCTGAGGCAGCGCCGCTTCGAGATGCTCCCGATGCGCGGACCGGGCAGTCCGTTCACCGAGCCCCAGGGGCGCAAGCCCGGCGACGTGACCGCCCCGGAGGAGCTGTCCGACCTCATCTCGTCGATGTCGGTCGTGGGCATGCTCGAACCCGTCCTGGCGGAAGAGATCACCGTCGCCGGCCGCGCCCCGACCATCCGCTTGGTCACCGGCGAGCGCCGCCTGCGGGCCATGCGCTGGGGTGCTCAGAACCTGCCGGACAACCCGCACTTCGCGGCGCTGGCCGCCGTTGTGTGCCCGGGTCCACTCAGCGACGAAGAGCGGCATATGTGGAGGTTTGTGGAAAATTTCGCCCGGGAGCCGCTGCGCCCGGGCGAGCAGGCCGCTGCCCTGATGTACCAGCGGTGCGCCGTGCTGGTCGGCAAGCTGCTGCGGGCCGGCAAGCCCGTCCCGGGCCACGTCTACGCCATCACCGACAGCGTCGAGCGCTTCAAGGCGCTGGAGAAGATCCGCGGTACGGACCAGAGCTGCGCGGCACCCTGGACCGAGGTCCTCAGCCGCCTCGGCCTCCAGCTCACCGAGCGCAAGGCCACCGAACTCGTGCGCGCCTTCCGGGAGCTGCCCCGGGAGCTGACCGAGGAGATGGACGAGGAGGCCGTCCGCCTCAACACCAGGATCAAGTTCGCGGCGCTGCGCCGCGGGCGGGAGGCCGCGGCGGCCGACATCTGGGCGGCGCTGAAGGGCAGCAGCCGACTGCACCTGCTGCCCAGTGCCGTCGACATCGGCCTGACGGCACCGGAACTCGAGCCCGACGAGGTGATCGAGGCCGCGGAGGAACGTCTGGAGCGGGCCAACGACGGCCGCCGCCGCGCGCTCACCCGTGTCCCCGAGCCCCTCAGCCCCGCCGACACGGACACCGACGGAACGGACGAGGCCCAGGAGGACATCGAGGACGCCGGGCCCGACGGCCAGGTCGAGCGCCCAGCTGTCGCCGCCGTTCTCACTCCCCCCGCGCAGGACACGCCACCGGCTCCACCTCCGGCTCCCGCTGCGGACTCCCAGGTGGTCCGCAGCGCCCTCGAAGGACTCCGCGGCCTGCTGGCCGAGGTCCGTGCGGGACGTGAAGTCCCCCGGTACGACCGCGGGTCACTGCGCCTGGCGCTGCGCGAACTCGAACAGCACCTGGCCGACACCGCCAACCCCACCCCGATCCAAGAGAGCGAGACCGCCGCATGACCATCGTTTCCCTTCAGATGCCCCGAGTCGGCCAGCCGCTGCCCCTGCCCGGCCGCGGCTGCGACTGCCGCGCCTGCGCGTTCTGGGCCGGCCCGGACGGCCGGGGCGGCCCGGCAACCGTCGAGCCGCTGTGCTCGGGCAGCAACTCGGACTGCTCGTACTGCGGCTGCTCCGCGACCGAGGCGGGCTCGCCCTCCGGTGCGTGCGGCGGCTGCCCGATCCGCTGCGGATCACGCACGGACATCGCGCAGTGGATGGCCGATGTCGGCGGAACCCTCACGTTCGACGACATCACCATCGACGGCACCCTGCCCGAGCTTCCGGCCTTCATCCCGATGACCGACGGCTCGAACGTCACCCAGCTGGACGCCAGCCTGCGCTGGCCCGCGTACGGGGTTGGCCTCCGCCGCGTCTTCTCGCCCGACACGCACTCGATCTACCCGCGCTTCGCCGGCAAGCAGGCCCGTGAGGTCCTCGCCCTGCGCGAGAACCAGAAGGCCGTCCTCGTCGGCTACGGAGAGGACCCGCTGGTCGAAGCGCTCTGGACGTACCGCAAGCGGGACGGCCTGGTCGAGGAGATCGCCGCCCAGGGCTGGGACCTGGTCCTCGCCCCCAACTTCAGCATCTACGGCAACTGGCCGAGGACCGAGCACCTGCTCAACATGCGCCGGTGCCTCCTGATCGCCCAGGAGCTCGCCGACGCCGGTGTGCCCACCGTTCCGAACATCTACTGGTTCCGCCTGGAGGACCTGGAGCGTTACATCTCCTGGATCGAGGACGTGCCGCCGCCGGCGATCGCCGTCAACCTGCAGACCGTCAGGGAGAACTCGAACTGGGACACGTGGGCGCTGCCCGGTCTCTACTGGCTCGCGGAGAACCTGCCGGCCGACATGCCGATCATCCTCACCGGCCTGTCGCGGATCGACAGGATCGCCCAGGTGGTCGCGCTCTTCGGCAACCGCCTGACCCTGGTCAGCCAGAATCCCCACCAGTACGCGCTGCACGGCGCGATCATGACCGCGAACGGCCGTGAGGACGTCCACGCCCGGCCGGGCGACGCCTTCGCGTCCACAGTCCAGTTCATGGCCTCGCTCCTGCCGCCCCGATGAGCAGCCGTCACACGAAGGCCCCGCGCGGCACCTCTATATGCCGACCCCGGGCCCGGGCTACCAGAACCCGCCCTCGACCGGGCACCTGCCACCACGGTCCAGCCGCGAGCGGGCCTGTACACCCGGCCACCGGCACCTCCATCCGAAGGGACACCGACGATGCACGAGTACGACGCTCTCAGGGCCGCCCGGCCCGAATGGTTCACGAACACGCCCGGCGGAATCGACATCGAGACCTCCCCCGACGCGGTCGCCCGTGCCGGAGGCGTCATCTACCAGGACACCAGGCGGATCGTGCTCTGCGACGCCGTGACCTTCCCCGGCGGCCGGCCCGGCACCTACCTGCGCACGATGAGCGCCTCCCCCCAGCCCGGCGCCGCCGTCCTCCCGATGCTCCCCGACGGGAGGCTCGTGCTCGTCGAGCACTTCCGGCACGCCACCCGGTCCTGGCATCTGGAAGCTCCCCGCGGGTTCGGCGCGGCGGGGCTGACCTCGACCGACACCGCGGCCAAGGAGCTGGGCGAGGAGATCGGCGCGCACGCCCCCGAGTTGCTGGCCCTCGGCCGGGTCCACCCCGACACCGGTGCCCTGGGCGACGAGGTCCGCCTCTTCGCCGCGCTGATCACTTCGGTCGGTGCGCTCGCCACCTCCGAAGGCATCCGCAAGGCGCTCACCGTGACGTTCGAGGAGGCGGAAGGGATGGTGCGCGACGGCCAGATCACCGACGGCCTGACCATCGCCCTGTTGTACCGGGCCCGGCTGCACGGCCTGGCCTCCCCCGCTGCTCCCCTGTACGCCGCCTCGAAGGCCGCCGGCCGGCACAGGGCGGTGGCCGGCGTGTGATCGACCGCGCCGCGCCCGCTCCCCGAACCGCCCGCCGACCGATCCCGGTCGGCGGGCGGTCGCGCTTCCCGGGGCGGGCGGAGATTTCTCCCCGGGTCTCGGTCACACGGAGGCCGGGTTCGACACCTCTATCCGTCGAACCCGAAAAAGGAGGGCTTCCGCCATGTCGACACCCCCCGCGCCACAGCCGACGAGCACTGCACCCGAGGCCGAGACCACCTGGAAGCTGTGGATCCTGATGGTCTGGCACCCCGCCCTGGGGATGCCCGTCGACCCCGTCGCCGTCCTCGCGCTGGACACCGCCGAAGACGCCGAGCCGGCGCAGCACGTCGTCTGGGTGCCCCTGGTCTACGACGAGGCCAACCCCTGGCGCGAGCGGCTGGCCGAGGGAGTCTCGCCCGAGCGGATCGCCCGGTGGGAGGCCGAGTCGGGCGCATGCCAGATCGCCGCGGCCGACCTGCCCGAGGGCGCCCTGGACCTGCGGCACGCCGCTGATCTCCTCCTGGACGAGCTCCTCGGCGAGGTCATCCCCGCGCTGCCTCCGCGGACCGGTGCGTGATGGGCACCAACTCCAAGAGCTCCCACTCCTCGTATGCCATAGCTCCGGCCGGCGCTCCGGAGACCGTCGAGGGAGGCGAGGGCGTCGGCCTGTCCGCCGCGCCGGCGGAGCCCGAGCTCAGCGACGGCCTCGTCAAGGCGACGACCGACCTGATGGTGGCCATGGACAACCTGGACGCCCTCGCGGTCGGCAACGGCGTGGCGACCGGCAACTACCCGGAGCTGCCCGACGACCCGGTCGAGCGGTACGAGATCTTCGCCGACCAGATCAAGGCCGCCCGGGAGGCCATCGAGCAGCTGAAGGAGGAGGGCGCCTCCGAGGAGGAGGTCAAGGCGCAGCTCGACGCCCTGCGCGCCCAGTCCCTGGCCTACCTCAACGCGCTCGACCCGGAAGAGCTGCAGCAGATCGCCGCTGCCAAGGGGTTCGAACACCCGGCCCTGGTCGGCCTGTCCGGGAAGAGCCAGCACCCCCTCGTCCACTGGCTCGACCCGTACTACAACGACGACATCCCGTCCAAGCAGAAGATCCAGGCCGCCGCGCAGAAGAGGTACGAGCAGCTCGCGGCCGGACAAACCGTCGGCGGGATGACCCTGGCCGACCTCCAGCAGATCGAGGGCACCAGCGGCGCCCCCGACGCGCCGGCCGGAACGTGGGCCGCGACGCCGGACCAGTTCAAGGCCGCGGTGGACGCGTGGACCCAGGCGAGCCACGAGGCGGCCTACGCCAAGGGGGTGCTGGACAGCGACAAGCTGAAGAACCTCCTCGACGCGGAGAAGCAGGTCCTGACCGCGCACTCGCCCGACACCCCCGACCTGGAGACGAAGAAGAACGAGATCCAGGTGTGGACCGGCGACCCCCTGGCGGTCGCCAAGATCAACCAGTCGACCGTGATGCCGCTGGTCCAGGAGGCTCTGGCTTCGGGGGAGATGTCCCTGACCGAGGCCCAGCACCTCAAGCCGGTCGAACTCGTCGGCCTGCTGCGCACGGGGACGCCCGAGGCTGAGAAGGAGGCGCTGAAGGCGACCGCTCAGGCGCGGAAGGACCAGCTCAAGGCGCTCGACAACGCCCTGGACGTCCATCAGGGCGGCAAGCAGGACATCCACACCGAGCTGACGCTGCCCGACCTGGCCGGCAGCCCCGAGGCCGCGGCCCAGGTCGCCTCCTGGGCGAAGAGCACCGGCGAGCTGCACACGCTGCAGCAGGAGGCGCAGGGGTGGATCCACGAGACCCTGCAGTCTCCCGTCGACATCGGATTCGCCAACCCCGCGCTCCTCAACACCCACCAGGTCGACCCGAAGGCGCTGACCACCGAGTTCAACGCCTGGGCGAAGAACCAGAAGGTCGGGGATCTGCGTGCGGTGGCCGGCGAACTGGGGATGCCGGACCCGGGCAAGGCCAACCGTGCCCAGCTTCAGGGCTACATCGCCGCCAGCTTCAACCCCGCGCTGGACAAGGACGCGATCAACGCGAAGGTCCAGGCGACGGTGGCCAAGAAGCAGGCGGCCGCGGCCGCCAAGGCCGCGTCCCCGCTCGCCTCCGACGAGGCGGTCAACGCCCTCAAGTCCAAGCTCGCGAGCAGCACGGGCACTGCGTCCGCTCCGCCCGCGGCCGCCGCAGGCGCTGCGGGCACCGGCGGTCTGACCCAGGAGAGCAAGGTCGAGGCCGCGATCAAGATGGGCGCCAGCCCCGTGCAGGCGCAGAAGCTCGCCCAGGCCGCCACGGCGGGACCGACGAAGCCGATCCCGAAGGCCCCGAAGAAGCCTGCCGCTCCGGGGTCGTTCAACGGCAAGGTCCAGGCGCTGATCGCCGACCTCCAGCAGGTCAAGGCCACCTCTCAGGACGTGCCGGCCCGGATCGACTCCGACGTCGTCGGCTCGTGGAGCTTCGGCGCCGGGACGCCCGCCAACCTCGGCGGCACCTACAGCAAGTCCCTTCACTCCGCGCCGGACGGCTCCAGCTGGCTGTTCAAGGCAGACCACAACGGCGGGGTGATCGCCCACTCGGAGGCGGCCGCCTCCCATGCGCTTTCGCTGGGTGGTGTCCCGGCCGTCCCGGTGTACGTCAAGGAAGTGGGTGGCAAGGTCGGCAGTGTCCAGCCGATGCTCAAGGGCGCCAGCCACTTCGCCTCCGACCCGCACAAGTGGTCGCAGTCGGACGTCGACTCGATCGTGCGCTCCCACGTCGGCTCATGGATGGTCGGCGACCACGACGGCCACCCGGCCAACGTGCTGCGGACCGCGTCGGGCGGCCTGGTTCAGATCGACCGAGGTCAGGCGTTCAAGCACTGGGGCAGCGACAAGCTCTCCCTCGGCTACGCCCCCTCCGGTGGGGGGTCGTACGACCCGGTCCACCAGAAGCTCTACTCCGCTGCGCTCAGCGGCGGCCTGGCCGACGGCGTCAAGGTGAATCACGCCGTCGTGCAGCCGGTGCTCAAGAACTTCGAGGCGATCCCGGACAGCCAGTGGCGCTCCATGCTGCACTCCACCGCGTACGAGGGCGCGAAGGCCGGCAGCGGCGTGCACTGGGTGCCCGCGATGCGCAAGCAGGCCGCCAAGAAGCACGGCATCTCTGCCGCGAAGGTCAGCACCGAGCAGATCGCCGAGGCGTTCCTCGACCACGCCGTCGAGCGCAAGCAGAACCTCCGCAAGGCGTTCGCGGAGTTCTTCGTCAAGGACCTGAAGATGCCGCAGGCGGCGTCGCTGAAGCACGGAGCTGAGTGATGGGCACCAACTCGAAGAGCAGCCACGAGTCCTACGCCGTCTCCCCGACGGTTTCGACCGAGGCACCCCCGGCGCCGCCGAACCTCGCGGCTACCGGCCCCGAGCCGGTGAACGAGATTGACCCGGCGCTGCTGGCGTCGATGCTGATGCCCGACTTCACCAGCGAGGTGCCGCTCGCCGAGCAGGGCGGTGCATGGACAACCGACGGTGAGCCGGTGCTCGGCGGGCAGGCGGGCGGTGAGATGCCGCCGGCCGCAGAGCCCGAGGAGCAGCAGCCGGAGGCCACGGGCGGCCCCGTGGGCGAGGCTGCCGAGGACGAGGCAGCGCACGAGCCGGCCGAGGAGGAGGGCGCCGCTCTCGCTCCCGCCGCCGAGGAGGCTGCCGAAGGCGCAGCCGGAGCCGGACCCGCGTTCGAGGAGGAGGTCGAGGACGAGCCGGAGGAGGAGCCGGAGGACGTTGATCCGCCGCTGACGCCCGTTCCGGATGCTCCGGTGGCCGGCGCAGCCCTCGGCACGCCGATCCTGGTCGGAGGCGAGGACTTCCTCAACTCGCAGGCGGCGCTGGTCTCCTACCTCTCCCCCGACGGTCCCCGCGAGGTACTGCTCGCGCACGTCAGTGAGGAGGCCGAGGGCAAGCTGCTCGACGCGCTGAGCGTGTCGGGGACCAAGATGGTGGACGTCCAGGTCGAGGAGGAGACCAAGGAGCGGCTGGCGCTCGACAAGAAGGCGCAGCTCGCCGAGCTGGTGACCGCAGCGACGACCTCGGTGCAGCACAAGCTCAAGGGCGGCGGCCCGATGTCCGAGGCCTCGATCCAGAAGCACCAGAAGGCCCTCGACGCCGTCAACACGGTCCTTGCCTCGCCGAACCTGACGGACGACGAGAAGGCCATGGCCCAGTACTACCTGGACCAGGTCAACACCGTCGGCGAGAAGATCCAGAACGGCGGCGCGCCGATGGCGCACTTCGACCCGCACGGCCTACCGGTCACCAAGATGGTGACCAAGCAGATACCGGCCCCGGCGGACGAGCCGGAGCCGGGAACACTCACCGCGCAGCTGCGCGACGCCAGCCGCATCCAGGCCTCGCTCGACGGGCAGAGCGGCGAGTCGTCCTGGGACGGCAAGAGCCGCAGCAAGGCAAACGGGCAGGAATACGCAATCGACCTGGGCGACGGCTGGAGCGCGGTGTACCGCCCGTACGCCGCCAACGACCCGAACAGCACCGAGTTCTCGATGCGCGGCCAGCTCGAGGTCCACGCCCCGGTCGGCGCCGGCCACGGCAAGCAGCTCGTCGACCGCCTTGAGCAACTGCACCTGGTCAACGCCCCGATGACGGCCGCCGAAGGCGAATGGACCTACCTCGCCAACAACGTGACCGCGCAGAACCTGGCGAACGCTCCCGGGATGAAGGCCGCCTTCGCCGAGGCCAAGGGGCTGGAGGACCTGCAGGTCCAGGAGATCGTGCACCAGCGCGCCGAGTCTCTGATCGGCCTGGGGGAGGACGAGCTCCACTACCAGGTCAAGCGCATCCAACTGGAGGCCGCGCAGAAGGTCCTGCCGAAGAAGGTGAAGGTGCTCAGGGAGGCCGTCGCCCAGGCGACCGGCTTCGACAGCGGGGACGCGCTGGCGGCCAGCGCTGGGTACGACCCCACGCCGGCGACGTCCGGTGGCTGGCTGACGTGGTCCCGGTTCGACGTCACGGGCAAGACGGCGCAGATCAAGGAGGCGTACAAGGGCCGGTCGCTGACGCACAGCATCGGCAGCGGCGACATGGTCGCCCTGTTCGGCACCGGGGTGCTGGCCTCCACGGAGAAGCGCGCGGTCATGGGCATCGGCGGCGGCATCGGCATGTCCGAGCAGGCCGACAAGTACACGGGCGGGGCGAACTCCGTCTTCCTCCGCGTCTCGAACACCCCGGCGTCGGGCTACGGCGGCCAGCTGATCTGGGACGACCCGTCCGTCCTGATGCGCCGGTCCGACTACTACGCCTACAACGGCGACAAGTACGGGGTCAGCCCGGACAAGAAGAAGGCGTCGGGACTGACCCGCGATCCTCTGAAGATCGCCACGCACAACGCGTCCAACAACGAAATCATGTTTCGCGACGGCATCGACCTGTTGGGCGCGGAGGCGCCCAGCCGCATCGTCTGCCACTACGCGCACCAGCGCACGGCGCTGCTGGAGTCGTTCAAGGCCCGCGGCATCACCCATCTCGGCGGCAAGCCCGTCGAGGACGTCGTGAAGAGCAACCACTGAGGCCGTCGGCCCATCCCGCCCAGAAGGAGAATGTCCACATGAGCACTACCTGGCAGACCCGGCTCGCTGACCTCATCGCCGGCCGTCACAGCAGCAACGGGGACCCGGTCGACGCCGGCGCACAGCTGAGGGTGTTCGACGACGAGGGCGCCGAGGTGTTCCTGCAGGCCCTCGCCCGTCACCACCGCGTCGACCAGGACGACCCGCAGTTGATATGGATACGGCCGCTGGTCGGCGGCGCGGAGTCCGCGGAACTCGGCTACCTGTTCAACCTCAGCGCGACCCGGCGCCGGGGCCTGAGCTGGACGCGGGCCCACCTGGAGGAGAACGGCGACGTCGTACTGCTCCTGCGGTCCGGCGAGACCGCGATCGTGCAGCCGGCCGAAGGCGACCTCCTGGCCGAGCTGCAGCGCTGGGACCGCTTCACCGACCGGCTCACCCGCAAGGAGGAAGCACAGCTCGACGCCCTGGACTCCGACTCGTGGCACGGGCAGTTCTCGTGACCGCGGCCACGGCATCCGGCCGGCCCGGAGCGTCTTGGCATGATGGTCCCGCCGCCGGCACCTCGCCGGCGGCGCTCCGCCGGCGCCCGGGCCGGCGCCGAAGGAACGGAGGAGGTACCAGCATGCGGACCACGCGACGCGGCGTCAGCAGCTTCGACGGCCAGCGCCTGGCGCAGGCCCGCGGTCGGCGTGGATGGACCCCGAGCCAGCTGGCCTCCCAGGCCGCCCTCACCGTGACGGTCCTGAACCAGTACGAGGCCGAGGAGCGCCTGCCGGACCCGGGCACGCTCTCGCGCCTGGCCGATGCCCTCGGCTGCCAGGTCACCGACCTGTGCCGGCCGACCGTCGTGACACTGCGGGAGCTGCGCGAGCGCTCGGGCGCCAGCCAGCCGGAGGCGGCCGAGGCCGCGGGGCGCAAGCGCAGCACGTACGCGATGCTCGAGCAGGGACGCACCAAGACTCTGGCGCCGCAGGCGGCCGAGGGGCTCGCCGCGCTCTTCGACGTGGAACGCGATGCCGTGGAGGCCGCCCACGCCGCCTCGGTGGCCGGCCAGGCGTCTCGGCCGGCGCCCCTCGCCCTGGAGGGCGCTCTTCTGGACCGCCTGGCGGACCACTTCGGGATGGCCCCCGAGGACCTGCTCCACCTGGCGCAGCGCCTGGCGGCCGGCGAGGGCGGTGAGTCCCGATGACCTACCACCGCGGGCACCCGCTGACCGTCGCCCGGCACGAGGCCCTGCTCAGCAGGCTCCCTCCCAGCGAGGCCCAGCTGCCGGTGGACACGCGTTGGCTCCGGGGGCGCGCCGAACTGTTCAGACAGGCGGCGGAGCGGCCGTTCGCCCTCACCTTCGACACCGCCTGGTACGCCGAGGTCACCGGCCTGGCCTTCCACCCCCACTACGTTGCCCAGGTCTACCGGGGAGAGCCCGGCGCCCGTCTGGAGACGCCGCTCATGGTGATGAACCTGAGCATGGTGCCGACAAGGGGGGACGCCGACCGCGCGCTCGCCCACGAGTGCATGCACTTGCGGGTCCCCTCCTACGGGCACAAGCGGGAAGCGTTCGCCTGTGCGCAGGAGATCTTGGACCGGGTCGGTTCGCTCGCTGCATAGCCGGCGCGGCGAGCCCGTGCTCGGTGGCCTCCGGCCCTCGGAGGCGCCGAGCCCGGCCCGGCTCCCGGGAGTGCGGACTGGCACCGGTGGAGAGCGCCGGAAAACACAGCCCTGCACATTGCTTAAGTCAATGAGTGTGCGTATAGTCATTGCTGTGAGGGCGGGAGAACACCTCACAGCGAAGACCACTCCGTAGGAGCCGCCTTGCGCGGCTCGCCCCTCCGCCACTCCCCCCGGGCGGCGGGGCCACGAGGCCCGGACCAGGCCACCCCCTCCCGGCCGGTCCGGGCCTCGCCCCCCTTCTGTGATCCCCGTCGAGGAGACGACATGCCCGGAACCATCAGCCCTGATCTGGACGCGATAGAGAACGCCGCTCTCCGGGCCGCCATCGCCCGCGCGACCGGCCTGGAAAGCGGCATCCCTTCCGGCCCGGAGCCCACGATCCTGGATTCGGAATCCGAGCTGGAGGGCGTGGCCGCACTGCTCCGCCACCGGCTCGGGCTGGACGACAGCATCCGGCTGAGCGTGTACGAGGACGCCAACCACCCGTTGTTCCCCGACGCGCAGCACTACCGCGCGGCCCGCGTCCAGCTCTCGCACGGCCGACGGCGCTACTTCTTCATCGCCGCCTACGACGCCGGGAGCGCCCGGCTGGCCTTCAGCGTGATCGCGCCGTGCTACGCCTGCCTCTCTCCCGTCCCCTCCGTCACGATCAACTCCCTGGCGGACTTCGGTGACTTGCTCATGGACGCCCGGGACCAGCACGAGGCCCCGCAGTTCCGCTCCTCGCCCGTCCACCGTGCCCACTGCCCGGTGCGCGGCGACTGACCGGCTCGCCCCCGGCACCGCCCCCGGTGCCCCAGTACGTCCCAGGTGCCCTCGGCTCTTCGAGCCGGGGGCACCCTGCATGAACGGCGCGCCGCGCCCCTACGCCGGCGCATCCCATCTGGTGTGGAACCCGTCCGGGCCGCGAGCGCCGACCTGTCCCCGTCGCGGCCGCGAGCCGACGTCGCCCGCCTCCACAAGAAGCGAGAGCAGCAGTGAACCCCTCTGCCCCTGCCACCGTCGTTGTGCATGTGAAGGCGGCCCGGACCGCCCTCTACGACCTCACCCTCCTCCTCAGCCTGCCCGAAGGTTCGAGCGCCGATCCCGCGGCGATCCGCCGCTACGTCGAAGACCTCCAGCCGGGCGTCCTGTCCGCCGCGTGCACCGACACCACGCTGGACCGGGTCACCGACGTCGCGCTCGTCGACATCCTCGGCATCGAGCCGTCAGGCCACGGCGCCGACACGGGAGCCCGCGATGACCGGTGACTCCCACGGCCCCTTCGGCCTCGTACTGCTCGACCCCAAGGCCCGGACCGGTGCGCCATCGGATGACGGGTTCCGCGAGCGGTTGGCCGACTGGCTGCTGTTCATGGTCCCGATGTTCATCGCGGAGCAGCGGCACGCGACTGCCGACGAGATCGACCGCGCCCGCTCCGACGCACTGGAGCAGATCGCCTCCCATGGCGACGACCTCCAGTTCGGAGGCAGGTACCAGAGCTCGTCCCGAACCGCACTGGCCAAGGGCTTCGCCGTCCTGGCCCGCGCCGAGGGCGGGGTCACCGCGCTCGGCGTGCACGCCTGCACCGCCCCGCACCCCTACTGCCCCGGCGAGCGAGCCACCACCCCCGACCTCTGCGAGACGATGAAATGACCACCACGCTTGAAACCGCCCCGGCAAAGAAGAAGCCTGCCGAGAAAAGGCTTCTCACGCAGAATTCGCAGCTGCGCAAGGAGGGTATTTTCAACTGGACCCTACCGGCTTTCGTCATCAAACTTCCCGACGGCAAGAATTTCAATGTGTGCAGCCAGGCCGGCGCGTGTGCATCTCTTTGCTACGCCCGAGTCGGGGCCTACAGGTTCAAGAACGTCCGCGCTGCACACATTCGCAATCTTCTACTATGCCGGGATTCTCCGGAGGAGTGGGAGGAGCGCATGGCGAAGGAATTGACGCACTCCCGCTACGACGGGAAGTGGATTCGCTTGCACGATTCTGGAGATTTTTTCTCGGACGACTACTTGTCGGCATGGATGCGCATCATGAGGGGAGCGCCGAACGTTCGCTTCTACTGCTACACCAAGGAGATCTCCCGTTTCCGGCGGCTGGTCGAGAACGACGCCCCCGATAATTTCCTTTGGTGCTACAGCCTCGGCGGACGCGAGGATCACCTCATCGACCTCAAGAACGAGAGGCATGCCGACGTCTTTCCCGATCTGGAGGCGCTCATCGCCGCCGGATACTCTGACCAGACCGAGTCCGACCTCCTGTCGGTGCTCAGCGATTCACCTCTCGTCGGAATTCCAGCCAATCGGATTCCGCATCTTCTCAAGCTCCAAGGCGCGGACACATTCTCCAGCCGCCAGCGAGCCCTGGATGCGAAGAAGAACCAGCGCGCGACCGAGAAGGCATTCCGCCTGGCATCGTGACCGGATGCCCGACACCGGCGTGAGGGCGGGCCCAGCACTCAGCTGGGCCCGCCCTCACGGCGTTCGGCGCTGAGGGGGCACGCCGGCCCGTCACATTGCGGAAGTCTATGAGTTTGGGTAATCTCGCTGGCGAGGTCGCTCCCTGCGGCTCTCGGCCAGCGCACAAGAGCTGCCAGCGGACGGATCCGCCGGCCGTGACCACAGACAGAGCCCGGTCGCCCCCGTGGGCAGTCCGGTACTACCGCCGGCCCAGCTGGCCCCAATGGAGCGATCATGATTCCCGCAGGTTACGAGCGCAAGCACACCAACTTCGACAGGATGGCGGCGCGTTACAACGTAGACCGGACGTCGGCCGCCAAGTGGTCCCAGGAGGAAGGCTTCCCCGAGGTCCTGTTCACGGCCGGCCAGGGCGGACAGCAGATCTACGACGAGGACGAGGTCGACGCGTGGCTGCGCGAGCACCACTTCGGCACGTGGGTGCAGTCGCAGCAGGGCAAGAAGAACCCGTTCGACCTGCCCAAGGGTGGTCCTCGTGATCTCCTGACACTGCGGCGCATCGGCGAGCTCGAGGGGCGGGCCCTGAAGCGGGACGCCACTCCGGTCACCACCCTGCGCACGTACCTGTCCAAGAAGATCCTGGCGCCGGCCGACCGGACCCCGGACGACGGCGGCCAGCCGACCGTCACCGAGCCGATGTGGTTCCGCGAGACCTCCTACGCCTACATCACCCGGCCGCGGCGCACGCGCCGAGCGACCAAGGGGGAAGCGGGCGAGCGGCCGGCCGCGCCGAAGCCGCGCGCCGGCGTCGGCGACTTGCTCGACCTGGACCTGCCGGCCGGCGCGGACACCGACCTGTTCACCCTGCAGGAGATCGGCGAACTCGACGGCGAGGCCCGCGGGCGGGGCAAGGCCACCACCGTCGGCACCATGAAGAACTACCTGTCGCAGAAGCTGCTGGCGCCGGCGGACCGGACACCGGGCGACGGGCAGGAGCCGGCCGTCGACGAGCCCAAGTGGTACCGCTCGACCGCCTACACCTTCATCCGCCGCCCCGGCAAGCTCGGCGGAGCAGCCGCACGTGCTCCCCGCCGGGATGCCGAGGCTACGGGGCCGCTGCGGGACGACCTGAAGCTGCCAGCGGGCGCGGACACCGACCTGTTCACCCTGCAGGAGATCGGCAAGCTCGACGGGAAGGCGCGCGGGCGGGGCAAGGCCACCACCGTGGCGTCGATGCGGACGTACCTGTACAGCGGGCTGCTGGCGCCGGCCGACCGGACCCCGGACGACGGGCAGGAGCCGGCCGTCGACGAACCCAAGTGGTACCGCTCGACCGCCTACACCTTCATCCGCCGCCCCGGCAAGCTCGGCGGAGCCCGCTGATGGCAGACACCGCTCCGGCCCCCGCGGTCGGCACCCGGCACGACAGGACGGTGGACTGATGAGCACCAGCAAGCCCCCAGCAGCGCGGCTGACCCGCGCGGGGATCGGGGAGACCTACGGCGAGGGCGAGCGGACGGTCGACGCCTGGGTGAAGTTGCTGAACTTTCCCGCCCAGGTCGCTGACGGGGAGTGGGACGCGCAGCAGGTCGATGCCTGGGTCAAGGTCAGCCGGCCGCAGTCCTGGCCCGGCCGGGCCGTTGCCTCCGCGGCGGAAAGCCCTGCGGCCGCGCAGGCGGAGACCGCCGGCGCCTCCGCAGCGGAGGAGGCCGCCGAAGAGGACGAGCTGCTGGGGAAGTCCGGCCTGGCGCTGCGGTACAACGTCTCCGAGACGACGGTGGACACCTGGACCAAGGTCGAGGGCTTCCCGGACGAGGCGGAACCCGGCCGGTGGCCCTCCCACGAGGCCGACACCTGGGTCGAAGAGCACCGGGCGCACGTCTGGGCGGAGTTCAACGGCGAGGGCCCCAAGGTCGTCATCCCGCCTCCGGAGGGCAACCCGAAGGACCTCTACGACGTCAGCGGCTACGGGATGATCCTCGGCAACGCGACCCGGGGCGAGCCGCTGCCCCGGACGACGGCGCAGAACTACAAGCGGCAAGGCCACCTGGAGCCACCGGACCGGACCCCGGGGGACCGGAAGCGGCCCGAGGTGTTCGAGGACATGTGGTACCTGGAGACGATCACCCGGCACGTCTACTCCCGCAGGGGGCAGGGACGGGTCCGTGCCAGCCGGACGCGGCGCACGAACCGGAAGAAGAGCTGACCGGCTGGAAGGCGGGTCATGGAAACGGGGTGTGGCCCCCAGGGAAGATCTCCCTGGGGGCCACACCCCGTTTTGGCAGCTCAGCCGCACTGCGTTTCAGCGACGGTGGATCAGCTCGCGCCACCGCGACCGCCGAGCCGCACGGAAGGCGGCCCGCTGGGGCTCCTCACCGGCCAGCTGGAAGACCGCGTCGAGCATCTCGGGGTGGTTCGGCAGCGTCCAGTAGTTGCCGAGTGCCCGGTTGACCTCTCGCAGCGCGTCCAGGGGCGGCACGCCGTCGGCGAGGTGGCTGTACAGGGCCGCGATCGCGGGGGTGCGGCTGCGTCCGGCCACGCAGTGGAGCAGGACGCGCTTGCCCTCCTGCCGGAGCCGCAGGACCTCCCGGGCGGCCTGGTCGAGGGTGAAGTGGAGGTGCGAGTTCGCGCCGGACTTGTCGACCAGCCACACCCGGGAGTGCTCGACATCGGCGCCGGTCAGGATCGGGTCGGAGCCGACACGGCACAGGGAGACGACCGCGTCGACCGGCGCGGGACCGGTGTACTCGGTCAGGGCCAGGTTGCCCAGGAAGAGGCCGGGGTCGCGGGGGTGCCGGACGGAGAACGCCTTGCCCGAGGAGAGCGGGGTGGTGACCCGGGGTGCGGAGGGCCAGCCGTCGCGGTCGCTCTGCCCGGCGCGGGCCGTCAGCACAGCGAGACGGACAAGGTCGGCGCTGGTGTTGGAGGGCCAGCCGTGGACCTTGCGCTGCCAGGCCAGCGGGATGGCCGAGCAGCCCCAGCGTGCGCCGAGCAGAGCACCGGCGATGGCAGCGACGGTGTCGGTGTCGCGTCCGGTGCGCACGGCGGCCTCCAGCGCGAGCTGGAAGTGCTGAGCGGCGAAGCCGCCCTGCTCCGGCTGGTCCTCGGGCACCGGAGTGCGGACGATGGCGGACCACGCGGCCTGGAGGGCTTCGACCACCCAGCCGTTGCGCTGGAAGTGCCGCGGGGGGTGGGCCTCGGCCTCGTCCAGACGGGCCGCCCACACGCTGCGGCGGGCCTCGGGCAGGAGCTCAAGGCCCTCCCGGACACCATCGAAGGTGCCGGTCAGGACGGCAGTCCTGATGCCGGAGCACCACAGGATGCACGCCTCGGCGCAGTCGGGGTCGGCGTGGGTCAGCTCGCTGACCAGCTTCGCGGCCTCGGCCATGGCGTTCGCGTCGTCCAGGTAGGCGAGCGCGACGGCACCGGTCCTCATCAGCGAGCCGTTCCCAGCGCTGCTGTTCGGGTTGGCGGCCGCGTACCGGCGGGAGACGGTCAGCATCACCTCGGAGGGTGAGCTCCCCTTGCCCCGCGCCGTGGCGCTCAGGACGCTGCGCGTCTGGTTGCCCACGTCGGCCGGGCCGCCGCCGTACCAGCGGAGGAAGTTCGTGGCGATCGCGTCCAGTGCTTCCGGGGTGCGCAGATCGGCGCCGGTCGCGGCGACCTCGGCGATGCACACGTGCATCTGGGTGTCGTCGCTGTACTCACCGGGGGCGAAGTTGAAGGGGCCGCCGCCCTTCATCTCCGGGAACTGGCTGTCGCTCATGCTGGGCTTGAACTCGTACGGGACGCCCAGCGCGTCGCCCGACGCCGCGCCCAGGATGACGCCGGCGGCGCGGTCCATGGCCTTCTCGTCCAGGCGCGGCGCGGGGTCGGTGGCTGCGGGCCACGGCCCGAGGTCGGCGTGGGGGCGGGGGGAGGCGGAGGAGGAAGGCATGGGGGTCTCTTTCTGCGGGGCCGCTGGGGCCTGGGGCGGCGACCGCACGCGGGCGGAGCCGGGAAGGAAAGGGGCGCGGCGCGGGAAGTGGCCGGGCGGGCCGCGAGCTGTCCGCCGCGACGCATTGACAAGTTGTCATAGCGTCACAGTGCACGTCAAGGACATTGGCGAAGTTGCGTAAATCTATGAGTCTGCGTATGGTCGAGAACATCCGGAACGGCGAAGAGCTCCCGGATGCCCCTGTAACTCAGCGAAGCGGGCTGCGGCTTGCAGATCCGCGAGCGGCAGGTCGGCTCCTCCCGGGCGTTCTCACCCCGGGCGGCCGGAGCTGTGCCGCACCGAGATCAACCGGAGTACGTCATGCTCGTCCCCGACCTGGCTCGGCTCGTCCGCGAGGCGGACCGCGACCAGCTTGCGGCCGCTGTCCAGGCCGCCGTTGACACCGTCGCCTGGTACACGCCGGCCCCGAAGCCCGACTACGGAGACACCGACCACAGCATCGCCCGCAGCGAGGCGAAGGCCGAACTCGCCGAAGAGGTCGTGGACTCCGTGGTGCTCGCCCTGAGCGCGAGCGTCATCAAAGACCCCGCGGGTGCGGGGAGCAGCATCGCGCACCCGGAGTCGCCCAGCCCCTCGACGGAGGAACGACCTTGACCGCCCACTGGCGATCCATCCCCATGCCGCCGAACATCGCGCGGCTCCCGCGCAACACCGCTGGGCGCCCGGTCCCCAGGAACACGCCCTGGCACGAGCCCGCCACCAGCGGTGGGCAGCTGGCCGTCAGATCCAGCGTCGAACTGGGCGAGCATGTGGTGTGCCCGTGTGAGCCCGGTCGTGGAACGGCCGCCTTCGGCGACCAGTGCCCGCCCCGCCAGAGGGAGTTGATGTCGCAGCGCCTCTGCGGGATCTGCGGAAGAGCGATCAAGGCGACGAGCCGCCTGGTGTTCATCGGAGGCCCGAACGCCACCTTCTACATCGAGCCCCCGGTCCATCCCCGGTGCGCGGCGTACGCGCTGATGGTCTGTCCGACGCTGGCGGCGGCCGAGGACGTCGAGCTGACGATCGCCCGCACCTACAGCCTCCGCGAGCGCCGCATGACCGGCGTCTCCGCCGAGTACACGCTCATCTACGACCTGTTCCCGTACGGGGACCCCGCCGCCCGCCGCAGGGGGCCGCTGGACTTCTACCTGGCCTTCCCCGAGAACGCCGACCGGATCGCCGCCAAGGAGTGGCTGGCCGGTCACGCCCCCACGCTGTAGCCCGCCACCGAACGGGCGCGCAGGCGCCCCTGACGACGAGAGAGCCATGACGTGCAAGTGCGGGGCCCGTACGTACGAGGGCCACCTGGCGAAGACGCGGGCCGGCTACCCCGGCCACGCCTACCGCGGCACTGTCTGGCGGCCCGGCCCCTGAAGGTCCGCAGCCACCCCGATCGAGAGGAAGTACCGAACGATGCGAACCCCCGCCGACTCCCGCGCGGACGCCCAACGCCTGATCAACGCCCTGTCCGCCCCCCTGCCCCGGGACGACGCACGCCGCGCCGACGCCGTGCAGTCCGCCCTCCTGGACAGCGGGCTGTTGAACCGGGACGACCTCGGCAGCTCTCCCGCCGTCGCGGCCGCCGCCCGGGACGGCCTCGCCAGCCTCGCCCACCTTCTGGACGCCCGCGTCCAGGGGCAAGGAGGCGGCCGGCTGCTGCTGCTCCTCCTCGCCGAGCGCGAGCGGTTCACGCCGCACCCCGCGCCGGACGAAGCCGAGCTCCGTATCCGGGGGGCAGCCAGCGCCCTGTTGCACCTCGGCCTGTGGCACGTTGACGACACGCTGCGGCTCCTGGGCGGCGCTCTGCAGGTCCACTCCGAAGAAGCGCGTGATGGTGCAGGCGGCGATGCGCCGTCCCCCGCCCCCGCGGCCGGTCTCGTCCCGGTCACGCCGGGGCTGAGCTCGGACGGCGGGGAGCTGCACCTGGCCGTCGGGGCGTTCGACGCCGACGGCGCCCTCTCCGTCTGCGGACGATGGCTGTCCGAGCGAGTGGCCGACGCCAGCGGCTCCGTCCCGCCCAGGTGCGACACCTGCTTCGGCCAGTCCGCGCAGCGTCCGGCGCTCATCTTCACCGGCGAGGAGCACGACGCGTGGACCGCCTTCACCGAGGCCCACCGCGGGGAGGAAGCGTGAGCGCCGACTCCGGCTCCGCGATCGAGCGCCGCCTCGCGGCTCAACTGCCGGACCCGATCGCCGCCCGGCCGAAGGACGCGCGCGGCTATCCGATCAGCTTCGTCACCGCACTGGGGGCCGGCGGGACGCCGGACTTCACCGAGCTCGACGGACCCCGGCGGGCCAAGGCGATCATCGAGCACCTGTGCGGCCTGTGCGGGCAGCCGCTGCCGCTGGTCCGGGCGGTGATCGGAGGGCCGCAGGTGGTCGAGCACCACCTCGCGATGGATCCGCCGATGTGCGTGCCGTGCGCGGTCTTCGCCGCCACCCACCCTGCGGCCGGCTGCCCGTTCCTCCTGAATCCGAACGCGCGCTACCGCAAGGACCGTGCCACCCGGCCGTCGTCGCCTCTGGTGGCCCAGGAGCGGCCGCAGCGCATGTACCTGGCTCGCACGTTCGCCCATGAGGCGATCCGGCTGGCACTGCCCGACGGGTCGGAGGAGGTCATGGCGCGGTGTGCCCGCTGGACCGGCCTTGAGGAGATCCGCTCTGGGCAGCTTGTCGACGCCCGGCACCTCCTGAGTCGATGATTGCTTAACACTATGAGTGCATATATGGTTAAGAGGTCGGCGGCGGCGCGGGCCCCGCCGCCCGTCTCCGCGCTCCGCCGCCCATCCCCTGGAGTACGCCATGCCGAGCACCGTCATGTCCGAGATCGACGCCAACAGCCTCCTCAGCCTTCTGCGCAGCGCCCCGTTCTCCGCCCCGTACCTCGGCGAGACCATCGACTGGATCCGCCGGTCGGTACAACAGGAGGCCCAGCACGGCCGGGGCTCGCTCGACGTCGACACCGAGGCGCTGCGCCGCCTGGACGCGTACGCGACGGGCCTGGGCCCAGGCGCCGCCGAGCTCGGACGCAGGCTCTCCGACGCCCGCCATGCACTGGAGGCCGTCCGGCACGACCACTACCTCCGGTTGACGGTCGGCCAGGGTGCCAGCGGCGGCACGGCGCAGGTCTCCCGCCGTGCCGAGCTCCTCAAGCTCGCCACCGCCGTCGGCAGTTCCCGCGTCGCCGCCGGACCCACGGGGGCGATCGTGATCACCTCCGTGGGCTCCGGCAGCACGGTCTTCCGACCCGTCAGCCCGGAGGTCGCCCACCAGCTGAGGGGCGTAGCCCGCGAGCACAAGGAAGCGACGGTGCGCCGCAGCGCCGCCGTCCGCGCCCTGCTCGCCCAGCATGTCCGGATGGCCGACTGGAGCGATCCGCAGACGGTCGGAGTCGTGGTCGACAGCAGCGACACGACGGTGACCGTGTCGTGGTGGGAATCGCACGCGACGGGCGGTCCGAGCCTCTGGGTCGAAGGAGGGGTGCGGCTCCTGTGCGCGGCACTCCTCTCCGATCGCGGTTACACGGTGACCCTGGCCTTCGACGGCGCCCTCCACATCGGCACCTGACGGGCGTCGACACGGTTCGCCCCCACGCGGCGCCGGTTCGGCGGATCAGCGATCAGCCCGGCAGCGGCCGGCCTCGCCTCCCGGACCGCTCCGCGGCGTCGAACCTCCCAGGACCGCCGACTGCGGCGCCCCGCCCGGCACCCCCACGCTCGACATCCGACGACGGCGCGTAGATCGCGAGCGGCCGGCACGGTGCCCCGTCAGCCGGTGTGCGACCGGCGGTCCGCGGGCAGTTGGCTCCGGAGCCGCAGGTGGAGACGGCATGGGCGGCCACGGGTCACAGCGCGGGTGCGCCCGACGGCCGGAACGCTGCGCCGAACCGGCCGACGCCAGCCTTGAAACCTCCCAGAGGTCGACCAAGGCGGCCCCGCCCCGGTGGAGTGCCGCCTGAACTCCACCGACCACCGCCGCGCGCCGCCGGAGTCGGGGCAAACAAATGAGATTGCTTAAGTCTGTGAGTTTAGGTAATGTGTCTGCTGCGCCGCCGATCCATCCGCGGGCGACCGTCCGGTGGTCGTCGACCCGGATGCCGTGCCCGGCTTGGCGGTATTGCCGCTGATCGGCCCCGACCCCGCGCCAGCGTGAAGGAATCCTCATGCCCACCACCATTTCCGAAGCCTCCTCTCAGCACCCTGCCTCACCGCCGTGCCCGGCCTCAGGCGGGCGCGCGGTTCAGGCCGCAGGGCCGCCGGTGCCCATCCGGTGCCGCTCCCGGCAGCGCGTGGGCGACCTCGTCGTCCCCTGGATCTCCTACGAGCACGGCGGGTACTCCGCCTTCGGCACCATCGACGCCGTCAGGGCCCAGCAGGCACTGGCCGAGCGGCTGTGCCAGGTCTGCGGAGAACAGCTGGAGGAGCGCTTCTGCCTGGCGGTCCGGCCGATGGACGTCCGGGTCGGCTTCGCGTCCGAACCCGCACTCCACCCGGAGTGCCTGGCCTACAGCAAGCAGCGGTGCCCCATGCTCAACGGGACCGCCGCGACGTATCGCAAGAGTTCCGCACTGGCCAGGCACCCGGCGGGCCGTCCGTGCGAGGACCCCGGCTGCACTTGCCGGGAGGTCGCACCGGACCAGGGCCACTCCGCGCGCTCGGGCCGTCCCGCCGACGACTTCGACGCCTGGATGATCGACGCCGCCCACTACCGGATCAAGACGGCGCCGGACCGGCCGAACGTGCTGCTCGGGGTGGACCTGGCGGTCCCGGTCCTTCGCATCCGGCCCATCCGGAGAAACCCCCGGCCCGAACTGGACCGGCTCCGGGCCCTGATCAGCGCCCTGGGCCTGTAGCACCCCACTCAGCCCACGCCCGCACCGAGAACCCGGAGACACTTCCCGTGACCACGACCACCCCCGAACCCCCGACGCAGAGGGCCGTCAAGCACCTCAAGACCGCGTGCGCCGACCCGAACGGCCGGCTGCCCGACAAGATCAGCAAGAAGATCCTCCACGCACTACTGACCGACGAATACGCCTACCGCCCGGACGGCGACGGCTACCGCCTCTCGGTCGAGGACGCGCTCGCCGAGACCGCGGGACCGGTCTTCATCACGATGGAGGGCCGCAGAGCCGTCCTGAGCACACCGCAGCTGTACGCCCTGACCCGGCACGTCGAACCGAGCGGCCGTCTGGCGCCGAACGTGACCTGGCAGACGGCAAGCTCCCTCGTCGACCTCGGACTCGCCGAGTACCGCGACGCGAACGGGAACCCCAAGCCGACCGACGGCGACACCGGCGTCTCCGGTGCAGTCCACTACCCGTTCCGCACTGCCCTCGGACAGCAGGTCGCCGAGCTTCCGACGGAGCCCGCCCGCTGACCCGTCCTCACACCGCGCCCGGCCACCGCCAGGCCGGGCGCCGACCCCGCTCACCAGCCACCTCCAGGAGGTACTGATCATGTTCGGCCCTTGCCCGAAGTGCGGTGAAACCACTCCTTCCATCGCCACCACGGCATGGATCAACCTTGTCGACGCCGACAACCCCAGCGCAACGCGCATGGAGATCACCGACATCCAGACCGACGAGGTCCAGCTTCACTGCGCGAACTGCGGCCGCGCGCTCCCGCTGCGCGAGCAGCCCGCCGCGGACCTGGTCACCTCGCTGTTCGTCAGCCTGTTCGAGGCCCACGGCCTCGACCCCGCCCGGATCGGCACGCTGATCCTCTCCGAGGAGGTGATCCCGTGAGCATCGAGCACAGCGCCGAAGCCGCCGAGCAGATGCGCGCCGACCTCGCCGACTTCTTCGGCAAGCCTGTCCGCGGCCTGCCCGTGGCCCTGGACTTCATCCAGGCCATGCACCTGAGCCGGACCAGCGAGGACTTCGGGGACGACCGGCGTGCCGTCGAACTCCACCGGGACCGGGTCCTCCAGATGGCCAAGAACCTCGAACAGGCGCAGGTGTGGGTCGCCTCGCCGTCCCTCACCTCGGCCATGACCGACCACGAGCTGGTCACCAGCTCCGACGGCTACCTCCTGGAGAACACCGACGAGGCCCCCGCGCCGGTCGGCGTCGTGTACTTCCCCATCCCGATCACTGCCGCCTCCGAACTCCCCATTCACGGCCTGGCCTGGGAATCCGAAGGAAGCGGAGACCAGCTCCAGCTGTCCGTGACCGCGCTCACCAGCACACCCGACCTGTACGAGGCCCTCCCCCCGCCCCTGCTCCCCTTCCACTGGGCTCGCAGCCCCTACACCCCCAACGCCATGGTCCTGGCCGTCCCCGAGGTCAGTACGAAGATCCAGAGCTACGGACACCATCCCCACTGGGGCGCGGCACCGACGTCCATCCTGGTCGGCCTCCTCCTCGCGTTCTGGACGCTGCGCCCCGCGTTCGAGCACGACGAGCAGACCGTGGCGCAGAAGACCGGCAAGGGCCGCAAGCTCCGCGTGAAGTTCCGGCCGGTCCGAGTGATCCGCGAGGCGGCGACCCGCTTCACCGGCGAGCACGTACCGGCCGAGCACGACCGTAGGTGGGCCGACGAGACACTGCGCTGGAGCGTCGACGCCCGGTGGAGCTGGCGCTGCCCGAACCCCCGCGACCACAAGGCCATCGTCGAAGCCGGAGGGACCTGTCCCAAGATCAAGGTCCGGGTCAAGGCACACGTCAACGGCCCCAAGGGCCGAGGTCTCGACACCCGTCGTACCGCCCGGATCAGCACGATCAGCACCAGAGCAGCCGCAGTGTGAGAAGCCCTCGCCCCTGGACCTCCGCGCGAGCAGCTCTCTCAACGTCGACTTGAACAGTTCGGAGGCGGTCTCCGCGGCACCTGGCGCGGAGACCGCCTCCGAATGAAAGGAACTCCGTGTCTTCTTCCGCAGCACTCTCCCCTCGGGCCTGCGAGCGCCTGATCGCCGATCTCACCGGCGAGATCGGCGCCAAGGCCGCAGTCTCCTGGGCCCACGCGGCCGCCCTGGTCAAGCACGCCGCCGCCCACGGCCTCGTCGCCGCGCTGCGCCAGGGCAGCGCCGGCCCCGATCACACCAGGCGCGTCCTGGGCGCGCTGGCCAGCTCGCACCCGGCGCTCGAACCGCTCGCCGACCCGCAGGTCGTCCCCCTCTGGGAGAGCCCGATCAGCCCGGCCGGCTGGGAACTGGTCGCCCGGCTGTGGAACGCCGCACCGATCGGCGACGACGGTCACCGCATCGACGGATACCGCTTGGGAGACGCCTACCAGGCGTTGTCGGCCGACGCCCGGAAGTCGAGGGCGCTATGCCAGACCCCTCCCTGGGTCGCGGAGTTGCTGCTCGATCTCTCCCTCGAGCCGGCGCTCGACGACGTCGGCGCCGACCACGTCCGGATGATCGACCCCGCCTGCGGGACCGGGCACATCCTGCTATCCGCCCTCCACCGTGTCCGGGCTTACCGGCCGCGAGGGCGGGCCCCGTACGCCGGGGCTACGGTCGAGCGTTCCCTGGAGCGTGCCCTCCAGGCCGTGCACGGCGTCGACCTCGACCCCTACGCCGCCGCTCTGACGCGGTACCGGCTCCTCGCGACGACCGCCGGCATCCTGGGCGGCCCCATCGCGGCCGTGCCCGCCGGCTGGCCCGTGCAGGTCGCCGCGGCCGACGCGCTGCTCGACACCGACGAGCCGCTGCTCCAGCCGGGCCGCTACCACGCGGTCGTGGGCAACCCGCCCTACATCACGGTCCGCGACCCCCAGGTGCGCGAGCAGATCCGGCGCGCCTACCCGCAGGTGTGCAGCGGCAAGTACAGCCTCGCGCTGCCCTTCACCGTGCTGATGACCAACCTGGCCCGGCCAGCCGGAACGATCGCGCAGCTCACGGCCAACTCGTTCATGAAGCGCGAGTTCGGCAAGAAGTACATCGAGCAGTACCTCTCCCGCTTGGACCTGACCTGGGTGATCGACACGTCGGGGGCGTACATCCCTGGCCACGGGACGCCCACGCTGATCATGGTCCACAGGGCGAGGCCGCCGCAGGGGGACACCGTGATCGCCATCCGCGGCAACCGGGGCGAGCCCGGGGTGCCGGAGGACCCGTCCCAAGGCCTGGTGTGGAGAGCAATCGAGGAGGCGGTCCACCAGCGACTGGCGCTCGACCGCCTGCGCCGGGGGTTCGAGACGCACCGCAGGGGAGACGATCCCCTCTCGGATATTTCTTAACGCTACGATTTCGCCTATGGTTTCAATCGTGTGCCGCAGTGGCCCACCTTCCCGATGGAGTGACCCCCTTGAGCAAGAGCACCGTGAACATCGCGTTGGACGCGTTCCGCTATCTCGCATGGATGGCCGCCGCGGGGCTGTTCATCTACAGCCAGTTCGAACTGATGTGGCTGGCCGTCGTAGTCGCCATCGGCCTCGGCGAGTGGCAGACCACCCATTGAGCACCCCGCCCGACGCCATCCGACCTCCCGCGCCGCCACCGAACAGCCCAGACAGCGACAGGGCGGGCAGGGCGGAGGGGGTCCCCGCAGCCCGACTGGCCCTCAGCGAGCACGACTCCGCCCTCCTGGACTTCGAGCACAGGCACTGGCCCAGGTCGACTCCCGCTGCCCCGGGGCCAAAGGAAGCGGCGATCCGGCAGGAACTCGGCATCTCGCCGACGCGCTACTACCAGCTGCTCAACGGCCTCATGGATAGCGAAGCAGCCCTCGCCCGCCACCCCGTGATGATCAATCGCCTCCGAGCCGTGCGGGAGAGTCGGCGGATCGCGCGGCAGTAGCGCAGTCAAGCCGGTCGCGGCCGGCGTCCCGCGGGGCGGCTCGGACGGGGAAGTCTCCCGCCGCAGCCGCCCCGCATGGCCACTCACATTGCTTAAGTCTATGAATTTCGCTATGGTTGTGACATCGCGGGGCGCTACTCCGGAAGTCGACCGGCGATCCGAACCCGAGCCAACGACAGCACACCTGAGGAAGGCCGACGACCGTGAGCACCGACGCCGTGAGCGCCCTCGACGCTGCCCGCAATGCCCTCGCTCCCGTCGCGCAGCAGCTCACGGGCGCCGTCGCCGCCGTTCTGGCCGCCCTCTACCCCGAGGCGACCTACGTCACCGTCCACGTCCACCAGGGCCAGGCGCACATCGGCGAGGTGTACACGGCCGATGGCCGCCGACACGGCGGGCCCTACCGCTCAGGCCGTGTGCTCTACCCGACGCACCGCATCGGCGGTTGGCCGCTCGCCCGGCTGCCCAAGCGCGCCGCCCGGCCCCACGTCGGCCCACACGCCGACGACGCCAAGCGCACTCTCGACATGCTGCTCACCGACGCCTGGCGCTGCGGGGCCCGCTTCACCCGCGGCTACATCGGCCGCCACTACACCACGTACGTCAAGCTCCGCTGACCTAGCCCTGGCCATACCAACCAGGTTCGCACCGATGACCCGCAACGGTCGCCGAACTCGAGCCCGGCGACCGTGTCAAGGAGCCCTGCCTCCGCCACAACCACCGCACAGCACCAACAGGGCCAAGCCTGCCCATCACCCATCCCCACCAGCACCTTTCGAAGGGGCGCAGCCACATGAACCTGACCATTCCGCCGGCGGTCGTCGGTCGCGGAGCGATACGCATCAACCTGGACCGCGGCATCCACCCGGCCACCCTCAAGCCGCTGCTGGAGCCCGGCACCATCACCCCGGCCTCCCGCTGCGGGACGTGCACCTTCTTGGTGGAACGGGTCGCCGACGACGGCAAGTCACGAATGAAGTGCGCCATCAAGGCCCAGCGTCGGCGAGGGCCGGACATCAAGCCGGACTTCCCGGCGTGCGTCGAATTCCGCACCGCCGCCGCATAGCGGCAACCGCCATCCGACCGGCGGGGCGCGGCCATGAGGTCGCGCCCCCGGAGCCCGATCCCACCCCCAACGTCAAGAGGTGTCTCCATGGCGAGCGTCGACCGAACCCTGGCCGAGCTCATCCGCGCGTTCCCCTGTTCATACCCCACCCGGCCCCTGGCCCTCCATCAGGTCTTGGTGGTGCTCGGCGCCGGGTACGAGTGGCAGGGTGGCGAGGTCGTCCAGCGGTTCGACTCGGACGAGCTCGGCTGCCTGGCCGTGCACAACCAGCAGATTCGCCACCTCCGTGAGCGCGGGGCGGAAGTGACGCAGGAGCGCGTCGACGGAACCTGCCCGGCCGAGCACCTTCGCCCGCTGGCCGCCGAGCTGGCCCGGACCCCGGCGCCGCTGGGCAGGGACCCCTATCCGGCAAGCACTCTCGCCCCGCTGTTCAACATCCCGCAGGACGCCGCCGCAGACTGGGTCGAGGCGGCTCGGGAGATCGCCTCGGTGGTCGTACCGCTCTGGGCGGACCCGTCCGACTACGAGCTGGCGACCAGGTCCTCGTTCACTCCCGGCCAACGCGCGTACGTCGACGGCGAGCGGGATCGGGCGCTGCGTCTCCTCGAACTCCGCCTCGGGCCCCAGGCCCTGTCGGACGGGGGGCGCTGATGGCGACCGAGCTCACCCTCTCCTGCGGTGAACCGTGCATCGGCTGCGGGGTGCAGGTCGGCGAGGAGCACTCGGCCGGCTGCCTGGAGACCCACTGCCCGCAGACCGGCCTCCCGCAGGCCATCTGCCCTGGCCGCCACGGCCACAGCGGCGGTGGCGTGTGGACCGGACTCGTACCCGGCGAGGAAGCCGCGGTGGGCTTCGGCTGGTTCGCCGCGCTCCGCCCCGGCGAGGGATGGGTGCCGGTTACGCCGAGGCCCGACGCCGTGGACTACGGGACCGACTACATGCCGGACCTCAACAGGGTCTTCGCACAGGCCCGTTGGCACCCCGCTGCCCAGAAGTGGGTGCACTCGCGGCCTCCGGTGAGCTGAGTGCACCACACATCAGATGTTGCTTAACTCTATGAATATGGCTAGAGTGGAGGCATCGCGGCCGGCCCGCCCGCCGGGCCGGCCACCAGTAGCCGTCGAACCCACCCCGACATCCTCCACGGGAGACCACGATGACCCCCACCGCCAGCAAGCGATCCGCCCAGATCCACGACCGCCTTTCCGGCCGGGCCCAGCGCGCGCTGGAGGACCAGAAGAAGAAGCTGGCCGAGCACTGGGACCGGTTCAAGGACATGGACCCGAGGATCATCAACGCATCGGGCCTGTTCAAGGGCCTGGAGCTGCGCCAGCAGCTCATCGAGATGTGGTCCAGCGTCGTCGGTCAGTGCGCGCTCAGGAACGCCTCGCTGGTCTTCCAGGATGCGATCGCCAACGCCGAGAGGACCGTCGACATCGGGGTGACGGGCGGCATGGGAACCCACGTGTCCAACGCGCGGCAGGAGATGTACGTCGAGGCCTGCCAGTACTTCCGCGAGGAGGCGGAGAGCATCTACAAGGCGCTGGCCTGAACCCGCCCGCGACGCCCCGCCGCCCGACCCAGACCGACCAGACCACGAACACGGAGGACGCCATGGGCGCCATCGAGAACCACACAGCCCTCATGTACGGGTACCGCCTGGGAGGCCCGGCCGACGGCTGGGCCGGGCTGGCGAGCGACCTGACCTGGTACAGCGCCGACGGTGAATCCTGGCTGATGCCGCAGGTGTCATGGGCGACGGACGCCATGCGCGAGGAGAACCACAGCGACCACTTCGCCGCGGCGGCCGAGGACCGCCTGGCGGCCTTCGGCCTGGGTGAACTGCTGCTCCGGACGTACTCGATCGGCCCGGACGACGAAGGCCACATCCTCGCCGCCGTCGTCCGTGAGCCTGACGGGAAGCCGCTCACCCTGGATCCCGCGACGATGGGCGCCACTTCTCAGCACGACGCACCCCTGGCGCGGGCGCTGTTCGCGCTGGAGCTGCATCCGCACACCACCAAGCCGGAATGGATCATGGCGAGCTACTACGCTTAGCCCGCCCTCGCCCCAGGCTCGGGGGCCCGCCACGCGGGCCCCCGCACTCCGCCCAGACGGAACCCGGCGGCCAACAGCCCGCAGGTCCCGCCCGCGACACACGTTGAAGGGAATCATGGACGACACAAAGTCCGGTGGGGTGCCGCGGGCTCAGGCCCGCCGGATCATCATCGACAACAGCGACCTGCCGCGCCGCGGCCCGTTGCCCTCCTGGTATCTGCCGTCGAAGGCGATAGGGCACTTCCCGAGTTCTGGGGCCTCTCGGACCGAGGAGCCAGGGGCACCCGACCGACCTCCGGGGGCCGGCAGGCCGCAGGGGGGCGCGTCGGAGGGTGGTGACTGATGGGCAAGTCCGCGCTGCGGCGCACCAAGGTGTCCGCGACCCGCAGACGCGCCTGCCTCGACAAGCGGCCGTATCCGTCGCCGGACTCGGCGCAGGAGGCCGTCAAGCGGCTGGCGCGCGAGTCTCCATGGAGGCACCCCAAGGTCGCGTACGAGTGCCAGTACAGCGGGCGAGAGCCGCATTGGCACATCGGCCGCCCCTTCGACATCCCTCGGAGCCGGAGGCGTTAAGCATCCTCGTGATATTGCTTAACGCTATGAGAATAGGTATTGTTTGAACATCACGCGCCATCAGCAGAGCTCGCTCTGAAGGGCCTGCTCCTGGTTCGGCGCTCTCTGCTCCTCCGCGAACGGACACTCCCAATGACCTCACGACACATCCTGGTTTGCCTGCCCCCGCACACCGCCGAAGCCGCCCACCCCCTCGCCACCCGAGTGCTGTGCGCTGTCGAGGAAGCCGACGACGACGACACCACCAGCTACCAGATCTCCGAAGGCCGATACGCCAGCCACTTCCCGCTGGTCGCCGGAGCGCCCGCCGACGATCCTCGCCTCGTACGGTCCGCGTCAGGAGAGCCCGGCCGGTGCGCGGGCGGCGTCCTCCGCCTCCTTGACCTCGCAGCTCTGCGGGACCAGCACGCGGCGAAGGCGGCCGACCTCTACGACACCTGGGCGCATGCCACCGAAGGGATGCCCCCTGCCCGGCCATGGGCGGCGTTCGCGGAGCAGTGGGGCAGCGACTCCCCCCGGGCGCTCCTCGCCTTCCGCGACCAGCCCCGGCTCAAGGCCCTGGCAGAGATCAAGGGCAGGACGGGCCCGCGGCAGCGGGACGACGACGAGGCGGCGCTGATCAGCCTGGACCGGGCCGGGTTCATCGACCGGGCCCGCCGCCGGGCGGTCCCCGGCCACATCCTCCTCGAACTCGACGGCACGTGGACCGCCGACCCAGCCGGGCTGAACTCGGACGACGCCGCCGAGACGGGCAGCACCGCGTACTACGAACACGCGAATGCCTACATCGACGCCCTGCCCGCCGACTTCCTGGTCGTCGGCGTCGACTGCCGCCGCTGACGTTCGGCCCGCCGGAGACGGCCCCTCGCCGCCGGGCGGACAGCCTGGCGGCGCCGCTCCACCGAACTCCCCCTCCAGCACCGCCCGTTACAAGGAGAGCCAACCGTGTCCTGGGACCTCATCCCCGGCCAGCACATCGACCGCACCGACATCCACGCCCGCTTCGGCGGCCGCATCCACTCCCGCATCAGCCCGTCGAAGCAGAGCCCGAACGTCCACCTGTTCGTCACACCGGACGCCGAGGCCAGTTGTTTCGACGGTTGGACCGGCGCTCATCTGCACTTCGGCGGCGAGGGCGGTCTCGACGGCACGGACCAGACGCTCTCGCAGGGGAACCGCTCCGTCGTCGAACACGAGCAGGACGGCCGGGCGCTGCGCGTGTTCC
This sequence comes from Streptomyces kaniharaensis, assembly GCF_009569385.1. Taxonomy (NCBI): domain Bacteria; kingdom Bacillati; phylum Actinomycetota; class Actinomycetes; order Kitasatosporales; family Streptomycetaceae; genus Streptomyces; species Streptomyces kaniharaensis. The sequence continues at coordinate 69,924 of NZ_WBOF01000004.1, forward strand.
TCCAGCTTCACGGACGACCGGCCCAGTACCTGGGTCAGTACCGGCTGGACCCCGAGGTGCCGGTCGTGTATGCCGATGGCCCCTTCGACGCGCGGCGGCCCCAGGAGGTCAGAAGGGCTCTCGTCTTCCGGCTGCTGCCGCTGAACGGCGCCCCGATGGGCCTGAGCACCGTCGACCCCATCGCGGAACTGAACGCCGTGCGGCCGATCGGCCCCGGGACCGTCATGAGGACCACCGATCCCAGCCCGGCCAAGGAGGCTGCTGCGGGACTACGAGAGTTACGCCCGGTGGGCGCACCAGGCCGACCTGTCCAGCTTCCGAGTCAAGGTGGCCGGGGCCTTCGCCGAACTCCACGTCGACCTGTACGACCTCACCCGCAACGAGCTCGTGGTGGCCCGCGCGACAGCCGCCCGCTCCGTCGTGCGGGAAGCCATCGGGGAACTGCACGACCTGGCCCGCTACTTCGACGCGGAGCCGCGCCGGGCTCTGCTGCTCCCCTCGCCTCCCGACAAGGACCTGACGGAGCTCCTGCACCGCCAGCAGGTGAGCGCCGTCTGGCCCTCCGGCCCCAGGGAGTTCGCCCGCTCCGAGGTCCCGGCCTGAATTCCGACCGCCCGGGTGCCCTGCCGCCGAGCGGCAGGGCACCCGTCCACGACAAGGAGAACACCGTCCCGATGACGGATCACCCGCCGCTGGCCGGCTGCGTTCCGGCGTTCGGCCGCCACCGGACCTACCCTCCGAGGCAGGGGTGGCTCTTGAAGGTCCACACCGCCGTTCAGGACGACCCGCTGGTCTTCCGCCACCCCGACGCGCCCGTCATCCTCGGCGTCGGCTCCAGCATGGTGGCGAGCATGCGGTTCTGGGCCAACGCCTTCGGTCTCGTCGAGGAGGATGCCGCAGGAAGCGGAGCGGTGACGCCGACCGCCCGCGGCCACTGGCTGCTCGACGAAGCCGGCGCCGACCCGTACCTGGAGGACCCGGCGAGTCTGTGGCTGCTGCACTGGTGGCTGCTCAGCGGCACGCCCTGCTCTGTACCAGCCTGGTACTACCTGTTCGCGCGCGCCGGGCTCTCCACGTTCACCCGGGCCGAGCTGCGCACCCACGTCCGCGGAGCAGCGGAGCGGACCGGCTGGAAGGCTCCGGCCGACGACACCGTCGGCCGCGACATCGCCTGCATCGCGACGATGTACGCCCCGCAGGTCGCTTCCCCCGACCAGCCGCGCGCCGGCCTGGAGGACGTCCTCACCAATCCGTTCCGCGACCTCAACCTGCTCTCCACCGCGGCCCCGGGGGAACATCACCACGGCGACCGCAGTCACGTCCTCAGCTTGAACCGCGGGGCCGGCCGACTCGCTCCCGCCGCCGTCCTGGCGCACGCCTGCCTCGACCACGCTGCTCGCCGCTGCGGGTCGGCTCCCGGCAGCATCGCCCTCTCGCGGCTGGCCAACGAGCCCGGCAGCCCCGGCCGGGTGCTGCTCATCGACACCCGCTCGCTGCACAGCGCCCTCGAACGAGCCGCGCGCCGACACCCGGCCCTGTCGGTCGTCGAGTCCGCGGCGGGAGAGGCCCTGCTTGCCTACTCGGCACCCCCTGCGGAGCTGGCCGACGAGGTCCTGGCCGCCGCCTACGGCCGCCCGGAGGGACCCGGTGACTGCTGACCCCTCCCGGCCGGGTGCCTTCGCCGGTGTGTACCAGCCGCTCCCGGCCCCGGTCTACCGGCTCGAGTACCAGCAGCTGCTCGCCGCCGGCGCCTTGGTCGACCGGGCCGGGCGGCCGGTGAGCGGCGCCCCCTGCCCGACCTGCGACTGGCTGGTGGACACCGCCACCTGCCCCGGCTCCCTGCCCTGCCCGCGCTGTTCCGTCAAGGCCGAGCAGCGCTGCATCCGGCCGAGCGGGCACGCGGCGGACCGGTTCCACACCGGCCGCGTCCGCGCCGCCGAGGCCCAGGACCGGGCCCGCGAGGAAGCCGGAGACCCGACCCTGCTCGCGCCCTGGCCCGAGCATCCGACACCCAACGAACGGCTCCTGCCATGACCGCCCCCGCCATCACGCCGACCCCCGTCAGGTTCCACCTGGGCGTCCACCAGCCCGCATGGATGGAACACCTCGACTTCCCCCTGTTCGTCTCCAACCGGCGGCTGATGAACCGCAAGTCGCTGCCCCGGGCCGCCGGCCCCTGGGCCCTGGACAGCGGGGCGTTCAGCGAGGTCGACCTCTACGGCCGGTGGAAGACCACCGCCCAGCAGTACGCCACCGCCGTCAACCGCTACCACGACGAGATCGGCAACCTCGAGTGGTGCAGTCCCATGGACTGGGTCTGCGAGCCCTGGATGCTGCCCAAGACCGGCCTCACCATCGAGGAGCACCTGAGGCGCACCGTCGACTCCGTCGTCGAACTGCGCTCTCTGGGCATCAAGACCCGCGTCATCCCGGTCCTGCAGGGCTGGCTGCGCCCCCACTACCTCCGCTGCGCCGAGATGTACGCCGACGCCGGCATCGACCTCCTGGCCGAGCCGCTCGTGGGCGTCGGCAGCATGTGCCGGCGCCAGAACCACTGGCGGGCTTCCCTCCTCCTGGACGAGCTCGCCCGACTCGGCGGGCGCGGGGCGCCGCTCGTGCCGCTGCACGCCTTCGGCTTCAAGATCCAGGGCCTGACGCTGTCTCGTTCGCTGGCGTCGGCCGACTCGATGGCCTGGAGCTCGGCCGGCCGCAGGGAACGAGGGTGCGGCCCGACCCACAAGACGGAGAGCAACTGCATGTCGTACGCGCTCTGGTGGAGGAACCACCTGATGGAGCGGCTGGAGGACGCCGGGGTGCCGTCATGCCCGGCGTGACGCCCACCCCGGCCGAGATGCGCGGCATCCTCGCCGGGCGGCCGCAGGGCTGGACCCAGCGCTGGCGGTACGGCCTGCCCAGCTGGCGGCACGTCAGCGAGGGCGGCTTCCGGCGTGAGCGGTACAGCGTCACCGAGATCCCCGAGGCGCTCGCCCGTTCGTTCATCGAGCGCCACCACTACCTGGCCGGCTGGCCCTCGGCTCTCCACCGCTACGGCTTGTGGGACCACGAGCCGCCGCAGGGCGGGGAAGGCCCCGGCCCCGAAGGCGCCGCCCTGGTCGGCGTTCTCGTCCTGGGCTGCCCCATGAACGAACGCGTCCTCACCAGGGCCTTTCCCCGCTTGGCCGTACTACGAGAGCGCGGAGATCTCGCGCCTGGCGCTCACCGACGACGTGGCGGCCAACGGCGAGAGCTTCTTCATCGCGGCGGCCCTCAGGCGTGCCGCCGAGCGCGGCATCCGGGGAGTGGTGAGCTTCTCCGACCCGGTGCCCAGGTCACGGCGCACGCCGAGCGGAGAGATGATCATCTCCAACGGGCACCTCGGCATCGTGTACCAGAGCTGCAACTTCCGGTTCACCGGGCGCGGGACGAAGCGAACGCTCACGCTGCTGCCGGACGGCACCGTTCTGACGGCCCGGTCCCGGGCCAAGCTGACCAGCCGCGTGCCCGAGCCCGGGGCCGCAGGGGTGGAGAGTCGGCTGGCCGCTCTCGGAGCGCCGCCCCGCACGGCCGGCGAATCCCCATCGCAGTGGCTGCCGAGGGCCCTGGAGCAGCTCGGAGCCCGCTCCATCCGTCATCCCGGCAACTTTCGCTATGTCCTGGCCGTCGGGCGCAGCCGCGCCGAGCGCTCCCGCACGCTCATCGCCCTCGGCGCTCAGCCTTACCCCAAAACCGACATTGCTTAAGTCGATGAAAATGGGTATGGTTAGGGAGCTGCCGGGGCGGCGCCCTTCGACCGCCCGGCCCGGCGCCGCGCAGACCGAGCCCTCCGAGCCCTCCCCTGCCGCGTGAGCGACGCGGCAGAGCCGCTCACCGTCCACCTGGTAGTAGGCGGCCTCCTTCCATCCGATCAGGAGCCCAGCTATGCCCAAGCCCCTGTCCGACATCGAGCGTCACGCCCAGGACGCCGTACTCCGCGCCACCGAAGACGACCTGAAGCACGCCTTCGGCGCCTTGGCCACCACGTCCACGGCCCTCCCGCCCGAACTCGGCGCCACGGCCTCTCGGGACCTTCCGCCGGACACCGCCGCCGCGTGGCGCGCCGCCTTCCCCGTCACCCTGGGCGCTGCCCACGACGTGTACCCCCAGGTTCCGGCCGAGCTGCGCACGGACCTCCGGGACGCTCTGATCGAGTTCTTCGCGGACAGCCCTGAGCACCCGGTGCCGAGCGCGGTCACGTTCATCGTGACCAACGACTACGACGACGGACCGGCCTGGAACACCTACGGCGCGACGCTCCACTACGGCCCCCACGTCACGGTCGAGGCCCCCGACTTCGACCGTACGTTCGTGGCGGACGCCCTGATCGAGATCGCCGACGACGAGCAGCCCTACGGGACGCCGAGCCCCGTCCTTTTCGTCCCGCTGCACGCCTGAACCCCGCCCAGAAGAGGAAGACGATCATGAATGGCACCCTCTCCGAGAACGCCAGCGGCCACGACAGCGCCAACCGGCTCCCGGCAGACGCCGCCCCCGGGTCCGGCGTCACCCTGGAGACGGGCACCCTGCTCACTAGGGCGATGCTGACCAAGGAGCAGATGAGCTCGCTGCTCCCGCAGTTGGCCCGAGACGAGCTCTACGAGCTCGGCAACTGGCTGCGGGACGCGGCGGACGACCGGCTGGAGCAGGAACTGCTCCAGGTGTTGCGCGCCATGTGCGCCCGCTGCCCCGACCAGGCCGGCGGCACGGCGGCCAGCGTCGAGTTCGTGACCAACGCGAACTACTCCGACGGCGTGTACTGGGACGAGGAGACGCTCTGGCTCCACGGCACGGACGGCCGGGAATGGCAGTACGAGGCCCCGGAGCAGCAGGACGACTCGGCCGACGCGCTGGACGCCCGGTTCCGGGACCTCCTCGCGGCCTACTCCCGCCTCGACCGGCCGAAGCACAATTCGAACCTGACCGTGAACCTCTCCACCGGCACCTTCGAGGTCACGCCCCCGTAGCAGGCACCGAGGCGGCCCTCCCGCCCGTGGACGACGCAGAAGTCCGCGAGCCCGTCACCTTCGAACACCCGGCGCATCAGCACCCGGCTGGTGCGCCGGGCCCGACAGCGTGCCTTCCCATAGCACTGCGCCGACCGAGCCGCGCAGGGCGCCCACACACGATCGGAACTCCGCATGACCGCACAAGTGGCGGTCTTCATCGCCTCCAAGAACTCGAACACCACCCACCGGCGGGTGCTCTGGCGGACGAGTGAAGTCGACGCACGCAAGATCTGCTCCGACGAGCGCACCTCGGGCCGCAGCCACATGCTCTGCTGGACCGCGCACTACATCGACGATCCGGAGATCAACCGCTACGTGCGCGACAACGGCGCGTACGCGCAGGTGCTGGCCGACCACGACGTCACGATCCTCCACTCGTTCGGAGCGCACCGGAGGCCGGATCGGCGGCTGGCAGCGTGACGAGGCCCAGGGCCACCGCTTCCGGTACACCCGCCCGGTACTGAGCGGACCGGCCCCCAACCTGCCCCCGGCATCAGCCGCCCCCTCACAATGGAGGACACGTGAAGACGACCAAGAAGACCTCGATCGGCACCGCCCGGCACCTGCACCCCGCGGGCACTCCGGGCGACCTGTGCCGCTGGCACAACCGCGCGGCGCTTGCCACGACGGTGGCCGCCATCGCCCGCCGCCACGGCCTGGACGCGAGCGCTGACGACGGGGAGCTGGCGGCCTGTGCGGCGGAGGCCAAGGCAGCGCCGTTGAAGGCGCCCTTGTCGGCGGACACCCTGGCGGCCATCCGCTCCGCCCTCGGGCCGGCGCTGGGCCCGGGCAGTGCGCCGGCGGCCGTCGCAGAGGCGGTGTTCGGTGCGCTGCCGGACCGGCCGATCCGCGTGGCCGGGCAGGACGGGCAGGAGTTCTTCCTGGTGCCCATCCCCGCCACTCCATAATTGCTTAAGTCTATGAGATGAGTTATGGTTAGGGCATCTCCGGTGCGAACGGGTCACGCACCCGGCGCAGCCATCGGCCGCCGCGCACCGGATCCTCCCCCGGGTGGACCGCCTTCCAGCGGTCCGTCCGGGGACGCCCCGGCCTCTAGGGCCCGTAGCCACAGGGATGGCCAAGATGAACCGCCGACACTCCCGCGCGCTCAGAAGCCGCGACATCAGCGAGGTCTTCGTCGAAGAGCTGACCGAGCGGGAGAGCGCTCTGCGCGGCAACCACCTGTGGCTCGCCCCCCAGCTCGACCAGCTCTCCACCGGGCGGCCAGTCACCCTCGGGCACACCGCGCCGCCCGGCCTGACGCTCGCCCAACAGGCCGACCTGATCGACGTCGCCAGCCACGTGGGGATCTTCCGCATGTGGGCCCGGCGGGGCCGGGTCACCTACGACCTCAACCAGCACCTGGCCGCAGAGTTGTACCGCTCGACCTCGGACACGCTGCCCGGGAACATCTTCAGCCAGCTCCCGCACATCAACCCGCTCGTCGTCCTGCCTGAGCCCTGGCCCATCCGGTACAAGGAGTCGGACGGCCTGGTCCGAGGCTTCTACCTCTTCGGCTTCAACCAGAACCCCGAGCAGCAGACCTACACCGATGAGGAGATCGAAGGACTCGGCCTGCTCTTCGTGATCGACCTCCTCGACGAGGAGACCTGGGAGGTACGCGGCCAGACCTACATACGCATGAACATCCCCACCGGGATGGAGAAGTTCACCGTGGCCCAGGCCGTGGACTTCGCCGCCGCGAGGGCCGAGGCCCACTGGAGCCGGACCCGGGACAAGGCCGCCGCGTACACCCTGTTCGAGGAGCTGCTGCGCCCCGCGCTGAGCGTCCTGATCTACCTCTGCTGCGACAACCGGGACCTGGCCGAACCGCCCGTCGTCAAGCCGTCGAAGAAGAAGCGCCGGGCAGTCCACAAGAACCGCGACCCGTTCTTCGTCGAGATCGGCTGGCGCGTCGGCCCCGCCTTGCACGCCGCCCGCCGGGCAACCGGCCGCGTGCTGGACGGCGACGGCATCCCCTCCGGCATCCAGCAGGCACCCCACCAGCGGTGCGGACACTTCCGCCGCTTCCGGATCGGCAAGCGGCGCCAGGGCGAGACCACCCGCTGGGTGATGCCCTACTGGGTCCGCCTGGACCTGCTCCCCGAGGACACCGACCCGATCACCACCGTGGTCCCCGTGGACGAGCAGCGCCACGACCCGCTCCGTACGCGGGGGCTGAAGAAGCGCCAGCGCCCGGACGCCGCTCTCGCGGCCTGAACCGCCCCCGGGGCCGTGCCAGACCGGCACCGCCCCGCCCTTCGAACCACATCACCCCCTCACACGACACGGAGAAGCACCATGTCCGACCGCTCACCGATGCAGTTGTTCGTCTACGCCGTCCACGAGGACGAGGAGGCCGCCGTGCTCAGGGCCATCTCCGACGAGGACCTGGGCCTCGACTGGGGAGACACCGACGAACCGGACCCCGCCCGGCTGGTGCTCGGTGCGTGCTACGGCATCCACGAGACCCCGCTCGGCAGTTCGGACGACCTCGCGGCAACCCTCCAGGCGCAGGCCCCCACCGCTGTCTTCAAGCTCTGGCAGGACCCCCACTGGTCCGGAGCGGACGGCCACCTCGTCGCCCACGTGCCCGGAGTCGGCATCTACGAGACCGGCTGCACCGCGGAGGGAGTACCTCACGCCGACGTCACGGACCTCACCAAGCAGCTCTCCGCCGCTCCCAAAGGAACCTCGGTCCAGGACTGGCTGACCGGCGCCGGAGACCAGGTCCTCGGCGTCACCGTGCTCACCGCGCTGGAGCCCTACGAGAAGAGCCACCGATGAGCCCCGAGCCCCTCGCCGGACCGGAGGCGACCACCCCGGCCGAACATGCGCCGCCCCCGCCGATCGCCTGGGACGACTACCCGCTGCTCGACTCCGGCGACCCCGCCAAGCACGACCTCGAACTGATCCACACCGGATGCGGACAGCACCTGTGCGACGCGGAGTCCGGCGACGTGCTGCCCACGCTGATCGGCATGGTCACCGACCACCACGCGGTGTGCGCCGGGCGGCGGGCCGAGCGATGAGCGCCCTGGCCCCGGCCCTTCTCCAGCCCTGGCAGGCTTCCGAGTTCGAGTCGCTTCTGCGCACCTGCCTCGACGAGAACACCAGGAACCAGGTACAGGTCGCCACCTTCGCCGAGACCGGCTGTACCCACAGCCGGTACGGACTGCGGCTGACCCTCCCCACCGGCGCCGAGGTCTACCTCCAGATCGTGGCCGCCCGCCCTCCGGACGGGCGCGCCGAACCGCAGGGCACCCCGCCGCCGAGGCAGCGCACCGCCGCGCTGCCGGCCGTCGGCAAGACGCCGCTCACAGCCGTCGAGCGGCACCTGATCCGCGCACTGACCGCGCGGCAGGACCCCTTCATCCGCCGGGTCGAGCCGCTCAGCGCGGCGAACGGTGCGATCCCCTACGGCCTGCACGTCACCTTCCACTGCGGCGCCGCCGTCTGCTGCTACGTCGCCTACCTCGTACCCGCCGGCTACAGCCGGCCTCTCGGCGGCCCGTACCCCGCGCTGCGCCAGGTCTGAACCGGCCAGCCGCAACGGCCGGACGGCCAACCCCTCCAACCCCTCCAAGGAACGACCCACATGAACACCATCGACCGCGAGACCGTGCGCGAGCGGGCTCGGCAGCTCAACGCCCGGGTGACCGACTTCCGCTTGGCCATCCTCGGCGCCGACCCGGCCACGATCGAACGTGCCCGCGCCGAGGGACAGACCGCCGCGCGCACCCTGTTCGACGCACAGCTTGCGGCCGGACTCATCACCGCCGAGCACCACCGCCGACGCAGCGCCGCGCTCAGCAGCGAGTACCCCGGAGCGGAGGCGCAGGCGTGATCTTCAAGCCGATCTCTCTGGCGTTCGCCGCTGCCCAGGCGTTCGCCGAACACGTAGGCCGCCTCCCGGACACCGACGACACCGGGGAGGCCATCGAGGCGTGGGCGAAGCGCGCGGCCGAGCTGTCCCGTGCTGCCGTCGATGCGGCAGCGGAGTACGCCGCCGAGTCGTACCGCCTGGGCCTGATCACCTCCGACCTCCTGTTCGGCCGCCTGATCGAGGCGGAAGCCTTCCATTCGAGGAACCAGCGGATCGTGCGTGAGGGGTTGGCCGCCGTCGCCCGGGCCCGCGCGGAGGCGGGGCAGCCCGCCGGGAGCGCGCCCGACGAAGCCGAGGCAGCACCCGGAGCGTTGGGCGCACGTCACCGGCCGGTGCTTCCCGGCGCGGCCGCCACCGGGCAACGCTGAGGTTCGACCGTCGGCTGTTTTGGCATGATCCCCGTTCAGGAGCGCGATCGCGCTCCATGACCGAGGGGAAGAATCATGCGCAGCACACGGGGATGGGCCGCCGTAGTCGTGATGGCCGTCGCGGCGCTGTCGGCGGGGTGCAGCGGCTCCACGTCGGGGCCGCCTGCTCCCGGCCCGGCATCCGCCTCCGCTGGCGCCACGCCGGCCGGACTGCCGACCGGGATCACCGAGCTGGGGCCTGCCGTCCCCGTCGCGGCGCAGGGCTGGACCCTGGCGGTGGCTCCGTTCAAGGAGGCCGGCGCCTCGTCCGGCGAGGTGCCGGCCGGCTGGGCCGTCCTTCGCACCACGGCGACGTTCACCAACACCAGCGATCGGATCACCCTGCTGCCGGACACCGCGCTCACCGTGCGCTACGGACCGCTGGGGCGCCAGGCCGTCCCAGTCAGGGACCAGACCCTCCCCGGGCTCCCCGCACACGATGCTGCGACGAAGGTCGCGCCGGGCGCTTCCTACACCGCCGAGATAGGCGTGGCCGTTCCCCCGCAGGGCCTGGGCCAGCGGGTCACCGTCACCGCCGAGGCCACCCAGGAGGGGATGGCGGAGGCGGACGACCTTTTCTTCGAGGGCACCCTGCCCGGAAGCTCCACCTCGTCCTCCGGCTCTCCCGATCCCACCGGCACGACGCCGGCGTCATCTGGCCCTCTCCTCCCCTTCGGTGCGTGGTCGCCGGCGGGTCTGCGGATCTCCCCGATCACGCTCGGGCCGGACAAGGACGGCAAGCGGACGGCGACGGCCGACCTCACCGTCACCAACGGCGATCCCCGGCCGCAGCCGGGCCTGGGCATCACCCTGCGGGTGATGCCCGGCGCCGGCCTGACCGACGCCGCGACCGTCACCCCGAGCCTGGACTACCCCGACGCTCCGATCGCGCCCTCGCGCTCGGCCACCGTCACCGTGCGGTTCACCCTCCCCTCCTCCGCCGTCCCCGGCCCGGTCACGGTCGAGGCCCTCGACCACGGCGACCGGATCACCTTCAGCGGCACGCTCAGCTGACGACGAGGTGCGCCGCCGACCGGGGCGCGCCGAACTTTTCGACACCGGTGGGGCTGGAGTGGTCACACGGATACGTCGCGCGGCACCTCTATGGGATGACGCGCACCTCCGACCAGTCAGGAGCACCACTCCATGCCCCGCCCTCTTCGCACCGCGGCCATCGGCGCCGCTCTCTCTGCGGCAGCCATGCTCGCCGCCTGCACCCCCGCCGACGTCGTGAAGTCAGCGCCCGAGGCCGCGGCCGGGCCCATGATGTCCGCCACGGCCGCTCTCCAGGCACTCGACCAGCTCACCGTCAAGGGGAGAGCCCCCCAGACCGGATACAGCCGCGATCAGTTCGGTCCGGCCTGGAGCGACAGCAGCACCGCCCCGGGAAGCCACAACGGCTGCTCGACCCGTGACGACATCCTCGCCCGCGATCTGTCCGACGTCGTGCGGCAGGGTCCGTGCACCGTCGTCTCCGGGGTGCTCCACGACCCGTACACCGCGCGCACGATCTCCTTCACCCGCGGCGTCAAGACGTCGTTGGCCGTGCAGATCGACCACATCGTGCCCCTGAGCCTCAGCTGGCAGACCGGCGCGCAGCAGCTGACCGCAGCCGGACGGCTCAGCCTCGCGAACGACCCGCTCAACCTGGTGGCGGTCGACGGCCCGACGAACGAGGCGAAGGGGGACGGCGACGCCGCCACCTGGCTTCCGCCGAACAAGCCGATCCGCTGCGGCTACGCGCAGCGCCAGATCGAGGTGAAGGCGAAGTACAAGCTCTGGGTGACCCCGCCGGAGAAGGACGCGCTGCGCCGCGTCCTGGGCAGCTGCCCCGGGCCGGCTCTGCCGGGTGAGGGGGCGTCCAAGTGATGGGCGAGTTCCAGGACCGGCTCCGGCTGCTTCCCTACGGGGGTGACGTGGACCGCTGGCACCGCGAAACGGTCCACGCCCTGCAGTACCACCTCGCCGCGTCGGGACAGAGCCGCGCCGGCACCGCGGCCTTCGAGTCCGCCGTCAGTGCAGTGCGGCAGGTGGAGCGGACGGAGTGGGGCTGGGTCCGGTGGGGGTACCCGCTGGATTCGGAGGCGCGGTTCGAGGACGCCTTCCCCGCAGAGGTCGGGGTGCTCGCCCCGGCCTCGCGCGCACGGGCGGCATCGCTTCTCGCCCGTACGGTGTGGGGGCGGCGGCCGGCCCCGTTCCTGCGGAGGATCGGCGGCGCCGAGCTGCCGGCAGCGGTGAGCGTGGGGCGCTTGGCCGTGGTCGTGGCCGCCGTCCTGCTGCTGACCCCGGCGCTGGGTGAGCACCTTTCCGCGGGAGCGGCCCTGACCGCGGCCGTGGCGGTCGGCGTCACGCTGGCCTGGGGCGGGCCGGGCCTCGCCGCGATCGTCACCCGTCGCCATGTGCGGGTCGTGGATGCCACCGTCCCTCGGGCGGATTCCATCCATCGGCTCCTGGCCCTGCAGCAGCAGGTGGCCGCGGCGGCAACGGCGTCGGGGGTGGCCGAGCTTCGGCGCGCGGCCGAGGCCGGACACCGGTTCCTGTGGGACGCCGCCGGCCTGGTGCTGGCCGCCGGAGAGGACGGAGCCGGCCTCGATGTCGTCCAGGAGTACGAGGCCGCCTACCGGCGGCTGGGCGTGGCGGCGGCTGCGGCCCTGGGCGAGCAGGAGCGCCTGGAGCACCGGCTGGCGGACTTGGACGAAGCGGGGCGCGGGGCCGAGGCACCAGGTGCCTACCTCGGCAGCCGGCGGTCCCGGCTGGTCGAGGATGCCGTACCGGTGCAGCTCCTCGACGAACTCGCCGCCGGGCTGGACGAGCTGGCCGCCGGCCTGCGGGACGCCCAGCAGGCCGTCGCGCGTACGGCCGATGTGACGCCTCGGACCGGGGAGCAGCGCCATGAAGGCCGGTAAGCGGTGGTCCGCGTCCGCGACCGCGCGCGGGGGTGCGCGGGATCCGCTGGCGGCCGAGCGGGCGCGTCTGGCCGCGGCGTCGTTCGCCCGGGGCGTGGTGTGGGCGGTCCTGACGGTCAGTCTGCTGGGGACCGTGGTGACGGCGCCCTACCTTCCGAGCCCCTGGGGCAGGCCGGTGTTGCTGCTCGCTCTCCTTGGCGGCCTGGTGTCCGGACTGGTCACGCTCTACCGGCTGTTCATCGCGTTCCTGGCGCTGCTCGCTCTCGGCCGGGTCGCCGTTCCGGGGCGGCTGGGTGCGCGCTCGAAGCCCGCTCCGGAGCCCGCGCGTCCACAAGAAGAGCCGTGATCTCCGCCACAGCGGGCCCTGGGCGCTGCGGCGGCACCCAGTGCCTCGCCGGACAGGGGCGCGGGACCTTCGGCATGGCCGAAAGTACGGGGTTGTCCGGTGCGACTCCGCAGGGCGACGAGCGCTCTACCGACCGCTGCCGGGTAGATGGCCAGGTCAGCGCCACACTAGAACGAATCGGGCATAAGCCGCAAAGCGCAAGATCATCGTCAGAATAGATCTTGACGGCCGGAAAAGGCCGTGCAAGATTCGTATAAGTTACCGGTCAGATTCAGTCACGGGACGAGCACTATCCGCACACGCACGTGCGGCCACGGGGAGGGGGGTCGTGTGCATTTCAAAGGAATGCTGACCCTCAATCAGATTTGGGGCGCAAGTCAATCCGGCTCAGCGCGAGCGCACTTGGCGGCCGGCCACCATGCCACCGCCGCCGCCTCGCAGTCTGCTTCCGGCTCGGGCTTGACCCCGCCCGCCGAGAGGCGCCTCGAGACCCCCGTCGAGACGGAGCAAGGTGGCAAGCCGAGGAGTACCAGCCTTCAGCGCCGCCGCCCTGCGCCGACTGCGCACCAAGGCCTCCTTGTCGCAGGACGAGCTGGCGGCCTTGGCCCGCGGGCGCGGGGCGCGAGTGGCCGGCACCCACATCTGCCTGTACGAACAGGGCCGACGAAAACCGCAGTTGCCGACGGCGCAGGCCCTCGCCGACAGCCTGAGAGTGCCGCTGAAGTCGCTCCTGTCGACCGGGAAGCCGGACGATGTGCAGAGGCTTCGGCTATTGGCCGGCTGGAGCCAGCGAGCGCTGGCGCACCGGCTGGGCGTTGCCCAGGCTCGGTGGTCACGGATCGAGCGGGGCCTCGCATCGCTCGACGAGTCGAAGTTCCGGCTGGCCGCCGAACTGCTGAAGGTCACGGTCGAGCAGCTGTTGCGCTCACTGGACGCCGCCACCGGCAGCCGGCTGCCGCGTGGTCGTCGCTAAAAGCATGTGACGACTCCGCAGCAGGCGATTTAGGCTCCTTATCCATTTGATCAACCGTTTGCATACTGGACGCGGAATTCCGTGGTCCGCCGATTTCCCATGCCTTTCAGCTTTCTGACCACCACTCATCAGGGGGATATGCCAGTGGCACCTTCAATCAGTGCTGAGATACGCCGGGCCGGCGTCTCCGCGGTGGTGGCCGCGGCCGCCGTGGCATTGCTGGCCGGCTGTGGGTCGGGCGGCGGCGACGCCAAGGCGAGCGCATCACCGTCCGCCTCGGCAACGTCGGCCGCTCCTTCGCCCGACCCCAGCGCCACAGCGACCGAGCAGGTCCTGGCCGCCTACCGGGGGATGTGGACCGAGCAGACCAAGATCTACAGCTCGGGGACCTTCGCCGGCTCGAAGCTGGAGGAGTACGCGGCCGACAAGGCGCTCTCCAAGGTCAAGGTGGCCGCGCTGTACTACCAGGACAACGGCCTGGTAGTGAAGGGCGCCCCGGTGCTGTCCCCGAAGGTCACCGACCTGTCGCTGGACACCAACCCGAAGACCGCGACCGTCGTGGACTGCGTCGACAGCTCGAACTTCGTCCCCGAGAACGCCAAGACGGGCAAGAAGTCGGACCTCGACGGCGCCAACCGGCGCCACGTGCAGACCTCGAAGGCGTACTACGGCAGCGGCAAGTGGCTGATCGTGGACTCCACCATCGACAAGGACAGCACATGCTGAGCCGCAGAGGGGCGGGGGCGCTGATCGGCGCTCTCATCGCGCTGCTGGTCGCGCTCACCGTGCCCGTCGGCACGGCCAGCGCCGACGGTGGTGTCAAGTGCCCCGACCTCGTCCCCGACTGCGACATCCACGTCGGAGGCGGTGGCGGCACCGGCGGTGGAGGCACCGGCGGTGGAGGCGGCACCGGCGGAGGTGGTGGCGGCGGAGGCGGCGGAGCTGCCAAATGCGTCATCACCTGGAAGAACCCCAACGGCCAGGAAGTCGGCGAGGTGCCCTGCTACAAGGAGGGCGTCGGCTGGTTCAACTACACGGACCAGTGCTACTGGGACATCCTCAACCCCCAGCCCCCCGCAGACGCCCCTGACTGGCAGTGGGGCAGCGGAGCGCCCTCGGACCCCGCGGCCCGTACCAAGGGGAAGGCGTACAACGTCATCTGCCCGGGCATCGGCCGCGAGCTGGCCGGCGGCACCAGCTGGAGCCTGAACCCGCCTCCGGGCTTCGGCGGCGGCCCCTCCCCCGAGGAGCTCGCCCAGGAAGCCATCAAGAAGATGCGGCTGCTCGGAGCCCAGATCGGCACGGCGCCCGGCACCGGCACGACCGGAATCGTCGGCATGCCCGTGTGGATCTGGAACGTGAAGACCGACCGCACCTGGGGCCCCGTCTCCGCGAGCGCCTCGGCCGGTGGCATCACGGTCAACGCCACGGCCAACGTGCAGAAGATCGTCTACACGATGGGCGACGGCGGCGGCGTGACCTGCACCAGCGCAGGCACTCCCTACAAGGAGTCCTACGGCGGCAGCGCCTCTCCCGACTGCGGCTACCGGTACACCAAGACCTCCAGCGCCTTCTCCGTCAGTGCCGTCACCACCTGGACGGTGCACTGGGAGGGCGGAGGCCAGCAGGGCGACATCACTACGACCCGAGCCTCCGGGGGCGTGAACCTCGCCATCGGCGAAGCCCAGGTCGTCGCCAAGCCGTGACTCGCCCGCACACGTAAGGAATTACCCAGATGAGCACCACCACGGGGCCCGCCCCCGAAACCACCGACCAGCAGACGCCCGCGCCCAAGTCGATCGTCCGCCAGCCCGTCGTCCGCCGACGCCGCCCCGGCTTCATCGCCATGGCCGTCGCGCTGATCGCGGTCGGCGTCGGCGCCAACGCGTGGCTGTACATGTCCACGGGCAACCGCGAGCCCGTCGTCGCCATCGCGCACGACGTGCCGATGGGTGCCCAGCTGACCGCCGACGACCTCGTGGAAGCCCGGATCGCCACCGACCCGGTCCTCACCCCCGTGCCGGCCAGCCAGCTGAAGAAGATGATCGGCAAGCGCACCACCGTGGGCCTGACCAAGGGCAGCCTGCTGACCACCCAGTCGGTCACCGATCAGCCGCTGATCAAGCAGGGCCAGTCGCTGGTGGGCGTCTCGCTCTCCCCGGCGCAGATCCCCGCCAGCCAGCTGAGCCCCGGCCAGAAGGTCAACGTCATCCACACGCCGAAGAACAACGCCGCCGCTGCCACCGACGGCGCCTCCGGCAGCAACAAGAACACCACGGTGCAGGCCGTCGTCATCGAGGTGGGCAAGGCCGACAACAGCGGCGACCGCGTTGTGGACCTCGCCGCCAACACCCTTGACGGCGCGACCCTGGCCCAGTGGTCCGCGAACGGCGAGGCCTCCCTCGTCGTCGTGCCGTCGGGGAGCTGACATGGCCGTCATCGCCTTCGCCGGCGCCAGCGGCGGCCCCGGAGTGACCGCGACCGCCCTCGCGGCGCTGCTCACCTGGCCGCTCCCGCAGGGACGCCGCGCCATCCTGGCCGAGTGCGACCCGGACGGCGGCTCGATCGCCGCGGGCTATCTCGAGTCGCGGATCCTGGGCGACTACGGCCTGCACAACCTGGAGGTCGCCCACCGCCGCCGCCAGCTCGACCAGGAGTTCTGGTACCAGCTGATCGACCTGTCCGACAAGGACACCCAGGACCGTCTGCTGCTGCCCGGCCTGACCAATCCCGCCCAGGCCGCCGGCCTCAGCCAGGTCTGGCAGCGCCTCGGCCTGCTCTTCGAGCAGTTGCAGACCCAGGACCCCGGCTACGACGTCCTGGTGGACCTCGGCCGCTCCGGCGCCACCGGCACGGCCGGCGCCCTGGCCAGGTCCGCGGACATCGTCGCCGTCGTCGTACGACGCACCCTGCGCTCGGCCAGCGCCGCCAAGCCGCGGGTCGAGGCGCTGCGCGCCGCGCTCGAGGTCCGCGGACGCGACAGCGGCCGGCTCGGCCTGGTGGTCATCGACGACGGCGACTTCCGCCCGCGGGACATCTCCGAGCAACTGCAGCTGCCCATCTTCGCCACCCTCCCCCACGACCCGAGGGCCGCACAGGTCCTCTCCCACGGCGGCGACGGCGGCCGGTACTTCGGCCGCTCCGCCCTGTTGCGCGAAGCACGCGTCATGTCCGAACAGCTGCGCGGCCTCGCCGTCCAGGAGCAGCAGAGGCTCCTCGCACCGGCGGCGCGTCCGCAGACCGTCCTCGACCGAATGAAGGGAGCTGTCAATGCAGCGCGGTAAGCCCCTGTACGCGCCGGGCCAGGCCTCCTACCTGCCCCAGCAGGTCCCCGTCGCGGGATTCCCCGTCGTGCCCGGCCCGGTGGCCCCGGCCCCGGTGACGGCGCAGAAGCCGGCCGGGGACGGCCGCGTGGTCTCCCGCAAGTCGCTGTGGGACTGGGAGACCGTCAACAGCCTGCGTGAGGAGCTCAGCCGCCAGATGGCGCCCGAGTTCCAGGCGTACAGGGAGAGCAACAAGCGGGACATGCCCGCCGACGACGCCGAGCAGCGCGGCTGGGAGATCATCAACGAGCTCGTCGCCCGCTGGGCGGCGGACTTCGCCGCGGCCCGGCAGATCTCGCCGGCCGAGTCGGACGAGACCACCCTCGCGCAGGCAGTGTTCGACGCCCAGTTCGCCCACGGCCGTCTCCAGCCTCACCTGGACGACCCGACGGTCGAGAACATCCTGATCAACGGCTGCGACGACGTGTGGATCGACTACACCGACCGCCCCCGGCAGAAGGTCGACCCCGTCGCGGAGAGCGACGAGGAACTCGTCGAGTTCCTCCAGATGCTCGCCCGCCGTCACGGCGCCGGCGAGCGGAGCCTGTCCAAGGCCTCGCCGACCCTGGCCCTGCGGCTGTCGGACACCTCGCGTCTGCAGGCGATGACCGAGTCCACCCCGCGGCCGTACGTGACCATCCGAAAGCAGCGGATCCGCTCCGTCACGCTGGAGGACCTGGTCGAGTACGGCAGCATCGACGCCGGGATGATGCACTTCCTCAAGGCCGCCATGGCCGCGGAAAAGAACATCATGATCAGCGGGACCCAGGGCGTCGGCAAGACCACGATGATCATCGCGCTGGCCCGTGAGATCGACCCCCAGGAGCGCGTGGGAACGCTTGAGACGGAGTACGAGCTCTTCCTCCACGAGGTCGGGCACCTCAAGCAGGTCGTCCCGATGGAGGCCCGCGAAGGCAACGGCGAGAGGGTCGACGGCCGCGAGGTCGGCGAGATCGAGATCGCGGACCTCATCGCCCCCTCCCTGCGCATGATGCTGCGCCGCATGATCGTCGGAGAGGTCCGCTCCCGCGAGATCGTCCCCATGCTCCAGGCGATGTCCGCCGGTGAGGGCGGGTCGCTGTGCACCATCCACAGCCGCAAGGCCGAGGGCGTCTTCGCGCGCATCGCCCAGCTGTGCATCCAGCACGGCGACGGGATGACCCAGGAGCTGGCCTACCTGATCGCCGGCGCCGCGCTGGACTTCGTCGTCCACGTCAAGATGATCGACGAGACCCGCCTCGGCGGTAA
This sequence comes from Streptomyces kaniharaensis, assembly GCF_009569385.1. Taxonomy (NCBI): domain Bacteria; kingdom Bacillati; phylum Actinomycetota; class Actinomycetes; order Kitasatosporales; family Streptomycetaceae; genus Streptomyces; species Streptomyces kaniharaensis. The sequence goes on from NZ_WBOF01000004.1 coordinate 88,055, forward strand.
GAAGGTCCGCTTCGTCGAGCAGATCCTGGAGGTCACCGGCGAGGCCAGCGAGACCGGTCTTCCGGCCACCAACAAGATCTACGCGCCGCGCCCCGGGTCCCGCGACCCCCGTGCCGTGCCGACCGGTGTCAACCCAGCCTGCCTGGACGACCTGGTGCGCGCCGGTTTCAACCCGGAGTGGCTGCGCAACGAGAACGGCAACTGGGGCGGCCCGCTGGAACTGAAGCGGACGGCGGTGGCCTGATGGGTCTGTTGATCGCCGGCTTCGCCGCGCTGTTCCTCATCGGGGGCCTCGTCCTGTTCGTCGTGGGCGTGCGCGGCACCGAGGTGGCCGACCGTCCGGTCAAGGTCAAGCGCACCCTCCCGCCGAAGACCAAGCGGCTGCGGCAGCTGCAGATCAGCGGCGCCGCCGTCGCCGGCATGCTGACCTGGCTGGTCTCTGGGTGGCTCCCCTCCGCCCTGCTGGTCGCCGGCGCCGTCTTCTTCCTGCCGTGGCTCATCAACCCGAACAAGGCGGCCAACGAGCAGATCGAGCGGCTGGACGCGCTCGCCCAGTGGACGAAGCGCCTCTCCGACCTGGTCCGCACCGGTACCGGCATCGAGGAGGCGATCGCGGTGTCGGTCCGCACCGCACCGCGGCCCATCGAGCGCGAGGTGGCAGACCTGGCGGTGCGCCTGCAGTCACGGGTCGCCGCAGCGGACGCGCTGACCGCGTTCGCGCGGGCGATCGGCGACCCGCGGGCGGACCTGGTCGCCGCGGCGCTGCTGCTGCGGATGAAGGACCGCGGGCCCGGCCTGGCGGACGTCCTGTCCGACCTGGCGGCCCGCACCTCCAACGTGGTCCGCCGCCGCCGCGACGTCGAAGCGGACCGCGCCAAGCACCGCACCACCACCCGCTGGATCTGCGCGATCACCCTGGTCGTGATCGTCGGGTTCTCCTTCAACAAGGCCTACATCGAGCCCTACGGCACCCCGCTGGGGATGCTCGTCCTGGTCATCCTGATGGCCGCGGTCGTCGCCCTGTTCTGGTGGATGAGCCGCCTCGGCATGGACAAGCCCCTGCCCGGCTTCATGGAGTACGACGAGCGCGCCGCCGGCTCGGACACCGACCCGGTGCTCGCGGAGGTGGCACGATGAACGAACTCACCGTCGCCCTGCTGGCCGGCGCCGGCATCGGACTGGGCCTGTTCTTCCTCGTCCGCGAACTGCTGCCCTCCGGACCGGCGCTCGGTCCCGCGCTGGAACGCCTGCACGGCAAGGCCCAGGCCCCGGTCCGCCGCCGCGACGACAAGCGTCCGCTGATCGAGCGGGTCGGTGACCGGGTCGCCGAGCGGGTCAGGGACTGGCCCGGTGTCAGCGTCCCGGTCAAGAACCTCAACCTGGTCGGCGACAGCATCGGCGAGTTCTTCGGCAGCAAGGCCCTGCACTTCGTCGTCGGGCTGCTCCTGCCCTCGTTCTTCTCGCTGGTCGTCACCCTCGCGGGTATCGACCTGCCCTTCTTCCTCACCGGCCTGGCCGGTGTGGCCGCCGGGGTGGGCCTGTGGTTCCTCCCCGACGCGCAGCTGGCCAAGCGGGCCGCCCAAGCCCGGGCGGAAGCATCACAGGCCGTCATGGCCTACATGGAACTCGCCGCGATGGAGCGCATCTCCAGCTCCGGCGCCCAGGACACCCTGGAGCGGCCGGCCGAGGTCGGCAACGGCTGGGCCTTCCGCCGCATCCAGGCCGCCCTCGTCCGCGCCCGCCTCGACCGGGCACCCGCCTGGGACGCGCTGCGCTCCATCGCCGACGAGCTCGACGTGCCCGCAGCCGGCGACATCGCCGACATCGTGGCCAGCGCCGGAACCGACGGCGCCGCGATCTACAGCACCCTGCGCAGCCGGGCCGAGAGCCTGGCCGACGAGCAGGCCGCCGCCGAGCAGGCCCGGGCGAACGCCGCCTCCGAGAGCCTGATCGTGCCGGTGACCTTGCTGTCCATGGTCCTGCTGGTCTTCTTCGGCTTCCCCTCCGTAGTCCGCATTTTCCTCGTCTGAACCGCACTCACAAGGAGCACATCACCATGAACACCTCTCCCGCTCTGCGCATGGCGGTCACCGCGTACACCGCGCTCGCGCACCTCCTGTCGACCGCCGAGCAGAAGTTCACCGACGCCCGCGAGGAGGGCGACCGCGGCGACAACAACATCTCCACGATCATGTGGATCGTCGGCATCGTGGCGTTCGCGGCGATAGCCATCGCCGCGTTCAAGGTCCTCGGCCAGTCCAAGCTCGACGACATGAAGGGCCTGTAAGTGGCTCTTCGGGCACTCGCCCGTCGTATCCGGCAGCGGTGGCGGGAGGACGACGGCGACGCGAGCCTGCAGATGCTGATCTGTTTTCCCGCCGCCCTGCTGCTGACGTTCATGGTGATCGAGACCTGCAACGTCTACTTCGCCAAGCAGGCCGCCACCACCGCGGCCCGCGAGGCCGTCTCCGGTGCTCGCGCCTACGGCAACAGCACCGGAGACGGTGTCGCGCGGGCCAACTCCGTCTTCCAGCGGGTCCACGGCACCCTGGTCAACCCCCGTGTGAGCGCCTCCGGTTCCGACGCGAACCGTGTCGTGTTCACCGTCACCGCCAAGGCACCGTCCCTGCTCGGTCTCAGCATCACCGTCACCGAGCGCGCCACCGGCCCGGTAGAGAGGTGGACCACCCCGTGACCAGCCGCCTGCGGTTCCTGCGCCGCCTCCGTCGTTGCGACGACGACCGCGGCAGCGTCGCCATCGAGTTCGTGATGTGGGTCCCCGCCGCGATCCTGTTCCTCGCGATCGCGTTCGTGGCGGGGCGCATCGTCATGGCCGGCAACGCCGTCGACTCCTCGGCCGCGGCCGCCGCCCGCGAGGCCTCGATCGCCCGCAGTCCCGGTGAGGCGCAGAGCAACGCGCGCGCCGCCGCCGAGGTCGCGCTCTCGGACCAGAAGCTCAAGTGCGCCAACACCAGCGTCAGCGTGGACACCTCCGGCTTCAGCGCCCCGCTGGGCACCTACGGCGCGGTCACCGTGCGGGTCAGCTGCACGGTGCAGCTGAACGACCTCGGCTTCTCCATCGGGACCAAGACCGTCCAGTCCAGCTTCACCTCCGTGATCGACAGGTACAGGCAGCGATGAGCACCACCACCTCCGCCTCCCGCCTCGACTGGCTCCGCGACGACCGCGGCTCGCTGTCGATGTGGTGGCTCCTGATGGTCATTCCGATGTTCGTCATGCTCGGCCTGTGCTTCGACCTCGGCGGGAAGCTGCGCGATGTCGAGCGGGCGGACGCGATCGCCGCCGAGGCCGCTCGCGCCGGCGGCCAGGCCATCGACCCGGCGAAGGCGATCGCAGGCAAGGCGGTCGTCTTGGACCCCGGCCCCGCTCAGCAGGCGGCCTACCGGTACCTGAACTCCGCCGGCGTCCGCGGCACCGTCACGGTCAGCGGTGACCGCAAGACCATCAACGTCCACGTCACCATTCAGCACAAGACGATTTTCTTGCAGGTCATCGGCCAGTCCTCGCTCCCCGTCGAGGGTCACGCCAGCGCTGAGCTCCTGCACGGCATCGGCGCTCCGGAGGGATGATCCGCGCCATGACACCGACTCGCTCCCACACCGCCCGGCGCCGCCTCCGGGCGGTCGATGTCGTCCGCGGCCTGGTCAGCCTGGTGGTCCTGATAGCCCTCCTCGCGGGACTGCCCGTGCTGCTGTGGGCCCTCACCGGCGTGCTGCTGCCCGAAGGGGTGTCACTCGACGAGATCACCTCGCTGCTGACCAGCCACCAGCTGGGCGCGCCGTTCTTCGCCGTCGTCATGGCGATCGGCTGGATCGGCTGGGCCACCTTCGCCCTGTCCACCCTGCTGGAGATCCCCGCCCAGTTGCGCGGGCGCCCCACCCTGCGCCTGCCGGCCCTCGGCTTCCAGCAGCGCATGGCCGGCGCCCTGGTCAGCGGCGTCCTGGTGCTTCTGCCCGTCGGAACCGCCATGGCGGCGCCGGCCTCGGCCGCACCCGTCGTCACGCACTCCCCCACCGCCGTCACCGCCCCAGCGACCGTGCAGGCGGCCACGACCGCCGACGCCCCGGCCGCCGTGGCGCGCACCACCGATCAGCACCCGGGGACCTACACCGTCGAGGCCCGCGACAGCCTGTCGAAGATCGCCCTCAAGCAGCTCGGGGACGCCTCCAGGTGGCGGGAGATCGCCGCGGCCAACGACGGCAAGACCATGGTCGACGGGACGACGTTCTCCACCCGCAGCGCCCTCCAGCCGGGCTGGAAGCTGGCGATGCCCAAGGACTGGAACCCCACCGACCGCGAGCACCGGGTCCAGCCCGGCGAGACGCTGTCCTCGATCGCGGAGAAGGAACTCGGCAGCGCCGCCGACTACCCCAAGCTCGCCGAGCTGAACGAGGGAGTGCAGCAGCCGGACGGCCGGACCCTGACCGACCCGGACAAGATCTATCCCGGCTGGGAACTGCAGCTGCCGCACACCGCCCAGCCCTCCGGCGACACATCCGCCCCGGCGCAGACCCCGGACGCGGGAGGGGGCGGTCAGTCCGCCCACGGCACCGAGAACGGCCAGGGCACCGGATCGACCGCCGATACACCCGCGCCCCACACCGGCGACGGCGCGGGCCAGAGCAGCACCCCGACGGCGGAGCCCACCAAGGAAGCCCCGAAGCCCCCGGCGACCCCGGACACCGGCGCGGACCACAGCCAGCCGGCGGCCACCCCGAGCACCGCGCCCACCCACCCGCAGGCCGAGCAGCCCCAGACCCCCGCCGCAGCGTCGGCCGACGATGCCGACGAGTCCTCCGTCGTGTCGGTGGTCCTGGCCGTCACCAGCCTGTTCGCCGCCGCCGTCCTGGCCGTCCTCGGCGGCCGACGCGCGCTCCAGCAACGCCGCCGCCGCCCGCGGCGGCGCATCCCGATGCCGCAGCAGGCCACCGCCACGGCCGACCTGGAGAAGCAGCTGCGGGCCGCCTCCGACCCCGAGGGCCTCGACCTGGTCGACTTCGCCCTGCGCACCCTGGCTGCCAACTGCGCCAAGGCCGGCCAGCCGCTCCCGCCACTGGAGGCCGTCCGCGTTACCGCCAAGGGTCTGGAGCTGTACCTGTCGGCGCCGACCCCGCAGATCGCGCCGTTCACCGAGATGGAGGAAGGCCCGGACCGCTGGTGGTGCCCGGCCCGGGGCGCCCAGCTCCTGGACGAGGACCAGGCCCACGACACCATGCCGCCCTACCCGGCGCTCGTCAGCCTCGGGGAGACCGAGGAGGGCGAACCCGTGCTCGTCAACCTCGAGTCCATCGGCGCGCTGCGCCTGACCGGCACCGGCACCGACATCCACGCCGTCATGCTGGGCATGGCCGTCGAGCTGGCCTCCTCCGGCCTGTCCGACGACACCACGCTGCTCCTGGCCGGCCTCGGCGAAGAACTCGCTGGCGTCTTCCCCGTCCGTGTCGAGTACCAGGAGGATCTGGCGCAGGCCCTGCCGGAGCTGCGCGCGCACGACGCCCTGCAGCGCCGTGCTCTGGAGGCACGCGACCTCGACGATCTCGGCCAGGCCCGCCTGTCCGAAGACGGCGGCGACACCTGGATCCCCAAGGTGCTGATCGCCCCCGCCGCGCCCAGCGGCGACGAGGCGAAGGCCCTTGTCGATCTGATGTCCTCGCGGCCCCGCACCGCGACCGCGATCGTCACCGAGGCCGGAGACGAGCTCGAGATCCCCGGCGCGTGGACTCTTCCGGCAGCGCCCGGCAGCCCGGTGCAGCTTCCCGGCCTGGATCTGACGGTCACCCTGCAGAGGCTGGAAGATGAGGCATATCTGCCGCTGGTCCAGCTGCTCGCCACGGCCGCCCGCACCGACGACGTCCCTGCCCCCGCCTGGACCCACGCGCCCGACGGCACCTCCGTGCCGAACGGCCCGAGTCCCATCCCGCAGCGAGGCGACTCCGCCCTCGCCCAGGACACGACGGAGGACGGCGCCCACGGCGAGGACACCGCGCTGGAGGACGCCGCCGAGCAGCCGCCCGCCGCTCTGCCGGCCGCTCCGATCGTGCAGGTGGCGGTCAGCGCCCTGCGGTCCTCCTCGGCCACGGCAGTACCCGACCTCGGTCTCAGCGCCCTGGCGCCCTCAGTCACCGGCGCGGCGGGCGGCGACCCGCTAGAGGAAGCCGAAGACGGAATCGCACCGGAGGTGGAGGCGTTGCCCAAGGAGCTCTTCGACGAGACGCTCCAGGAGGTCCTCGACGAACGCGACGACGAGGACGAAGAAGGCGAGGAGCCCGAAGACCTGGACGAGCTCGACGCCGGGCAGGCACCGGAGGGTTCAGCCCTGTCCCCGGAGGCCCTTGGCCGACCGGAGGTCGACCAGGTCGAGCCGGACACCGCGCGTCCCGTACGTCCGGCCGCCCGGGTCACCGCCGTCACGTCCGGCGTGCTGGCGGCCCTGAACACGCCGCCGGACCCGCCGGCCGCCCCTCAGATCCGGGTCCTTGGACCCGTCGACGTGATCGGCACCCTCGGCAAGGTCGAGTCGTACCGCCGCAACGGGCTCACCGAGATCGCCGCCTGGCTGGCCCTGCACCCGGGCAAGTCCCGCCACGAGCTCGACGAGGCGGTCTGGCCCGGCCAGCGGGTGCGCGCCGACACCCGCAACACGGCGATCTCCAAGCTGAGGGCGTGGCTCGGCCGCGATCCCCTCCTGGCGGCCGACGACCCGTCCGGCGCCTACCTGCCGACGATCAGCGGCGGCATCTATGCCTTCAACGACCAGGTCACCAGCGACTGGCAGCAGTTCCAGGCGTACTACCGGGAAGGGATGCACTACTCCGGCACGGAGGCCGACACCGCGCTGGCCAACGCGCTGGCGCTCGTTCGCGGCCGGCCGTTCAGCGACATCAACCAGTCCAAGTACGCCTGGGCCGAATACGACATCCAAGAGATGATCTCGGCCGTCGTCGACGTCGCGCACGAGCTCGCCACCCGGCGCATGGCGGTGCGCGACTACCGCGCCGCGCTCGCGGCGGCTTCCCGCGGGCTGGTCTGCGACACGATGAGCGAGCTCCTCTACCGGGACCTGTTCACCGTCTACAGCGAGACCGGTGACCGCCAGGGGATGGAGCGGACGGCTCATCAGCTGACGCGCATCGAGATCGAAAGCGGGTCCGATTCCGCGCCCGAGACGGTGGCCCTGATCAACGCGCTGATGGACGCGAACCGCATCGCGTCCGCCTGACCGAGCACGCGAAAGGGGCCTGTCCGAACCGGACTTCCGGTACGGACAGGCCCCCGACGTTTGGAGTCCTTGCCTAATTCGTTCAGGCGTCGGCCGCGAGACTCAGCGCGGCCACCCGGGCCTGTTCGAGGAGGGGCAGGAAGTCCTCTTGGGAGGCCCCGAGCGTGAGAGGCCGCTCGGATGGGGTGACCAGGTCCCAGCCGTGGGGCTGGAGACGAACCACGAGACAGGGCTTCGGAAACTGGTCGCCGAAACGCATCGGCCCGGTGCGGGGCGCGATGACGAGCACGTGCAGACCGGCCAGCGGCACGTCCTGCGATCGCACGGCGCGTACCGCCGCACCGATGCGGTCAAGCTCCCGGGCCACCGCCGCTGTCTCCTCCGGGGTGGACGAGCGCTCCACCCGCCAGTTGATGTTGACGGGGCCCTTGCCGGGCCTGAAGTCCGGCCAGCTCAGGGAGGGATGCACGCTCTGCATCCACGCGCGCATCGCGGTCCGTTTGTGGTCCTCGTCCCGTCCACGGCCCCGCTCCGACCACCACCGGAGAACGCCCTCCGTTCCCCCGCGGGCCAGAGCGGCGGCACTCTGGGCCGCCACGATCCGCTCTTCCAGGGCCGTCACCTCGCGCTCCAGGGCCGTCACCCGGCCGCGTGCGGTCTCGAGCTCGGCGCGCGCGGTGGCGAGTCGCTCACCGAGGCGCACCGGGTCGTCGGTCGGGTCCGTTGAACCAGCCATCTGCTACTGCCTCTTCTCTTCGGATCGGGTGCCGACCCCGGTCGCCGTTCGGCCGGATTCCGGGCTCAGCCCGCGACTGTTCGCCAAGAAGGGCACGCCGGCCCGCCTCTGCTCGGCGGGTGGGTCCCCAGGCGGGGTAATAACTAGACATTAAAGCATCTCATAGAGTTAAGCAACTCTCATTTGTACTGCACCGCTGCGAAGAGCCGGGCCGTGGAGGCGTCGTCGGCTCCGCCCGCCCGTGGACGCGCGGCGGTGCTCTGCGAGGATCGGCGGCGTGGAAGAGATGCGAGCGCGTCCCGGGTGGAAGCAGGTCCCGATGCCGCCAGCCGTGGCCGGCCTCCCCCGCGACGGCCGGGGATATCCGGTGGGCTGGACGACGCTCTGGGAACCCCGCGACGCTCCGGGCCGGTCCTCAGTGATCCGCAGCCCCGAGGAGGGCATGGTGCTGTGGTGCTACTGCGCGACCGGCACCGGGACCCCGCTGCTGGGACAGGTGTGTCCCCGGCGCCAGCGCACGGCGATGGCCCGGCGGCGCTGCCAGCTGTGCGGCTCTTCGATCGACCGGGACGCGAAGGTGGTCTTCATCGCCGGCGAGTCGGAGGGGACCGCCGCCCAGCTCGTACGAGAGCCACCGCTGCATGCGGCGTGCGCCGCCTACGCCGCTCGCGTCTGCCCCTACCTGGTGGTCGGGAGCCGTGCAGGGGCGCTCCGTGTCGCCGAGGCGCTGTCCTACCAGCTGTTCGAGGAGCGGGTCCGGCCCAGCGGCTTGGATCCGCAGGCGGACATGCTCAGAGAGGTGTTCCCCCTCGGGAGCAGCGCGGCACCGCGGTTCGGCGCGCTGGAGAACCTGATGGCCGTTCCCGCGGGCACCTGGGTCCCCTTCGCCGCCTGGTTCACCGACCTTGCTCCCTCGGGTTCCCAGGGCTGACCCTGCGCGATCCCGGCCGGCACGGTCACCGAGCACGCAAGTCGGAACGGACCTCGTCCCGGACGTGCCCGAGCCACCACAGCCGGGTCGGGTTCTTCCTCCAGTACTTGCGGGCCAGCCAGCGGTAGCGGCCGGGGCGGAGCCGCCCCACCGGCGCGGGCAGGCGCAGCCGGGTCATCTGCGCCAGCGGGCGCTCGCGGTACTCGTGCGAGGCGTTCCAGGCATCCAGTTCGGCGTCGCCGCTCGGGCAGCGGGGGGAGGCGGAGATCCGGTGCCGGGCGCAGAAGTCGTTCCAGGCGCGGAGGAGCTCGGAGTCGTAGGCCTCGGGGGCACCGCGGTGGCGGAAGCGGAATCGGGGCATGGGGCTGTCCTCGGCGATCGTTCGGGGCAGCGGGTGCTCAGTCGCGGTCGGCGGTCCTGGCTTCCTGCGGCCCGGATTCGGCAGGCGGTTTGCAGAAGGAGGGCGAGCACGGCACTTCCCGTACGCGGTAGCGGTGCCAGGCGACGTGGTGGTCGCACAGGATGCGCTTCGTCTCGCCGTGGATGCAGCGTTCGGCGATGTGCAGGTGGGGCGGCAATGGGGGCTCCTGCTGGTGGTGGGGCCGGGCCGGCTGGTGGGACGCCGGGCCCGGCGGGCGGTCGTCTCGTCAGTACTGGAGGCGTGTGCCGTCGAACACGGCGTCGTCCGGAAGGGAGGCACCGGGCAGGAGGCCGGTGATGACCCGGTGGGGAGCGCCGGAGACGTCGGCGAGCCGGACCGCCGGGTGCAGAGGCTTGGCGGACATGCGGGTGTCGTCGGTGGTCATGCCGATGAGGCGCTGCTGCGGGAGGTGGACCAGGAGGGCGTCGCCGATGGTGTAGCCGTGGTGGCGGTAGAAGTCGTCCAGGGCGGGCTCGTGGTTGACCGTCATCAGGCCGTACCGGGCTTGCGTGAACCGCTGTTCGGCGGCGCCGAGCAGGGCGGCGGCCACGCCCCGGCGGCGGTGGTCGGGGTGGACGGCAATGCCGTTGATCATGCCCATGCGGTGGACCAGCCGTTCCAGCAGCGGGAGGCGGTCGATGCCGGGGTGGGTGAACAGCCAGCGCGGCGGGCCGCCGAGCAGTGCGCCGATGAGGGTGCCGGTCTCGTTGTCCTCCGCGACCAGGGCCAGGCTCCGGTCGTGGGAGAGGGGCGGCATGGGCGGTGAGGCCAGGACGTCCCGCGCGAGGCCGAATGGGTCGGGGTCGAGGGGGTCGGCGAGGGCGATCACCGGCATGAAGGTGTCGGTGTCGGCGGGGCGGGCGTCGCGGACCGTGAATGCGGCGCTGCCGGTGGAGGGTCGGGGGTCGGGAAGCGGTGCCATGGCAGGGTCTCCTGGGGAAGTGAGAGGGATGGTCGTCGCGGTCAGCGGGAGGCGCGGCGGTCCAGGGCGCGCAGAACGTCGGTGAGCGTGCCGTCGGAGACGGTGTGCATCGGATCGCGGGTGGTGCCGCGCTGGGGGTCGTAGGCGTAGACCCGGGCCTTCGCGCCGAACAAGCGCATCAAGGTGTGGGCCGTCTCCAGGAGTTGCGCCTCGTCGGGCAGGCTGCCGAAGTCCGGTTCGGTGTGCAGAACGGCGAACCGGCGGCGGTCCGCGTACGGGAACTCGCCCCGGTGCATCCGGCGCGGGACGAAGCCCCACTGCTCGTGGAAGTTGTCCCAGTGGTCCTGAACGGCGGCGGAGGGGTGGCCCTCGTAGGGCTCGCGGGTGACCGTCGCGCCGGGCTCGTCGAGCAGCCAGGTGATGCGGTGGGGCTTGTCCCACATGGCGCCGCTGTCGATGAAGAGGCTGTCGTTGGGGGCGGTGGCCGTCCAGACCTCCGGCTCGGTCCACTCCCCGCCGTCCGCGCCGGGGAGTTCCTTGGGGCCCACCCCGGCGACGACCGCTGTACTCGTTCCGTCGCCGTTGTCGCGCAGCCAGGCGTAGTCGCCGGCGGTGGCGGTGAACCCGGGCCCGGGGCTCCACTGCGGGGCGTCGGGGAACGCCGCTTCGGGGAAGGAGAGCACGACCGTGACGCGGCCGCGGCGGTCGAAGCGGCGGGGGTTCCAGGTCTGGTTGATGGCGGCCTCTATGTGGCTGCGCAGGCTTCGCTTCATGTGTGGGAACTCCTCGGCTGGAACGGGGCGCGGCAAGGGACGAGCGGACGCGCGCCGGTGAAGGCAGGCCAGGCCGAGAAAGGTCATCGGCGGCCGATCAGTTGCCGCCTCGTTCGGCGACACCCACACAGTAATGCAGATTCATAGACTTAAGCAATCTCACGAGGCCCTTGACCTTCATTAATCTCACTCATAGAGTTAGGCAATCAGAACCGGGCGTCTTCGCCCCGCACTCGCGGCACGCCGCCGGACCTCCGCGCAGGCACCGCCGCCCTGGCACACACCCTTGAAGGGCCCCTCTTCATGCTCTCCGCGTACCCCTGGGATCACGACCAGACCTTGACCGCGCTCGCAGCGCCGGGCGGCGCGGGCGACCGGCACCGCTGGCAGGTCGCCGACACCGGCCGCACCTTCGCCGTCCACGGCTCCCACGCCTTCCCCGGCCACCCCATGTACGACATCTACGAGACGACCGACGGCGCCCCGCCGGTCCCGGCCGCCCGCCTCGCACAGCTCCACTCGCTCATGCGGGCCCGGCTTCTGATCGCCAAGCTCACGCGCCCCGCCTTCACCGCGAACTGGGCAGCATGGGAGACCGCCCTCGTCGTCGGCGAAGGCATCGACCTCGCCACCACCCCCGTACGCGAGCGCGGCACCTGGACCTTCACCTTCGACTACGCCCTGGACACCGAACACCAGGGCTACCGGTACGACGCCCAAGGCCGCCTCCTGGAAGCGGCGTTCCAGGCCGCCGCCGGCTTCTTCCACGATCACGAAGTGACCGACCCCGAGGCCAGCGAGGACGGCATCCTCGGCATCGTCCTGGCCTCCTACGCTCGCCGCTGCCCCGCGTCCGTCCAAACGGCCGGAGCCCGGACGTGACGGCCCACTGGCGGCGGATGGACCGCACCGCCATGACCGGCTCCCTGGTGAACTGGCCGACCCGTCTCGACAGCTACGGAGGCTGCGGCACCAGCGTCTACGCCGTGTGGCCCGAGGCATCCGACGAGCCGATGCTGGTCTGCTCCCCCGGCCTCCTGCTGCTCGCCCAGCTGCAGGAAGAGCCCATCGGCGAACGCGGCCCGTGGGCCGCGGTCTTCCCCGACATCGACGACGGCGACCCCGAGGCCGCCGAGCGCTCGACCGGCCTCCTGGCCGCCCTCCTCCTGGGCACCACCGGAGCGAGCTGGGCGCTGCGCGAACCGGACACCGACCCGGCCACGCCGATCGCCGAGTGCTTCGCGGGCTTCTGGACCGCCAGCGAGCAGGACCTCACCGCCGCAGGCCGCACGGTCGTCGACGCCCTCACCCAGTCCTACGGCCGCCCCCCGGTGCTCCTGACCGTCCAGGACACCTGACCACCCCCAACTCCCGACCGGAGAAGCGAAAATGACCCAGAAGCCCATCCCCCCGGCCCGCCCCGGCGCGGCGCCCTTCGCCGAACTGACCGGCATCAGCGCCTCGTTCACCCCCCTCGAACTCGAGGGCCTCGTGCGCACCGCAGCCGAAGCCGTCCACGGTGACCCGGACGATCTCAGCACCCGGCAGTACGAGCTGGCCGCCCGCGCCCACGTGCTGATGGCCGAGGAGGCCGAGGAGCAGGCCGCCGACGCCGGCGAGGAGTCACCGGCCGTCCGCTACACCCGGATGCTCGCCCTCCAGGAATGGCTGCGCGTCGAGGCCGAGGCCGCCGCCGAGGAGTTCACCGCGCTCCTGCGCGTCCTGTTCCCCCACGCCGCGTACGTGGTGCTGCAGGTCCGCGGCGACGACACCTTCATGGTGGACCGCGCGGTCACCGCCGACGGGACGACCGTCCACAACTTCGACGAACCGCTCCCCGCCCTGCCTGAGGACCTGGCCCGCGCCTGGGGCAAGGACCCGCGCTGCGAGCTCGACCTCGACCACATCGTGGGCGAGCTCCAGGCCGCCGGAGTCACCTTCGGCTCGCTGCCCGAGACGGCCCGCGATCTGGACGTCGACGACCGGTACGAGTACCTGCCCTCCATCGACCTGGGAACCGTCCGCATGACCACACCCCCCATACCGTCCCCAGCCTTCGGCACACCGCCTACCGGCCCTGCTTCATCAGCCGCCGCATCGTGATCCCGAGCCGGGCCGCGCGCTGTGTCCGCGCCTCGTTCTTCTGCCACTTCCCCGCCGTGGGTGGCCCGTCGTGTTCCCGTTCCACCACCTTGTGAGAGGACCAACCACTGTGACCCGCCTGATCAACACCGGAAATCACGCCCGCCAACTACTCAGCCAGGACGCCCGCGGCGCCATCGGTGCCGCCCTGGTCGCGCTGGAGCACGGGTTCCACGAGTCCGTCGCCTGGGGCAGCCTGCCAGTCACCTGGATGCAGATCCGCCTCCCGCATCCGGAGCTGATCGGTCCAGGACCCGCCAGCCAAGCGGTCGCGGTCGAGGACATGGACGTCCCGGCCTGGGCCCGCGACGGCGGGCCGACATTCCAGGTCGCGATGGAGGAGTACGGGCAGACGCTCCTCGACGAGTCCGCCGGTCTGGGCGCAGATTCCAGGACCAACCCTATGGGCCCGGTCGTAGGGCTACTCGCCCTCGCCGAGCGATGGGCGCTCGACCAGGGCGAACTCATCGAAGGCGTGGACATCCTGGATACTCCCGGGGCCAAGCAGCAGCGCAACCTGACCGCGGTGCTGGCCGACGGCACGGTCCTGGTCGTCACCCGCACCGCGGGTGAGCCGACCACGCGCCGGTCCCAAGGTCACATCTCCCGGTCCCCCCGCGGGCGCACCCTGGCCCCCGCACTGTGGCTGATGGGACAGGGTACGGGCGTCTTCCCGCTGGAGATGCCCCCGCCGGTGAAGCGCGTGTAGCGGGGCCGCGCGGGGCCGTCTCGATCGGCTCACCGGGCCCCGGCCGGGCTGGTCGGCGGGGCTCCGTCGCGGCCTTCACGGCGAACAGACCGTGCGGGGTGGGGCCCCACGCGCCAGCCCTCCAGCGGAATCTGCCCGCTGCGTCCTTCCCGTCAACCGTGTCAGAGGAAGGCACTATGTTGACTGCGTGAATACCCGTGACTTCCCTTCTGCCGATCCAACCCCGGGGTTCTGGCTGGTGGTTACAGGTCAGATCGCCGAGGCCAGACCGGAGGTCGCCAACCCCGGCCCACCGGGTGCCCCCGTCTCCGGCGTCCCGGTTCGGGTGCTCGCCTGCACGACGTGCGGCAGTGAAGGGCCCCACACTGTGGCCGGCTGGTTGGGCGAGGAGGCCCGAATCGTGTGCCACCTGTGCGGGGCACTCTGGTTTCCCAACTTCGGCCCAGCCGTTGACCACGTCGAACGCCGGCGCGACCTGTTGAAGCAGGTCGCCGCTACGGCCCCTATCCGGGGTACATCGTTCCCAATGCCGATCGAGGCGGCCTCGGAGTCGCTGCAGCTCGAGCTCCGCACTCGACTGTGGGAGCCCACCGCAGCCGACATCGAATGCGCCAGCTGGCTCCAAGCGGAGCTCCGCCGTGCCTTCGAGACAGGGATCACCGGCCCGGAGCCCGTCTCACGGTCGATGTACGTCAGCAGCCGACGCGAGTTCTGGAAGCCGACCCGCTCGCCGGACTTCTCCCGCGTGATGGCCGGGGTCATCGCTGTGCTCAGTGACGAGTTCCTCCTCGCCCGCGCAGCGGAGAGCACCCTCGAAGCACTCGCGGAGCTCGCCCAAGAGGTCGCCGTGTGCCAACCCCCTCCGCCCGTCCCTGTTCCCTGGTGGAAGCGCATCACGGCGGCCGGGTTGTCCCGTTTGCGACGGGGGCCGAAGGCGGACGACCGGTAGGGGCCACGACTGCCGTCTCCCGCGCCCTCCACCGGACCGGCAGTGGAGCACCGAGCTGCTTGCCCTGGCAGCAGCGAGCCGGGTCGGGCGCGCCCCGAGGCCGTGGTCCGCGGTCGTGGCCGGTGAACCAGTTGGCCTCGGGCCGGAGCGCCTCCGGTGTGGGGCGAAGTCCGGGGATCGTCTGGTGCGGGGCTTGTCCGAGCGGCGACAATGACGGCATGCGTTTCGACCTGACCGATCTGCTGCACGCGACCGCCGAGGTGCTGGACGCAGCCGGCCCGCTGGAGCCCCTGCGGCTCGCGCTCGCCGGCCGGGACGTGCAGGTCTCCTTCGCGGAGTTCACCACGATGGCGGACCAGCGCAGCAGCGTCGACCGGCTGGCCGCGGCGACCGGCGCCGACCCGGTGCTGTCCGAGCTCGGGGCGAGCGCCTACACCTACACCCTGACCGCGGACCTGCCGGGCGGGATGGTGCTGGTCGCGGGAACGCACCCGACCCTGAACCGGTCCCGCCCCGAACGCTCGACCTCCACCGCCGCCACCGCGGCGCTCCTGCGGACCCTTGTTCCCTGGGCGCAGACCCTGGCTGGCCTGCCGGTCTCGGTCAGCGGGCTGGAGGTCACCGACACCGCGCAGCGGTTAGGAGTGCAGCTGCTCGTCGACGGTGCCGACGACCCCAAGGGGGCGATGGTCGCGGCCTCGACGGGGGTCACCGCGTTGCGGACCGCCCCCGCGATTCCGTTCGGGATCGACGGCCGAGGGCGCCTGCCGTCCGGGCACCCGGTGCTGATCAGCGTCATGTAGGCGGAGTCTCGGCCACCCGCCACACGGAAGTGTGTACCTGAGTGGACACTCGGCACGGCCGTGTGTACCTTCGTGCTCACTTACCGTGAACAGGCGAGGTGGCCGTGCCCGTACCCTTCGACCAGGTCCTGCCCGCCGGGGACATCCCCGATCTCGAGGACGCCCCGCTGTGGCGCGATACGCGGGGCCGGCCCCTGCACCGGCAGTGGGGCGGCGCGACCTACGAGGTCCGCAACCACCTCGACGGCCCCATCGTGGTGTGCCGCACCGCCGAGCCGACGGCGACCAACTATCCACTGGCGCAGGAGGCCGAGCTCGCCTTCCACCGTGCCCTGGCCGACACCGTGTTCGCCGACGCGGCGGTCAGCAAGGGCTGGGACACGGACAACCGGGCGGCGGCCGGCGCGGAGCCCGGCGGGGACCGGTGGGCCGCGGCCTGGGTCAGCAACGGGGTGCCGGGCTTCTCCGAGCACGACACCTGGGACGCCGCCCACCGTGCCATGGCCGAGCGGCTGGACGAGATGGCCGGCGGCCTCGTCCTGACCGGGGACACCCTCACCGCGCAGATCGCCAGCGCCCACCTGCGGCGCTGCGCGAACCAGGTCCGGGACGTGGTGCTGACGGCCGAACTGGGCGACGCGGTCCGCCGGGGCAAGGCATGGATGAAGGAGGAACGGCTCGTCAAGCAGATCGCCACCGGCCTGGACATCAACCGCCGCTTCCTCTACCGGGTGTTCGACGGCACCGAATGGCGCCGGCGGTGACCGGGGCCGGGCCGGTCCGCTCCCCTGCACGGCCGGCCGCGACATGGGCCGGCAGCGCGCACCGGCAAGAGGCGGACCGCGCCGCGCTGGATCGGTTCCTGTACGGCATGCCGTACGCCGATCTGCTCACCCACGGCCCCAAGCTGCCCCTGAACACCGCCTGGCGGCACCTGCTGCACCGCACCGGCGCGGTAAACGCCGTCCGGGCGGCGTGCGGCGGATGGGCCCCGGCCCTCGACGCCCCGGAGTCGGAGGAGACGATCGCCGCGCTGATGCCCCGCACGGGCCCCCGCGCCGACACCGTCGTCGACGTGGTCGCCGTGGCCGGCGGCACCCTCGCCCAGGCCCGGCTGCGGGACGAGACCTTCGCCCGCTACGACGAACGGTGGACCGGCGGCCGCGGCGCCCTGCGCGACCTGGCGCCCGCCGACATCGGCGCGGTGCGCAGCCGGCTCGCCCCTCCCGGCGCCCTCCTCGCCCACCACGGCCTGGCGACCCCTCACCATCTGCAGGACGGGCGCCTGCTGCGCGTCTCGGCCGGCCTGGCCGCATACAGCTCGGTGCCACACTTCGTCCCCGGCCCGCTCGCCGAGGACGCCGCGACCACCGCGATGATGGACGCGCAGACCCGCGCGGAACTGACGCTGCCCGCCCCGTCGGTGCTGCTGTTCCACGACGGCGTGCCGTTCGACGCGGTGGCCGACGACAGGGACCTGGTCGAAGCCGCCGACGAAGGGCGCCTGCCGCTGGGCGACGCGCCGGTGGTGATGGGCGGCGTACTCACCGCCCGCGAGGACGGTCACCTGGACGAGGGACTGGGCTGGCTCCTCACCGCGGCCACCGACCGGCGCACCGGCATCCCCCTCTACTCCCTGGTGCCGGTGCCCTACGGCGGGCATCCGGCCGGGCGGGCCCTGTACGGCTACGCGGCACTGCTCGCCTTCGAGAACTGGCGGCCGCCGCCCGAGCTGCCCCGGCGGGACGGTTCGGGCCGCCAGGACAGGGAGATCAAGAAGCTCGCGCGGACCCGGCAGGCCCGCGACGGCGGCTTCCACGGCGTCCACCTCCTCGACTACGAGCCTCCGCCGGAGGAGCCGGCCGCGCGGACGCGCTCGGCCGCAGGGGCGGGCGAGCTCGCGGTCGGCACCTGGCGGCGCGCCCACGTCCGCCCGCGTGTGCGCTACGGGATCCGCGACGGCAGCGGGCGCAAGGTCGGGCCGGTCTACAAGGAGCACGCGGTGCTCGGGGTGACCTACGAGTACCGGCACCGGTGGGTGGCGCGCACCCGGATCAGGCCGGACCTGCCGCTGGCAGACCGGGAGACGGTGTACGCGCTGGGGGTCCCGGCTGGAGGGCGTGAGGCGGCCCGATCGGGCTCAGGGCGAATCGAGGCCGGGCACCCCTTCATCGACATTGCTTAATTCCATGAGTGTGCGTATGGTGGATGTCACCGGGCCGGTTGCAGTCCGGCCGCCCCGAACCGGGAGTTGCAGTGATCACCACCATCGCGATAGACGGCTTCAAGTCGTTCCAGGACTTCGAGTTCGCATTCCCCTCGGGCCCGCTCACCGTGCTGACCGGACCCGCCGACACCGGCAAGACCAACCTCCTCGACGCCCTCACCCTGGTCTCCCGGACCCTGACGGACGGCTGGGAGGCGGCCACCGTCTCCAGCCCACGGCTGGCCGCTGACGCCCTCCTGCTCCGGAGCGAGCACGAAGGCCGGCCCCGGACCGCGCAGAGGATGCGCATCACCGTGCAGGCCCTGGTGCCCGGCGCGGCCGGGCCGGTCTCGGTGGAACTGACCGCGCTCCGGGCCCCCGACGGCCGCACGGCCGTGCTCGACACCGCTGGCAGCGGCGTACGGACGGCCGCGCGGACCGGGGCGGCGCAGCACCTGATTCCGCTGGACGGCACGGGGGCGCTGATGGACACGCTCCGGGAGCAGGCCAGGAACTGGCGGACGGCATCCGGCGATGCGGGCGACACCGCTTCGCTGCTCGGGCGGCTCGGCCCGGAGGCGGCGGCCCGGCTGGATGCTGACCTCGCGGCGCTGGTGCACGGCGCCTCCGGCGTCCGGGCCGCCGATGGACGGATCGAGGTCCGGATGGCGCACCGGGGCTGGGTGCCGATGAACATGATGTCCGCCGGGGCGCTGCGGATCCTGGGAGTCCTGGCCGCCTGGCACACCCGGCCCGGCGTGCTGGTCCTGGACGGGATCGGGGAAGGGCTCCACCCGAAGGCCGCCGCCGAACTGGTCCGGCGGATCTCCCGGCGGCTCGGCGCCTCCTCCTCGCCCTCCCAACTGATCGCCAGCACGTACGTCCTGGACGTGGTCAACGCGCTGTCCGGCGGCGACCACGGCGGCGTGGTCGTGATCGAGAAGCCCCACCGGGTCGACCCGGCGCAGCAAACCATCACGCCCGTCAGCGTCGCCCTGCCCGTCCGGGAGCCCCGGCCCGAGGAGGGGCCGGGGCACTGCGTGCGGCCCTCCCGGCTCGCCCGGATGCTCACCGCCGCGTGAAGCCCCGCCGGGGTGCCGGGCCGCTCCCGGCCCGGCACCCTGGCCCGCCCCTCCCGCCGCCGCCGACCCGGCCCCGGCCACCACCACCCCGCGTACTGAAAGGCCAGCCATGCCCCCGCCCCCGCCCGTCCTGGTGCCCGGCCTCGGCCCCACCCGCCGCAGCCCGTTCGGCGACCTCGCCCCCCACGAGTACCTGGAGATGCTCCTGGAGGAGATCCGGGAGCTGTACCGGGCCGACCAGGTGCCCTGGGTGGTCGGCTACAGCGGCGGCAAGGACAGCACCTTGGTCGCGGCGCTGGTCTGGTGGGCCCTGGCCTCCCTGCCGCCGGAGCAGCGGACCAAGACCGTCCACGTGATCTCCACCGACACCCTGGTGGAGAACCCTCTGGTGGCCGCGTGGGTGGGCCGGTCGCTGGACGCGATGCGCGAGGCCGCCGCCGCCCAGCAGCTGCCGATCGAGGTGCACCGGTTGACGCCGGCCGTGGAGGACTCCTTCTGGATGTGTCTGATCGGGCGCGGCTACGCGGCGCCGCGGCCGAAGTTCAGGTGGTGCACAGAGCGGCTCAAGATCAAGCCGTCGAGCCGGTTCATCCGCTCCGTCGTCGCCGCCCACGGAGAGGCGATCCTCGTGCTGGGTATCCGCAAGGCCGAGAGCGCGGCGCGGGCCAAGTCCATGGCCCGCCACGAGAAGGGCCGTGTGCGCGAGCGGCTCTCGCCCAACGGCGACCTGCCCAACTCGCTGGTCTACAGCCCGATCGAGGCGCTGACCAACGACGAGGTATGGATCTTGCTGATGCAGTACGACAATCCGTGGGGGCACAGCCACAAGGACCTGCTGGGCCTCTACCAGGGGGCGAGCCCGGACTCCGAGTGCCCGCTGGTGGTCGACACCACCACCCCCTCGTGCGGCGACAGCCGGTTCGGGTGCTGGACGTGCACGATGGTCAGCCAGGACAAGTCCCTCAAGGCGATGATCGCCAATGACGACGACAACGTCTGGATGCGTCCGCTGCTGGAGCTGCGCAACGCGCTCGACATCGACGACGACCGGCATCTGCGGGACTACCGCAGGTCGAACGGGACGCTCATGCTTTTCCACGGCCGGCTGGTGCACGGCCCCTACACCCAGGCGGCCCGGGAGGACTGGCTGCGCCGGCTGCTGCGTGCCCAGCACCAGATCCGCACCCGCGGGCCCGAGTACGTGCGCGACCTGGCCCTCATCAGCCTGGAGGAACTGCACGCGATCCGGCACGAGTGGGTGGTCGTCAAGCATGAAGTCGAGGACCTCCTCCCGTCCATCTACCTGGAGGAAACCGGTGAGCCGTTCCCCGGCCCGGCCGTCCTGGACGGCGGCGTCGGCTTCGACGCCGCCGCCATGGCCGTACTGCGGGAGGTCTGCGACGGCGACGAGAGCCAGTACCAGGGCGTCCGCGCGCTGCTCGGGCTGGAGCGCCGCTTCCGCACCGCCGGGCGCCGCGCCGGGTACTTCGAGGCCCTGGAGAAGACCGTCACCAAGTACATGTTCACCGACGAGGACGACGCCCTCCGGTACGCGATCGCCCGCGAGGAGATCCGCTCCGGCCTCTACCATCAGAGCGGTCCCGAGCCCCCGGAAGCAGGCGGGGACGACGACAACCCGTACGGATCGAAGGAGAGTTCGTGACCGAGCAGCCGCCGGCCGCGCCGCACCCCGACCACCGGGGCATGCCCGCGCTGTACATGGCCGAGCTGGCCGTGCACCGGGATCGATGGCAGCTGATCGTCGTCGCGCCGGGCCCCGAAGTCGTCGTCGACGCGCTCGACCTCGGGCCGGCCGACACCCTCGCCGTCGCCGACCCGGACGGCCCCGAGCACCACCTGATCCTCCCGAGCCCGGAGCCCCAGCCCGTTCCGCCGCTCACGGACGCGACCGGGCTGCTCCCCGCGGTGGGCTACACCGTCGACCCGGTGGCCTGGGCCGACCCGGTCAAACTCCACGGCTGGACCCAGGTCACCCGCACCACCTGGACCGCCCCGTGCCATCCGGCCGCGCCCCCGGCGCAGCGACTGTAGCGACCGGGCCCCAGAAGACCTTCAACGAGCAGGAGAGCGAGGCATGACGAGCGCCGAGTCCGACCCGGCCTGCCCGGACTGCGCCGAGCAACTGGAGTACGACACCGCCGACGCCGTCTTCGTCTGCGGCAACGGGCAGTGCGCGTTCTTCGGGATGGAGAAGCCGGTGTGGAGCGCGCTGGAGGAAGCCGGGATGCTGCTCCCCCCGGTCACCGGGCTGCCCCGGCCGACGCGCCAGGGCCTGCCGGTGCCCTGGGTGACGCCGTGGAGCGCGGCACGGGCCTGGTGGCGCGCCATGGACTCCCGGCTGTTGGCCCGCGCCCACAACGAGTGGCGCTGCCAGATGTGCGGCGACCCCCTCCCGAAGCAGGCGTGGGTGCTGGCCACGCCCTTCGGCGTGGTGCTGCAGGCCGCGCTGCACCAGGTGTGCAGGGATCTGGCGCGGGCGTCCTGCCCGCACCTGTCCGGCCCGGCCACCCGCAGCAGCGCCTACCTCGTCACCCGCGCCCAGCTGACCTCCGACGGTCGGCGCCTGCTCCAAGCCCTGCCCTCCGACCCGTACTTCCTCCAGCAGTGGGAACTGGACGCGAACGCGGTACAACCCGAGCACGACGCCCCTTCCGGCCCGGCGGCCGCGGCACCGGCCTGACGCCCGCCCCGGACCATCCGACCATGCAGGAGAGCACGATGAACGAACGGTCGCCCGATGCGGCCGACCGCGACCGGCCCGGCCCCGCCGCGGGACCGACCGGCCTCGCCCCGGCAGCCGACGGCCTCCTGGCCCCCGCCGAGACCGCCCTGATCCGCTACCTGCGAGAGCGCGCCGCAGAGGTCGACCCGACCTCCGAGCCGGTCCTGGACGGGTGGAGGTACCCCTCCCCCTTCCACCTGCTCCTCGACGTCGGCCGGCTCTTCACCCCGGCCCCGCTGCCGCCCGGAGCCGGCCCGCTCATGGTGACCTTCTGCTACACCAACGCCGCGCAGACGATCGAGGACCAGGAGGACCCGGACCTGGTGTACGTCGAGGGGTACGGCAGCTGCACCGTCGACAGCGCCGTCCACCACGCCCCCCACGCCTGGGCCACCGACGGCACCCACGCGATCGACCCGACCTGGCCCGCCGATTCGGGCTGCGCCTACCTCGGCATCCCCTTCGCGGACCCCGAGATGTGGCCACATCCCCTGTACGGCGACGGGATCCTCCAGCAGTACGCCACCCTGCTCCCGATCCTGCGCGAGGGTCTGCCTGCGGACGCGGTCGCCGACATAGGCCGGCCGCTCCCGCACCCGGCGCGCCGCCGTACCGGATCCGCGGGACCGCTCCGCCTCACGCCCTCCAGCTGATCCCCGGCCCCGCCCTTCGCCATTCGCCAGGAGCCGAATCCCCGACGCCGACAGCGCCGTTGAGCATGATGCGAAGGGCGGGCTACCCGGAAGCAGCACCACCACAGCCGAACCACTCCGTTCACGAAGGAATCGAACCGTTGTCTCAGCCTCTGACCGCTCAGCCCTCCGTCCTCCTCGGCCCGGCCCCTGCCGTCATGATCGACCGCCCCGGCTCCGTCGACCGCGACGACGCCATCGGCGTCGAGCGCGTCGACGACGGCTGGCGCCTGACCGTCTACGTCGCCGACGTGGCCTCCGGCGTCGAGCCGGGCAGCGCCGTCGACCGGGAGGCGTTCACGCGGCGCGAATCGGCGTACGGGGGCTGGCGCGGCACCCAGAAGATGCTCCCCGAGCCGGTGGAGGCCCGCCTGACCCTGGCCGAGGGGAGGGCGTGCCCCGCGATCGCGATCCGCGTGCACGTCCTTGCGGACGGGCAGGTCGGGAACGTGGACATCGAGCGCGCGACGGTGAGCGGCCTGGTGGCCCTGAGCCACTCCCAGGCAGCCGAGGCGGTCCGCAACCGCGCCCACCCCCTCCACGAGGTCCTGCGCGAGGCAGCGGCGATGAGCGAGGTCCTGCTCGCCCGCCGGCGCCGGCAGGGGGCGCTCGCCCTGTACGACCTCCTCAGCGGGTGGGCGACCAGCGAGGACGGCGTCGTGGTCCGGCTCGCCTCCTACGAGCGGACCGTCGGCTACAAGATCGTCCAGGAGTGCATGATCGCCGCGAACACCGCGCTGGCCTCCTGGGCGGCGGAACGCGACCTCCCGCTGCTGTTCCGCAACCACGCCGCCGGCCGCGTCGCCGCCCCGCGCCAGACGCTGCTGGACGACCTCGACGTAGCCTTCGCCGACGGTTCCGCCGCCCGGCTGGAGGCACTGCGCGAACGCACCCTGATGACCCTCAAGGCAGCGGAGTACGCGCCGTTCATGGGTGGCCACTGGGGCCTGAACCTGCCGGGCTACCTCCACGCCACCTCGCCCCTGCGACGCTACGCCGACCTGGTCGTGCAGCGGGTCATCTCCAGCCACCTGGACGGCGACGACTCCCCCTACGGGGAGGACGCCCTGGCCGCGATCGCCGAGACGCTGACCACCGGCGCCCGCCAGGACCGCGAAGCCGAACGGGACTCCCGCAAGTCGGCCGCGCACTCCGCCGCCCGCCGCGGTGCCGCAGCAACGGAGGCCGACTACACCGGCCTCGACGCCCAGGCGTTCCACGCCCTCCTCAAGCGCGGCTGCAAGGAGGACATCGCCGGCGCGCCCCTGGTCGCCGAGACCGCCCGGCGGGCCGCCGAAGGGCAGCTCGCCGCGCTGGAGCTCCAGATGGTGCTGCTCGTCGCCGGCGGGCCCGGCTGGGAGGCGGGGCGCACCGCCTGCCTGAACGCCATCGCGGCCACGCCCGAGACGGCCGTGTCCATCCTGTCCGCCCACGCGCAGGTCAACAGCCTGCCGCCGGTCGAATTCACGGTCCAGACCTTCGGCCAGGCCCCGACCACCGTCTTCGCCGCGCAGGCGTCGTGGCTGGCCGGCGGAAGCCCCGTCGAAGGAGCCCGGCGCTCCGCGTCGACGAAGAAGGCGGCCCGGCACCAGGCGGCCCTCAGCCTGCTCGCCGCGCTCACCGACCTGCCCGACCCCTCCCTCGACCTCGCGCAGCCCGCCTCCAAGGCCGCGCAGTCCCCGTCCGCCGAACCCGACGCCGAAACGGTGGAGGGCCGATCGCCGATCTCGGTCCTCAACGAGTACCAGCAGGTCAAGGTCATCAGCGGCCTGAAGTTCACCATGAGCGCCGAGGGCCCCAGCCACCTTCCGACCTTCACCTGCAGCGCCCAGGCCGCCCGCGACGGCGAGACCGTCCTCGCCTCCGCGTCGGCCTCGACCAAGGCTGCGGCCAAGACGGCAGCGGCGGCCGGTCTGCTGGAGCGGGTCGACGCAGCGCGGGCCGAGCACGCCGGTTGATGCGTTGATGCCGGGCCCGGAACTCCGCGGGCCGGGCCCGTGCGCGAGGGGAGGCGAGACATGACGGCAACAGCCGTGGCAGATCCGTGGCCGCTCGTGGTCCGGGTGACCGGCGGCCGGATCAACCACCGGGCCCGTCCTCGTGTGACCCGGGCAGGCCGGCCGACCGGGTGGCTCGACCTCGCCTGTGGTGGCAGCTGCCTGGCCAGCGCGATGGACAACGACCTGCGGGAGACCGAGTGCGCCCGGTGCGCCGAGCGAGCCGGGCGGGACCGCGACCCCGCGCGGTGGCGGATCGCGGCCGCCGAGCGTCGTGCGCAGCAGGCGGCGGACCGCGGCCAACACCCGCTGCCGTTCGCGGTATGACGATGTGACAGTCCGTCGGCGTTCTACGCGATTCCCGACAGGGGCGGGGGCTCGGAACCGGCCCGGCGGCCGGGCTCCAGCCCATAGGATGGGCCGCAGCCGGCCGGTGACTTGGGACCGGCACGATTCCTGGGGGGCATGGTGACCGCGCAGCCGTCAGCCGTTGGCAGGGACTACCTTTCGTCCGACGGGCGCCGGGGTGTCCTGGCGGGCCTGGAGTCCGCCACCGTCGCAGAGCTGCGCGCGGGCACGCCGGTCCACCTCGACCTCGCTCGGTTCGATGTCTGCCCGAGGCCGCTGGCCCTCCTCGACGGGGACTGGATGGCGGCCCACCCCGACATGGGCCTGATGGCGATCGGCCCCGTGCTCGAGCTCACCGGGCCGGAGTTCGACGAGCTCGCCGCGGGCCGCGTCGTGGAGCGGGAGGTCGGTGGGACTGCGCTGTGGGCAGCGTTCCCCGTACGGATCGCCCAGGCTGAGACCACCGGCGAGCTCCAGGAGCGCTTCGCCGCGCTCGACGAGGGGCGCGTCGCCCCGCAGGCCGGCCAGTAGCAGTTTCCCGTTCGACCGAAGGACCAAGCCGTGCCCGACCGACCTGAGATTGTCTGCATCTGCGGCTCTGCCCGGTTCGCGGCCGAGATGCGTGCGGCGAACCGTGATCTGACCTTCGCGGGGGTCATCGTCGTCGCGCCAGGTGAAGCGGATGGGCCGGTCACCGACGAGCAGAAGACCGTGCTGGACGCCCTCCACCTGAGCAAGATCGACTTGGCTGACCGGGTTCTGGTCGTCAACCCCGGCGGGTATGTCGGCGAGTCCACGAGCAGGGAAATTACATACGCTCAAGCCGCCGGCAAGCCTGTCTCGTTCACCGATCCCGTCTGACCGGTAGACGCCTGGTGGGGCCGAGGGCAGGTCAGCAGCCGTACGATTCCAAGATCTGCCGGGCCTTCGCGTCGGCCGGGGTCAACGCGTGCAGCCCGCCGCGGACAGCATGGTCCAGCACCAGCGGCGGGTAGCTCCTGTCCAGCGGGGTGACCGTCATCCGGCCCGGGGCCTGGTTGTCGTAGGTGACCTGCGAGGCCTTCGGGAACTCCCGCTCGCTGCCGTACGGGGTGCCGTGCAGGCACTGGCCCGGGCCGCCCAGCTCCCGGTGGTAGCGCTCCATCTGGTCGGGGAACACGTACGCGGCGGCTTCCGGAGCCTTCGCTCCCACGCAGCACAGCACCACCGTGGCGAGGATGATGTGCCACCAGTGCGCGCCGAAGCGGCGGAAGAACGCCCTGGCCGCGAGGAACACCGCGCACGATGCCGTGACCGTCGCGGCGACCACCACGGCGAGGGCCACGTTGCGGTGGTCGTGCAGGAGCCGGGACTCCAGCGCGAAGTACATGGCCGTGATCATGACGACCCACATCGTGCCGACCGCGATCCCGCCGGCCGGCGCGGTGTAGTCCGGCTCGCCCTGCGCGTCGGCCGAGACCTGGATTCGCGAGCTGAAGGTCACTTCTCCCCCTTGGCCCGGCCGGGCCGGCTCCGCTGGTTGTGCTGGTCGTTGCACCCTACGGCACCCCACTGTCAGGCCCGGCCGGTATTCCGGCGCTGCCCCGGCCTGACGGCCGGCGCCGCGACGGGGCGTGTGGAGCGGGTAGGGAAAGGCCGGGACATGGGTGCGGCCCGCGCGCCGGAACGATCCGGTGGGCGGGCCGCAGCGGGCGCGCGCCCGGGGTCAGGTCTCGCGGGCGCTGAGGATCAGTGCCCGTTCGCGTACGAGGTCGCTGTGGACGCCGGGGTCGGTGTCCACCGGCAGGGCCTCCATCGCCTTGCCGATGGAGGCCAGGGCTTCGTCGAAGCGGTGCAGGCGGCGCAGCGCCGCGGCCTGGCGGAAGAGCGCGACGGCGTCCGGGTGCTGGTTGAGGGGCGGTCGGTCGAGGAGGTCGAGGATCCGGTGGGGCTGGCCGGGGAGGTCGTGGCCGAGCCACAGGCCGTGCAGCAGCGCGTGGGCGACCTTGGGGTGGTTCCCGGACTCCTCCAGCAGCGGGTCGATGAGGTCGAGCGCGGCCGGATCGGAGCGGCCGAGCAGGGCGAAGGCGTGCAGGGACCGGCTGAAGGGGTCCAGGTCCGCGGTCCGGCCGCGGCGGGCGAACAGGTCAGCCAGCGCCTGGCAGCGGAAGTCGTAGCGAAGGCCGAGGCCGTACAGGTGCAGTCGGGTCCGCGCGGTGAGCGGCGGCGCGGCGCCCAGGACTTGCTCGGCCGTGAGGTGGGTGAGCGCGCTGCTTCCGGTCTGCCGGCCTTTCCAGGCGAGGTCGGTGAGAAGCTCGGCGGACTCCTCCCAGGAGGGGCGGATCACCTCCGCCCAGTGCTCCGCGCGGGCTGTCCACGGCTGATCGAGGTGGTCCGCGATGTCGTAGCCGGAGATCTCCAGTACCGCGCCCCGGGTGAGCGAGGTGAACGCCGCCCGCTCGAGGACGGGGCGGATGTTGGGTGAGCGCAGCAGCCGCCGGGCGGCC
This sequence comes from Streptomyces kaniharaensis, assembly GCF_009569385.1. Lineage (NCBI taxonomy): Bacteria > Bacillati > Actinomycetota > Actinomycetes > Kitasatosporales > Streptomycetaceae > Streptomyces > Streptomyces kaniharaensis. The sequence continues at coordinate 115,235 of NZ_WBOF01000004.1, forward strand.
TCCCTGCGGGCCCAGGCCGAGGAGGCGGGCAGCCGGGAGTAGGCGATTACGGCCGCGACGGCGTCGTCGAGCCAGTCCTCGGAGCCAGGGAGGTCGAGCACGGTGTCGGTCATGGAAGGGCCCTTCGTCCGGTGGGTGAGGAGCGGGTACGCCCACTAGAGGTGTGAGAAGGGCCGGCGGTGTGACCAGCTGTCCGCAGCCCGGTGGGATTCGGGCTCTGGGTGGTGTCGGCGCCGGTCGCTATGCTCGGGGCAGCGCACCTCGCTTGTGCGCGCCGGCCCGGGCCCACCCCCGGGATTTCGGTGAATCGTGCTGCCGCGCGGGTGCGAGTGACGACCGGTGCCTCTTCCGAACCGCACCCTGGCCTGCTCGTGGTGGGACGAACCGCAGCGTCAGGACGCGACGAAGGAGAAGCGGTGTCCCCGTCCTCGCCCAACACCAGCAACCACCAGCGCATCGCCCGAGCGCTGAACAGCTCGACCGGTTGCGGCTACCAGAGGGCCCTCCAGCGGGTGAAGGCCGCGGCCGACGCGGGCCAGCTGCCCGCCAGGCTCGACCGGGCCGGCCGAGAAGAAGCCGTACGGATGCTCACCGAGAGCCACCCCCAGCCCATCCCGGCCCCGCCCGCCGCAGCGAGCGCTCCGCCAGTTCCGTCAGTGGACAAGCAGCCTTCCGCCAGGGTGCTCGGGCTGGTCCGCGGGGGCCTGGACAAGACGGTCGCCGTGAGCGACATCAGCGCGTTGGCCGGGGGGCACCAGGTGCTGCCGGTCGACCTGGGCGAGCTGATGCGCGTGTCGCACGAGGCGATGGAGAGGCGCCGGGCCTTGCAGCAGAAGGAGCGGGTGGTCGCCGCCATGCGCGCGGAGCGGGACCGGAAGCTGGACCCGTTCCTCTTCCTGCCCACGCTGCCGGAGGGTGTGCGCGAGGAGATGGACCGGCTGTTGGCCTGGACCCGCCGGGAGCCGGAGAGCGGCGAGCCGCAGTGAACCGCCGCCGGCCGGGCACCCTCGGCGCTTCCGCAGGGGGCGTGCCGGTCCGGAGAACGGGTCGGCCCCGGCGCGGTGACCGGGGCCGGGCGGGCCGGGGCTATACGCCGGTGGCGGCCCTCTTGACTCCCCCGCGTCGGCCGAGGCCGTACACGACCCGGTAGACGTCGGGCATGTCGAGCTGCCCGCTGGTGCGGCGGCTCATCACCCCGGCGTCGACCAGCTCCTCCAGCAGCTGCGGGAGGCTGGCGGTGCTGCGCGGGCCGGTCCGGAAGCGGCCGGTGCCGTTCCCGGCCTGCCGCGCCGACTCCTGGAGCCGCCCGGCCAGGCCGCTGCGCTCCCACAGGCCGAAGACGTCCTCCTCCCAGATCGGGACCTGCTGCCCGGCCAGCGGCTCCATGGCCAGGCGGACCCACGGCAGCGCCTGGTGCAGCTCGGTGACCCGCGCCCCGCAGCCCACGCTGCGACGGAGACCGTCGTGGTGCAGCGGCCGGTCGTGTCCGGGGTGGTTGCGGCCGGTGTCCTCAAGGGCGGTGGCCAGCGCGGTGAGGAACGGACGCGGAGTGATCACTCCCCGCGCGTCCTGGAGGCGGTTGGACAGGCAGTTGTAGGTGTAGCCGGTGCGGGCGTTGGCGCCCATGAACCGGCCGGCGAGGGTGGTGAAGAACTCCTCCTGCCTCTTCGGGTCGCCGCTCAGCCCGGAGGGCGCGAGATACCGGCCGCCCTCGCTCTGCTCCCAGGTGGGCCAGGCCGTACGGAAGGCGGCGGCCCCTGCGCTGTCGTGGTTGCCCAGGAGGTGGATGAACAGGCCGTACAGCTCGGTCCTGGCGGTGCGGCCGAGGTAGTCGGACCGGCCCCAGGAGAGGTCGGCGGCGCGGCCGGTCAGGAAGCCGCGGTCCGGGCGCGGGACACCAGTCAGGGCCCCGTCCAGCATGTCCGGGCGGATGAACACCTTCGCGCGCAGCCGGGTGGTGCGGCGGGAGAGGGTGACGGCGAGGTTGAGCATGCCGGAGGCGAGGTGCTCGGCCACCGCCCGGTCCGGGTGGAGCTGGTCCAGGGCGTCGAACACGACGAGCCGCACGGTGTCGGTGGCCTTCGCGGAGGCTTCGAACTCGGCCAGGGACCGTTCGATGGCACCCGGGTTGCGGGTAAGCCAGTCGACGCGCTCGGTCCACGTGGTGAGGGCGGCAAGGTCCGGCACCCCGAGCGCGGTCAGCGCGACGGCACTCCACAGGACGGTCGGCGGCACACCCCACCCCGTCAAGGCGCGCAGCTCCCCTGCGGTCGGCTGGCCGGCGTCCGGCCGCGCGCCGAAGGCCGTGACCGCCTCCGTCCGCTCCAGCCTGGGCATGCGGTACTCCCGCGCGGCGATGGCGCGCAGCTGCGGGTCCGTCAGGGCCCGGGCCCAGAACGTCTTGCCCTCGCCGGGCCGTCCGCGGACGACGGTGCTCTCCAGGTACAGAGCCGGGCGGTGGACGGACGGGGTGTACATCAGTGGAGCCGGGAGGGTGAGGGCGTCGGTGGCGAGCGCTGCCGAGAGCGCGTCGTGCAGCAGTGCCCGGAGTTCTGCGACCGGAAGAGTGAGGGACATCGGGGCCTTCCAAGGTGGGTTTCGTGGCGTCGGTCTTCGTTCCGTTCCGGTCACCACCAGTGCCGGAACAGGAAGTCGCCGCGCGGGAGTTCACCGCGACGGATGAGATCGGCCAGGACCAGTTTCAGCGACGGAGTGAAAGCCCGATCGGCGAAGAAGCGGTCCTCGAACACGGCGTTCTCAAGGTCTTGCGTTTTGGGCGGGTTCGCCTCGACGGTGGCCGGGGTGCTCTCGTCGGCGATCCGGATGCTCAGCCAGTAGTCCAGCTCAGTCATGCCGGTCTTGCGGACGCTCTCGTGGGTACGGGAGTCCCAGCCCAGATACAGCTCGGTGTCGTCGAACGCTTCGAGTGCTTCCAGGTAGTCATCGTCGGAGGTGAGTTCGTACAGCTTCACGCTGTCGTTGCCGATGTGCTCGTCGTCCCGCTGGCAGCCGCTCAGCGAGCTGTAGGGCTTGCCGTAGACGCGCTCGGCAATGGCTCCGATCGGGATGTGGCCGTTGTCGGCGGTCGCGTAGTCGGCGTGTGGCTCCAGCACGTAGATGCTGTAGGGCGTGTACTCGGGCGCCTCGGGCATGACGGATCTTCCTCATGATGGTGAGTGCGTGATTGCCGGGAGGAGCGCGTGCAACTCGGGGAGCCGCTCCTCCTCAAGCATAAGGCAACTCATAGTGTTAAGCAATGCGCTTGATGCTCCGACTCCGCCCCCGCCGTCGGCGACCGCCCTGCACGCCAGGAAGTGACGCCGGCAACCAGTGCCGGGCCGGACGCCGCGACCGCAGCACCCGCCGCGACCGACCGAGCGCAGCGCCACCGGCCAGACGGAGGCCGGCCGCGCAACGTGCCACCGACCGGGCTCGGCCGGATGCGAGAGGAGGCGGGGCTTGATGTCGAGAGTATTGCTTAACTCTATGAGTCGATGTAGTGTTTGAGGTGTCGCCGGGCGAACGAGTGCCCCATCCGGGCCCGGGCCGTGCGACTTCCTCCTCGTCTCCGCGCCTTCTGGCCAGCCCACTTCTGGAGGCATCCGTGCCCGAGACCGCCCGCCGCTCCGCTCCCGCCGGCCGGACCCCATCCGCCCGCTGGTGGCGCTGGAGCGTCCTGTGCGCCCTGCCCAGCGCCGCCGTCGCCCTCGGCAGCTCCTGGGTCTACGAGCCGCACACCGCCGCCGACACGCTCATGGCCGCCACCCTCTCCAGCGTCGCGGTCTACCTCTTCGCCACCACCATGCCGCTGCGCCGCCGCAGCACCACCTACCAGGCACGCCGGGCCACCCTGGCCATCGTCGAAGCCGACCCCGACCCTGACGGCGGGAGCCCCAGCGACACCTACGAGCTGCGGGTCTACGGCGTCAGCGTGCTGGTACGGCTCCGCCAGGACTGGAAGGGCGAGCACCTGGTCCCGTACGTGCACATCGACCACGAGGCCGACCGGCCCCGGCTCCTGCTCGTCGAAGTCGACAACAAAGGCGAGACCGAACACCGCTGAACCCGACCGCCACCGCGCCCGCGACCAGGCCGCCCGCAGCGCCCCGGCCACCTCTCATCGAAGGAGCAGACGTGCAGCCCGAGTTCACCCCCGGAGACCGCATCAAGGTCATCCTGTGCACCGACGAGCACGACCCCATCCCCGCCGGGGCGACCGGCACCGTCACCCACTGGAACCCCCACCCACTCATCCGGCAGCTCGGCGTCGCCTGGGACACCCCGCACGACCACCGCCGCCTGATGCTGGTCCTCACCGACGGCGGCGACAGCGTCACCCGCATCTGACCGCCCGCTGCCGGGTGGCCCGAGGCCGCCCGGCAGCACCCCCGCCCGTCCGCTCACTCCGAACCCCTTTTGAGAGACGCTGCATGCCCGCGAACACCCCCGCCCCCGCAACCGCCGCCGAGGTCCGGGCCGCGATCGACTTCGACTCCGAGTACGTCGTCCACTTCCGCGACGGGAACATCTGGGCCCGGCCCGAGTCCGCCGAACACCACCAGCTCCACGGCATCGACGTCTGGCACACCGTGCGGCGCGGTCGCCGCTACGACGCCGCCGTGCACCTCTTCGAAGAGGGCGTCCTCACCCTCACCAGCCCCAGCGCGGCCATGCGGTTCATCCCGACCGCGACCTACGAGGAGCACTTCTGCGCGGCCGAGGACTGCGAGGAGTCCACCGCGGACGGCGAAGGGTGGGAGGGGCTGTGCGGCAACTGCGCCGACCGCGCCGACCGCGCCGAAGCCGAACGCGAAGCAGAGACCGAGGAGGCCGACGCCGGCACCCCACCGGGGCCGCCCGCGCTCCCGCCGTACACCGCCGCTGATCTTCACCACGCCGCCGCCACGGTCCACCACATGCTCCTGCTCGCCCTCGACGCCCAGTCCGGCGTCGGCGAGAGCCTCTGCGACCAGCCGATCCCCCACACCGCGAACACCGACGAGCCGCGCACATGGCAGTCCCTCGGCGACGAGTCGGCCAGCACCGCCTACCGCGCTGTGTGGAAGCTCCTCGACAAGGCACCCGACCTCGGCAGATGGGCCATCGGACTGGCCGCCGAGGACCTGGTGCCCGAGCCCGAGCCCCTCACCCGGTGGCAAGACGACGAAGCCGCCATCCGCCTCCACGTCGCCTTCGCGGACCACGTCGAAGCCGAGCGGCGCGCCGCGGTCTACGACGCGCTGCGCCTCGCGCTGCGGTCCGGCGTCTGACCTCGCAGGCCCGCGTCCGCACCTACACCGAGCACGCCCGCGCCGCCAGCCACTGGCGTCCGGCCGACACCGAGCTCCCCTGGCACATCCGCCACGAAGGCTGGGGCGTGCTCCCCACCCTCGGCCTCCTCTGAACCCGGCCCCGCCGACCCCACCACCCGGAGCCCGACCCCCGTGAACGCACCCGAGCACCGTGTCCCACTCCCCGGCGACCCGCTCCCGCGCGACCAGTTACGCGCACCCGACCACGTTGCGGAAAGCAGCTGGCAGCCCCGCACTCCCACCCACCGCCGCGGCACCACCACAGCGCCGACGACGAGCACGGGGCGGGGGCGGCAACACACCCCGCCGCCCCGCCCCGCCATCAATCCGCACCCGCACCCACCCTGGAGACCTCCGTGACCACTCGCCATCCCCTCCCGACCCGGTGGGCGATCAACGTCCACCCCGTCGCCAACCTGGCGATCCTCACCCTCCTCGACGGCGACGGAGCCCACCGCGACACCGGCTTCCACCCCCTCACCGCGCCCGACACCACGGAGCACACCGTCCACACACTGGACGAGATCACCGACCCCGAACTGCGCGCCAGCGCACAGAGGCTGATCGACACCTTCTACCAGCGCACCGCCCAGGCCCAGGCCAACGCCGACGCCTTCGGCGCAGCCGTCCCCGACCAGGAGCACCTCATCGGCCGACTGCGCTCCGACCTCCTGGGCAGCACGATCGACTTCGGCATCGACGACGAGGCGCTGACCGTCGTCCTCAAGCTCACCGCCGCAGGTCCCACCGCCGGAGCGCTGCTCGCCCTGGTCGCCCTCTGGCCCCGCACCACCTCCCCCACCAGCCCGGCAGACGGCGTCACTCAGAACCTCGCCGACGACGGCACCCTGACCGTCACCTTCGACCAGCGCCACGCCGAGAAGTTCCTCACCTGGTACCGCGACCAGCCCTGACCCTCGCGCAGGCCCGCGACCGCCCACCCGCACGAACAACACCAGCACCCGAAGGAAGCACCATGGAGAACTGGGAGACGCGCACCGCCCTCATGCCGGCCACACCCCTCGGCCTCTGAGCGGACAAGATGGCCGACGCCATGGCCACCGCCCTGGCCGCCATCGAACAGCGAGAAGGGAAACGCCGGGGATGGGGCAAGCCCGCCCGGCTGTTCACCGTCCACCTGGCCGACCTCGACACCCGCTCGGTCGAGCTGCGCGTGGTCCCGGCCCGGCTCTGGGGCTCCCAGGTCCGCAACCCCGCCGTCGCGATCACCCACACCGCCCGGCGCCTACCCGCCGTGCTGACCACGGTGAAGCACCGCTCGTACGCCGACGCCCCGGTGGCCGGCATCGCCGTGATGCTCGAAGGCTGGGGCCGACCCGCCGACCGGGAGCCGACCGGATCGAAAGCCGCCTCGTCTACGCCGTGGACATCAACCAGGAGGAGTTCTACGTCCGACGCCGCCGCGGCCACGAGCCACGAGCCCCACGTGCTCTCCACCGCCCAGCACGACCAGACCACGGTAGGTGCCGGGCTCGTCCCCCTCGGCCTAGGCCGGATCGCCCACGCGCTCCGCGAGGGGCATCCCGTCTTCTGACCACCCCTCCCGGCTGCTCCGGCTACGACCGGAGCAGCCGCGCTTCTCGGCGCAGACAGGCAGATCAAGCCCTATATAGAATTGCTTAACGCTATGAATGCGGGGTAGGGTGTACTCATGCCGGCCGCGATCACCCGGCCTTCCCCCGGCGTAGATCGGCCCGGCGCGCCCCATCACCCGGCCAGCGTCCGCCGGTCCCCACCCGCCCTCTCGCCGGGCCGACAGAGAAGAGCGATCATGCAGTCCTGGGAGAAGCGCACCGTCCTCATGCCGAGCAAGCCCCTGGGCCTCTTCCAGGACGGTCTCGCCGACGCCATGGCCACGGCGCTGCACGCCATCGAGGCAAGGGAGGGAGAACGACGCGGGTGGGACCGGCCCGCCCGCCTGTTCACCGTGCACCTGGAAGGCGTCGACTCACGCTCGATCGAACTGCGCATGGTCCCCACCCGGTCATGGAACGGCCGGGACATCAACCCCGCCGACGCACTCACCAGCGTCGCCAGAAACCTCCCCCAGCCCCCGGCCGACCTCCGGCGGCGCGAGTACGCCGACTCCCCCGTGGCGGGCGCTGCGCTGATGTTCGAAGGCTGGGGACGCCCCAACGACCGCGCGCTCACCGAGTACGAGCAGCGGGCCGCGGAACTGGGACTGAGGGTCAACCACCTCGCACCAGACCGCATCGAAACAAGGTGCGTCTACGGCGTGGACATCAATCAGCAGCAGTTCCACGTCTTCCGTACCCGAGGCGAAGAGGCACGGGTGTACTCCAGCTCAGGACCCGACTCGGATGCCTCGGCTGCGGGGTCCGGACGCATCCCGCACGCCCTGAACCGGATCGTCCACGCACTCCGGGAAGGCCGCCAGCTGTTCTAGGCAGCCTCACGTCCTCGGGTCCGGGCCATCTTGGGGTCTGGACCCGAAGTCGTCTCCCGCGATGATGCAGCCGGCAGAAACGCGAGGGCCGGCCCCATCTCCCGTGAGGCCGGCCTGTTGTCGTGCGGTGCTTCAGGACGGGATCAGAGTTCGAGCAGGAAGTCGAAGTCCGTGTCCTTGGCGCCGAGCAGCCACGCCTTGGCCTCAGCCGGGGTGAAGACCCCAGGCAGGCGGTCGGGGTTCTGCGAGTCGCCGATCAGGACGTATCCGTCCACAACGGCGATTCGAACGCAGTTTCCGCCGCCGCCGCTGTACTTGGACACCGTCCATTCGACCGATGTCAGGTCGAACGAGGACGGGTCCGGCTTGCGGGTTCCGCCGCCGCCGCTGTGCTTGGACACCGTCCATTCGACCGACGTCAGGTCGAACGAGGACGGGTCCGGCTGTTCTGTCACTGTTCTAGCTCCTTGATCTTTTTCTTGAGACGCCTGCGCGTCTCGTCGGGGTCCAGCGCTCGCTCCCACAAACTGGTGAAAGCCGCTGTGTAGCGCTGCACATCTTCTTCCCCGTCGAAGTACAGCGAACTGACCATCGTCTCCACCCACACGACCCGACGGGCAGCCTCAGGAAAGCCCATGACGACGTAGGGGCCAGCGGACCCCGGGTGCAGCCCGACTGCCTCCGGCAAGACGCGGATGGTGTTCCGGGGGTCCTCAGACTCCTGGAGCATCCGCTCCAGTTGCCGTCGCATCACCGCCGGGTCGTCGACGAGGAGGTGGAGCGCACGCTCGTCCACGAGGGCGCGCAGCTCCGCAAGTGCGCCTTCTCTCACCTGCTGCTGCCGGTCCATGCGGACATCGACGAGGGCTTTGACCTCGGAGCGACGCAGATCGGGCCGCATCAGGGCGATGACGAGGTAGGCGTACTCCTCGTTCTGGTGGAGCCCAGGGCAGACGTCCCGTTCGTAGTTCCACAGCGCAGCGGCCCGACGCTCCATCTTCAGGAAGCCCTCGAACTGCATGGGGCCGAGCAGGTGGGCATTGCGCCGCCACAGCGCGGGGCGGGGCCGGCCGGCGGGAGTGGTGTCGGCTCCCAAGAGGGCCAGAATCTCGGAGCTCTCGGTGGCATTGGCCTGGTAGACCTCAAGCAGGGCTTCGACGAGGTCGCGGGCGACACGTCGGCGCTGCCCGCGTTCCAGTCGGCTCAGCCCGCTCTTGTCGATCTTGATGCCACGGCGGCGCAGCACTTCGTGGCCTGCGACGTCTCCTTGGGTGAGGCCGCGGCGTTCCCGCAACTCCTCAAGCCGCAGGCCGACTTCGCTGAGGGTCAACGACCACGGCGTCTTCGCTTCTGGCATGGTGGCCAGTCTGACGGCTCGTAACGCTGCCTACAAGCAATATGGTTGAGCAATTTGCTCGACCATATTGCTAAGAGCTCGCCTGAGGGAGCATCCTAACGAGGGTCACGAAGTGTGGAGCGCTCGTCGCCACGCGTAGAGGCCGTTCTGCTGCCCGTACTCGCCCAGGGAGGAGCCGCCGCGATGCGTCGGACGCTGTTCAGCCTCCTGTTGAAAGACCGTGACCTTCTCGGCTGGGAGGCGTTCTGCGTCCACTTCGCGGCCACCGGCCGGAAGCTCGCTCAGGAGGCCGGCAACCACCGTCTGGCCACGGCCAGTGTAGGGCGCACCACGTTCGACAGATGGTCCTCAGGCACGTGGTACGGCCGTCCCCGCGGTGAGGCAGCGCAGATCCTGGAACACATGCTCGGGCACACAGTCGAGGAGCTGTTCAGCCCGGCGCCCGGCGCGAGCGAGTCAGCGGCAGTGCTGGACTCGGTGGCCGCCCGGATCGGCTCGCGCTGGCCCACATCCACCTTGCTGCTCCCCGCAGGCGGTCCGGCAGGGATCTGGGAAATCGCCGGTCGTCAGCGCCTGGACGGCACCAGCGCCGCAGTGCACCTCCTTCCGGTAAGGAGGCGAGGTGTGGATGCCGACGTGCACGACCTGACCCAGGACGGCTTGCAGGACCTGGAGCGGTTCTTACGGCCGGCGCGCCGCGGATTCCTCGTCGGCGTCGAGGAGCAAAAGGACGACTTCGACCTGTACGTCCGCGACGCCGCAGCCGCTCGCCGGCCTGCTCCGCCCGGCCCGCCCTCCACTGGGGCCCTGTCAATTCCGTCGGCTTACCTCTTGGACGACCTCTCCTACGGGATTCTCTGGGCACTCACCCAGCTCGACGACGGCCTTCTGTCCGACGATCAGGCCCTCGACGCCGAGCAGCACCTTCTCGACACTTACCTCTCCTTGCCTCGCTCCGCGCCCAGTCAGCTGCTCGTTGATCTGACCACCGTCGGCAGCAGTTGGATGGGATCAGCGTTCTGCGCCCGGCACATCCAACAGGAACTGGCCGATGCGAGCGAGGTTCCGATCTTCTGGACGCGTGAGCAGACTGGGGAAGAGGCGGCCTGCTGGCTGTTCTTCAAGCACAAGTTGGACTATCTCCAAGCCCTCGAACGATTCCACGGCACTGCGACGCAGACCGTCCGCGTCTTCTGTCTGCCCGAAGCCGAGGTGGCGCGCTCCGAGAAGTACGAGAGGGTGCTGCTGCTGTTGGCGATCGCCCTCATGGAGCGTTGCGGGATCCGCGTCAGGGTGGTGCCGCAGAGGGAGTACTCGGAGGTGGACGGAGTGGCCTTCGTCCCCGGTCAGCGAGCCGTCGTTGCCAACTGGGTGCGGGCGAGCGGCGGAGCGCTGTGGGCAGCCGGCAGTACGTCGACCCGCGGGGAGCTGCGTACCTACGCCACCGTTTTCGCCGACGCGCAGGGCGCCGATGTGTTGGTGGGCGAGGATCCGGCGAGCCGTCTGCGGTCGCTCGCGGACTACCTGAGCCTGGACTGGAGCTGGTTGACCGCCCGGTCTCACGCTCTAGGCGAGTACGGCGTGGCCGGCCTTGTCCGGCCCCGCAGCCGTCTGCTAACCGTGGAAGCGCTCGATGAGACCCTGCTCTTCCTCGGCAAGCTCGGCTCGTCCCGATGACCCCCGCCCCATCCGCCCTTTTGCCCGAAAGGCCCTTTGTGCTCTCCGCTGACCGTGACTCGAACCGCACCGTCCTGGTGCTCACCCTGGGTGGCACGATCGCCATGACGCGCACCGCTGCGGCATCCGGCGTCACGCCCACGCTGACTGGCTCTGACCTGGTGGGCGCTGTGCCGGGCCTCCAAGGCGCCGCCGAGGTCACTGTGGAGGACTTCCGGCAGATGCCCGGGGCCTCCCTGGCGATCAGCGACATCGTCAGCCTCGTGGACCGACTGCAGCAGGCCGACAGGGATGGCGTCGACGGGGTCGTGGTGACGCAGGGCACCGATACCCTTGAGGAGACCGCGTATCTGACCGGCCTCTACCACCAGGGCAGCATGCCGGTGGTGTTCACCGGCGCCATGCGCAATGCCGCGGCGGCGGGCGCCGATGGACCGGCGAACCTCCTGGCCGCCGTCCAGACCGCTGTGAGTGCGGAGGCTCGGGGGACCGGGGTCCTGGTTGTCCTGGGCGACGAGATCCATGCTGCCCGCAACGTCCGGAAGATGCATACGACCAGCCCGGGCGCGTTTGAATCTCCGACCACCGGACCGCTCGGCCACGTGGCTGAGGGAATGGCCCGCTTCCACGGCTCGCTGAGTCCGATCGCGCCCGTACCGCTGCCGGTCGGCCCGCTGCCGCAGGTGGAGATCGTCACCGCGTCCCTGGGCAGCAGCGGGACGTTGCTGAAGGGGCTGGAGGGTGAAGTCAGCGGACTGGTGGTGGCCGCGTTCGGCGCCGGCCACGTCCCCGAGAGCTGGTGCGGCCAGCTTGAAGCGCTAGCGGCCGCGATGCCCGTCATCCTCGCCTCCCGCATCGGCACCGGGCCCGTCCTCACCTCGACCTACGCCTTCCCCGGCTCCGAGAGCGACCTGCTGGCGCGCGGCCTGATCAGTGCGGGCACCCTTGACCCCTACAAGGCCCGCCTGCTCCTGATCTCCCTCCTGGCCGCAGGCATGCCCCGCCCGGACATCGCGAAGGCATTCCTCGACCGTTCCTGATCCCGCCCCGACCAGTACGAAGGATGCCCCCGATCATGCGCTACGCCCAGGTCCGCACCGGCAGGAAGTTCGTTCTCGCCCTCGACCACGGGGAAGACCTCCTGGAAGGTCTCACGCAGTTCTGCGCGGACCAGGGCATCCGGGCCGGGTACATCCCGACGTTTGTCGGTGGCCTCCGCTCGGCCCGGCTGGTGGGCTCATGCGAACCCCTCGACGACCCCGAGGCCCCCCTGTGGGAGGAGATCACCGTCGAGGTGCTCGAAGCGCTCGGCGGAGGAACGCTCGCCTGGGATACGGAGAAGGACTGCCTGGCCCCGCACATCCACGTCGCGGCCGGCATCAAGGCGAAGTCGGCCGAGGGGCGGGTGTCGCACCTGCTCGGCGCGAAGGTGCAGTTCATCTGCGAGATCCCCATCGTCGAAGTCGTCAGCGACGCCGCGGGGCCGGCGCTGACGCGCCAACGCAGCGCGGATCTGTATAACGTGCCCCTCCTCGGCTTCGGCACGGGCAGCTGAGGGAGTAGACAAAGATGCGCAGGGCGATCCGCTTCCCGGAGGTGGTCGAGGCTCACCGCATGCGCATCTACGAGACGTTCACAGTGCACTTCGAGCGGGCGGCCAGGGAGGTGGCCCAGCTCGACGGCAACGCTTCCCTCGCTTCCGTGTACGTCTCACGGTCCGCCTGGGACCGCTGGATGGCCGGCGACATCAAAGGTCTTCCGCGGCAAGCGACGTGCCGGGTCTTGGAGCACCTCTTCGGCGAGCCAGCCGAGCAGCTGTTCGGCCCGCTGGAGCCGGAGGCCGTACATCAGGTCGGCGCCGGGCCAGCAACGGTCGTCGACTCGGTGGGGTCGCCGCATCTGGCCGCCATGGAGTCGTTCCGGCTCGCGGACCGCCAGCTCGGCGGTGGGCACGTGTACCGGTCCGTGGTGCACTACCTCAACACGGCGGTCGCGCCGACCCTCTTCGGCTCGGCGGGCAGCAGCGAAGACGGTGAGGTCGCCTTCGGTGCGGCGGTCGTCCTAACGGAGATGGCCGCGTGGATGGCTCACGACGCCGGGCGCGACGACCTGGCATCCGGGCACTTCGACCGCGCCCTTCGGCTGTCGCAGAGCCTGACCGATGGGACTGCGGGTGCGAACGTGCTGGCCGGCATGAGCCACCTGGCGTTGCAAACCGGCCGTGTCGACGTCGCGGCTGATCTCGCCCGCAGCGGGCTCGCCCGACTCGCCAGCGGTCCGCGGGTGCCGACTCTCGAGGCCCGCCTCCACGCCATGGAGGCTCGGGCGTTCGCCCAGTTCCACGCCGAACGTGAGGCGCAGCGAGCACTCGACGCGGCACGTGAATCCCTGGTGCTCGCGCGGACCGCGCCGGCGTCCAGGTGGGTGGCTCCATTCGACGAAGCGGCGCTTGCCAGCGAGGGCGCCTCCGTGCTCCTGGATCTCGGCGCGCTCAAGGCCGCGGCCAGGGAGGCAGAGCGCGCCTTGGCACTGCGGGACGCGAGCCGGGTCCGCAGCAGGGCGTTCGGGCAGGTCACGTTGGCGCGAGTCCTGCTCGCGCAAGGGCAGCTCGATGCGGCGTGCTCGGTCGGCATGGAACTACTGAACGCCTGCCAGTCAGTGACGTCTCTTCGGCTCAGCAGTCAACTCGCGCTACTGCAAAACGATTTCGATCGGCATCATCAGGTTTCCGAGGTCCGTGAGCTTCTCTCGCGGATGACCACCACGGCGCAGCACCGTAGATTGCTGCTCGGCAGTCTCGCGCTCCCGGAAGGTCCGCAGTGAACGATGCACCCAGGCCGGGCGACCCCGGCCGTGACGCCTACCTGGCTGAGGGAAACGCTCGGCAGGCCCGGAAGCGGGCGGCTGCCGACGCCCTGATCCGAGACCAGGCCGGAAGGCTGCTTCTGGTGAACCCGACCTACAAGGACGGGTGGGACCTTCCCGGTGGCATGGCCGAGGACAACGAGGCTCCGGAGGACGCCCTACGGCGGGAGCTCCGCGAGGAGCTCGGCCTGACGGTTGCCAGCCTACGGTTCCTCTGTGTCGATTGGGTCGGGCCCCACGGCCCGTGGGACGACCTCCTCGGGTTCGTCTTCGATGCCGGCGTCCTGTCACCAAAGCAGGCCGCCAAGCTGAAGCCGAGCGACGAGGAGATCTCCGAGCACCACTTCTTCGAGGTCGCACAGGCCCTGCCACTGTTGCCGGAGCGCCAGCGTGCCCGGGCCGTCCACGCCCTAAAGGTCCTGGACAACGGTGTCCCGCGTTACCTCCGCAACGGAGTTGCCCTCTGAGTAACGCGGCCGTCACACCTTGATGGAGGGGATGCGCTCCTCGGGCTGGATCACGACGGTCCGGATGCGGGTGAACACTTCGTCGATCACCGCGAGCTCGTGATCGGACAGCGGCTGGCCGAGGAAGCGGAGGTCGTGCCCGGCCCGCTGTTGGTCGCCGGTACCAGCGCCGGCGACCAACACAGCGTTCGGCACCTGCTGAAGGATGAACCGCAAAGCCACCCGGGCCAGGGCGTCTGGGGATGGGCCGAAGAGGCCAGCCAGCTCAGCGAGACCATGGCTGAGTGCTGACTTCGTCGCTTCCGCACAGTTGGCCGAGCCTCCCCACGCAGCCAGAGCGCGGTCCACACGGCCACCTGCGAGCGCGCCGTGGGCTAGCGGCGAGGCAATGACCAGGCTGACACCGTGGCGGGCGGTGAAGGCACCGAGGTCTTCGTCTCCCAGGTCGGCCAGCGGGAGCAAGCCACTCGCCTGCGTCCAGACCACGTCGGGACAGATTCGGTTGAACAGATCCAGGAAGCGTCGTATCGAGCGGGCCGAGGAGCGGAAGCCCGGACCACGGAGCCCGATGGATCGGATCTGGCCGAGATCGCGCAGCGCTCGTATCTGCTCGATGACCGGGTCGAGGTACCGGTCGCCGGGGCCGAAGTCCCAGGACTCGAGGGTATAGAGGGCCAACTCGTCCAAGTACAGGTTTTCGAGCGTCTGCTCGAGCTGATGGCGAACGCGTGGGCCGGCGTAGGGGTGTGGAGCAGATCCCTGGACTTGGCCGACCTTGCTGGCAACCTGCGCACGGTGACCGCGGTGCTCCCTGAGCACTTTGCCGAGGAGCCTCTCGGCGTGGCCGCACCGGTAGCCGTCGGCCGTGTCGAACAGCTGTGCTCCGGCCTCGCCGCCGCCCGCTTCCAAGGCGCGACGGAGCCCGTCGAGCAGCCGTGCGTCGTCCGGTTGAACGGCGCTCGGCGCCCAACGAGAGGTTCCGCTGCTGACGCCCAGCGGGTGCACCATCAGGTCGGGGGCGAGGCGGCGGGGTACGAGATCGCTCGGTGTCATCACTCGGCGTCTCCCGCTCGGTAGAGGAAGATCGCGATGACGCGCTTCCCCTTGTCGTCGCGCTGGACTCCCCAGGCGCTTGCCAGTACATCCACCAGAAACAGACCTCTCCCGCCTTCATCGTCTTCATCGGCAGCCAGAGGCTTCCCCGGCACCGCCGTGGTGTCTTCACCGCGGTCCCGAACCTGGACAGCCACTCCCCAGTCGTACACGTCGAGGGAAATGTCGAGCGCCGCTCCAGCATGCTCGACTGCGTTGCCCACCAGTTCGTCGGCCACTAGGACCACGTCGTCCATGTATCCGCTGTCGGCCTTCCCCGCGAGGGTCGTGCGGACTATGCCACGGGCGGCGCGCTGCGGGGCATCAAGGTCGCAGAGGTCGATCGCAGCGTGCGTCGTGGGGCGGCCGGCATCGCGGACTTGGCCGGATGGCAAGACAGTGCTGGTGGGACCAAGCACGGGGATCACTCCTCGCTGCATTCGCGATGCCCGGGGGCACGGACTGGCAAGTCCTGCTGAATACCGTGGCCCATGTCGCGGCGCAGGTGATAGCGAAACCCGTCCCCACTTCTCCCCACTTCTCCGCCGACCCCGTCGACTTTCGGGCTGGGAGGAAGCGCCAGCGGGTTGGGCGTCGCACAAAAGGGCGATATTCGCGCACTCTCCGCACGCAGCGACACGTTGCCAAGTGTGCCCCCGCGCGCCCGCTCCATCAGCGGTTGGAATCATTTCAAGCGCCAGGAGCCGCTCTCAGCTGGCCGGATTCCCCGTCGCCACCCCTGGCGCTCTACCAAGCGGCCCTTACCACTGACCCTGAATTCGGTCAAGCACTCTCAGGGAAGTGGGGTGAAGTGGGGTGGTGAAGTCGATCTCCACTGGAGGGACTTCCAGGGTGGGCGTCAGACCAGGATCGGTGACCGAATTCGGCACTATTGTCCGCGCTCTGGCGGGAGGTGAACAGGTATCTCGGTCGTTCTCCATGCCGCCTAAGTGGGGAGAAGTGGGGGCCGATTCCGCTATCGGAGCACGCCAAGAAGCGGCAACGCTATTCGCAGTTCCTCCGCCTCGACGCACACGGAAAGGTTCCCGTGATCCCTCTCGTTTCGCTGGCTCTCGGCACCCTGCCCGGTGTCAAAGGCCGGGCAGTCAGCTCGGTAGGGCGGCGGCTCGTAGCTCGGCCGCTTCGCCTCGGATGGTGACGTGAGCGCCGAACGCGTCACTCCCACAACGATCGCCCCAACGCCAGGCCACCTGTTCTGGCCACGGACACGCCCCGCTCGTGCTGCTCCTCCGCCATCACGGCTCAGCCCGCTTCCCGAGAGACAAAGGAAGAGCTCATGCCCGCCATCCTGCGCTCAGCAACCGAGTTGGGCGTCCTGACTCGTACTCAGAAGTCCGTCGCCGGGATGATCGCGGCCGGCCTCAGCAACCAGCAAGCCGCCGCCGCGCTCGGGATCAAAGCCGGCACGCTGAACCAGCACGTCATGAGCATCGGTTACAGGTTCGGGGTCACCTCCCGCCCGGCCAAGGTTCACGCGGCACTGGCCAGCGGCCAGGCCCCCGCCCCAGAGGCGCCGCACACTGCACCGGACTTCACGGCCGAAGAGCTCCTGCTGCTCCACGCACTCGCTACCCACTCGGAGAACGAGGAGATTGCTGCGGCCGCGCACCTGGCCCTGGCTCTGGTTACCTCGCGCATCCGCGACCTGGTCGAGAAGGCCGGCGCGCTCAACCCCAGCCACCTGGTGGGCCTGGCGCACACCTGGCAGCTCCTGGGCACCGACACGGCCACGCAACCGGGGGCACCGCCCCCCACTCGGTCGGATCGTCCTGCCACCGGGGGCACGCTATGACGACGCCGTTCCAGGCCGTGCCTCAGCGTCCCGACCTTGCCCAGGACCTGATCCAGCGAGCCAAGGCCGCCGACGGGAACTGGCGGGCTGCCCGCACGACGGCGGCCCTACAGGGGCAGGTGTCTGCAGGGCTCAGCGCGGCGCTGATCACCGACCGGGCCAACACCCAGGTGCTCCAGCGCATCATTTCTGCTCATGGGTGGCCCGGCCTCAGCCTCGTCGGAGAGGAAGCCGCGCGAGCCGCGCTAACCCTCGCGCTGCACGCCGAGCACGATCCCCGTGCCCAGGACGAATTCCTTCGCGCAGTCCACGAAGCCGCCCAGCACCGTGAGGCGACGCCCGGCCAGTGGGCGCGTCTGTACGACCGGACTCTGGCACGCGGGGGGAGGCCACAGGTCTACGGCACACAACATCGTCTCCGGCCCGACGGTGAGCTGGAGCTCCACCCTGTCCAAGACCGAGAACAGCTCGACTCCCGGCGCGCACAGGTCGGCCTACGCGTCTACGCCGAGCAGTTCCAGCTACTACGCGAACGCCTGTCCGGCAAGAGCAACTCGTTACCGGACCCGGAGAACGAAGCCGACCCCGTCCTAGCTGAAAGCGGGCAGGCCCGATGACCGACACCACTGCGCCTCGCCGCACCGCGCGGACGAGGGCCACAACGGTGCCGAGGACGCGCGATGGCTACGGCTCCATCCCGCACTGGGTGCCCCGAGACCAGGTCGAATCCGTTGTCGTGGGCGACCACTTCGACGTTGTCCGGATGCCGGAGGCGATCGGACGCCGGGTGATCGCGGCGCTCGGAGACGAGTGCGGGATGGTCCTGGCTAGCGGTCTGGCCGACAGCATGGACTTCCTGGTCGAGCCCGGAGTCCTGAACCCGGGTTGGCGAGCCTGCGGAGCCCGGCTGCGGCGAGCCGACGGCCGCCTGAGCGTGCCGCCTGCGGCGGTGCGATCCGGCCGGGACGTGCACTGGGCGGTCCCGCCCGGACGGCTGGCGGCCACGGCGCCCGGCGCCCTTCTCGCCGCCCTCGGAGTACCCGAGCCGACCTGACCACCCCCATCCGCTCCGCCCCCACCCGATGACGAGCACCGCCCTTGGAGGTGAACGTGAGTACCAGGTCAATCATCGGCCGCAGCAAGCACCGACGTACCACACCCCCGCCGGAGGCCGAGCAGGACGGCCTTCGACACCAGTTCGCCGAGGCCGGCCGGACGGCGGTGGCCGAGTTTGTCCGCGGCAGCCTGCCCCGTGTGCTCCGCACGGTCCGCCCCGGCGGTCTTCCTCTGCACCCGAGTGCCCCACCGGAGCTGCAGCAGGCGGCATGGCAGATCTCGAACTGCCTCGGTCAGCTCCAGAACGCGGACCGCCAGGACCTGCGGGCCAGCATCGAGCCCCTCCTCGAAATCCTGGCCGACCAGCGCCGCATGCTCGCCCGGCAGCAGCAGTCGGTCACCGACCCCAATCAGCTCGCCCTGATGATGAGCCTCGACCACACCAACGCGATGGCCCACCATGGCGTGCTGCGTGCGCTCGTGTTGGCCGGCGGCGCCTGGCCCGAGAGCCGCCGCAGGCCCGCCGCCCTGTTTGAGGTCGCACAGGGCGCCCAGTGCGCGATCGCCGACTTCCAGCGCGTCGAGGTGGCCGGAGACTCCGCTGTTCAGGTTCACGGCGGTGTGGTCGAGCCGCTGATGACGGCCTTGGCCGAGCTGCTCGACAACGCAGTCCTTGCCTCCGCCGGAGGTGAGAAACCCGTGCACCTGCACGTCGGGCGCACCGTCGATGGCGGCGCGCTGGTCACCATCACCGACGCCGGCCCCGGTATGGATGATCTCGCCCTGGCGGCGGCCACCGCGCTGGTCGAAGGGCGGCTCCACCCGGCGTCCGACGCGACGCCCGCGCCCGGGACCGTACGACCGGCTCCGCGCCAGCCCCGTCCCCGGACCGGGCTGCGGACCGTGGCCTTGGCGGCGGCCGCGCTCGGTCTCCACGTCCAGCTGCAGTCCGCCCCGGGCAGCGGCACGTGCGTCACCGTCCACGTGCCCGTCCACCTGCTCGCCCCCGCTGACGCTCCGCCGGCACCGCTGGCCTTCGCCCCCACACCCAACGCCGAGACCCTGGAAGACACGCTCCGATGATTCAGGCCCGCACCGACCTCTCCGAGCCCCTGACCGCCCTGGCCGGACGGGTCCCCGGTATCCGCCACGCGCTCCAGGTCAGCCGGGACGGACTCCTCCTGGCGTCCACCAAGGGCATGCCCC
Source organism: Streptomyces kaniharaensis (assembly GCF_009569385.1). Taxonomy (NCBI): domain Bacteria; kingdom Bacillati; phylum Actinomycetota; class Actinomycetes; order Kitasatosporales; family Streptomycetaceae; genus Streptomyces; species Streptomyces kaniharaensis. The sequence goes on from NZ_WBOF01000004.1 coordinate 134,508, forward strand.
GCGACATCGCGGACCCCCTCTCCGCCGCGGTCACCGGCATGGGCCACCTCGCCGCCGGCGTCGCCCGGGTACTGGAGGGATCGCCGACCCAGCACATCTCCATCGACTACCACGACGCCCAGCTGCTGATCGTGACCGCGGGCGACGGCTCACTGCTCGCTGTCCTCGCAACTGGTGAGGCCGACCTGGGAGCGATCGCCGGGGAACTCGTGGTGCTGGCCGACCGCCTGGCTCCTGCCACCGTGCTGCCGGCCTGACCCCCGGTGCCGAGTCCCGCACGCCGTCCGCGACCGCTGGAGAACCCGATGCACACCACCCGAGTCCCTGCCCAGGACCAGGCCTCGTTCCCGCTCGAGCCGGTGTGGCTGCCGGGCCACACGATCCGGCTCTACTGCGGGCGTGCCTTCGAGGTGCTGCGGTGCAACTCACAGGAGGCGGAGAGGGTACTGGCCGCGATCGGCCCCGCCTGCGGGCCGGTGATCACCTCGGCGCTCGGCTACTCCGACTTCCTCCTTCCGCCGGGAGAGCACTTTCGGGAGGCGGTGCCGCGAGCGAGCGGGGTGCGGATGATGCCGCAGGGCACCCAAGTCGATGTGCCGCCGCTGATCGCCACCCCCGCGGACGGCCTGTACTGGCGGGTCCGGCCGGGCGCCGGGTTCACCCGGCTCGCCGACGTCGCCGCAGCGCTGCGCCCTCCCGCGCCGGGCGCCACGCGCCCGGGCCCGTCCCTCACCGAGCGTCCGGTGCCCGGCGACGCGGCCCTCGCTGCTGCGCCCAGGTGGAGGCCGGTCAGATGACCGCGACCCGCCTCTGCTCCGTTCACCCCGATCACCCGAAGGAGCCCGTGATGCCCCCCGAAGCGCCCGCGTCCAGCACTACGACGCCCGACACCAAGGTGGACAAGCTCGTCTTCTTCGCCCCCGCCCAGGGCTGGGGGCGGCTGAAGAGCGGGACCTTGGTCTTCGACGACGGCGGCCAGCTGGGTCCCGGCGGCGAGGTCGTGCCTCCCGTGTACGAGCGGGTGACCTGGTGAGAGCCGCTGTTCCCGGCCGCATCGCGGGGTGCTTCTCCCACGTCCCGGCAACCGCCCCCCGGCTCACCGAGCAGCAACGGGTTGCCCTCAAGGGCGGGCCGGCCGCCCACGACCGGCTCGCCGCCTGGCTCGCACACTCCGAGACGACCGCCGACCCGTGGGCGAACCCCACCGTGCCCGCGGAGATCGACGGCACGGGTCGGTTCGAGGTAGTGCGCCTGCTCGAGCCCGTCGCTGTCGCCGCCATTGCCCGACTGCTGCTGGCCGGTGCCCCGGTCGGCCCGGTACTGGCCACCACCCCGCGGCACTGCCTGGAGCTGCTGTGTGAACCGGGCACCGCCTGCGGCCTTGCCCTGTACGGCGTCGTCCATGCGGCGCACTCCGTGCGGTGCCCTCGTCCCGGCCGCACCGCACGGGGCCGGTACTGGCTGTCCGTGCCATCGGCCGATCTGCTCACCCGGCCCGTTGACCTGGTCGAGGCAATGCTCGCTGACGCCCCGGCGCCCGGTGGTGCGGCATGACCGCCACCACCGCCTTCCACCACGACGTCGGGAGTCTTCCCGGCGCGGCCCAGGCCCAGGTCGTCGCGGACACATCCGGGCTGCCGGTGGCGCTCCTGGCCTCCGCCGACACCCGCTGGACGACGGCCGAAGCAGCCGACGTCGCCGGTCCGGCGTTCACGATCTGCCGGTACGTGGATGGCAGCCGGACCGAGGTCCATCCCCTGTCGGGTTCCGCTGTCCGATCCGCGCGGGGCCGGGAGCGCTTCGTCCGGGCGATGCTCGCCGCCACCGTGCCCGACGGCGAGGCCGCAGGTTTCCTCAGCGTCTTCCTCCAGGGGCGGCTCCAGGAGTCCACGGTGTGCGCCGACGGGACGTGGCGCTGCTACGCGAACGTCGTCGGGCAGTGGCTGGTGCTGGCAGTCGTGCCCGACCGCGCCGGCAAGGGCAGCGCCCCCAACTTGGTCTTCGTGCACCCCGTCGGCCAGGACCGGGGGGCCGCCGCATGAGGCAGACGCGAACCTTCGCCGTTAGGGGGGACACCACCGGCAACCGGCCGCTGGTCTTCGACCCGCTGACCGGCGCCGCCCACCGCGGCCCGCAGCCGGTACCCGCTGGCCGGGTGATCATGGACCACCAGCAGGTCACCGGCTGGCCGGAGGAACGGCGGACTCCTGTGCTCGCGGTCAGCGGTCCCAGCAGGCTGTTCACCGACCAGCACCAGGTGCTGCCCGCACTCGACCGGGTCGGCATCGTCGCGGTGAACCTGTTGGCGACCCGGCTGGACGAGGCCTTGGTCCGCTCCGCCGAGCAGCTGAACCGCGCGGGGCTGCTGGTGACCGTGACGACCAACCGGCCCGGCCTGCCGAGCCTGGCCGAGGAACTGGTCGGCGTCGTCCACGCCCTTCGGGTGCAGCTCCACGCGGCCACCGAGTACGAGCACGACCGAGCGGCCCTGCCGCACCAAGCCAGCTACCGGCAGTCGCTGAGCGGCATCCGGTCAGCGGTCGACGCCGGGCTGCCTGTCCAGCTCCTCGTCGAAGCACCACCGCCCGGTGCCGGGGATGCCGAGCGGATGCTTCTGGTCAATGCCGCCGTCCACCAGGCGGCCCATCTGCGGGTCTGCGGACTCACCCTGCTGCCGCGCCCTGGCAGCTCCGTCGTCCGCCCGGCCACGCACGGCACAGGCCAGGCTCCGGAGGTCCGGGCCCGGCTGCTGATCCAGCTCGGTAGCACCGGCCTGCCGGTTGCGACCCGGATCGGCGTCGGCCGTGCGGAGAGGCCGGTGTCCGGGTTGGGCGCTCTGGCCACACTGGGATCAGCTCTCACCGTGGCGGATGTGGCCTGATGGCGCGGGCACCGCTGTCCCCGGCCCAGGCGCCGGTCCCGTACCTGATGGCCTGTCGGGACGAGGAGCAGGAGAGGCCCCCGGCCATCCACACCATGAACGGTCCCACAGCGGCCGGGATCAACTACGCCGACGGCGTGCTGCAGTGTCCTGACCCGGTGCGGTTCCAGGGCAAGCCGGTCCCGCTGATTCTGGCCTGGACGGGGGAGGAACCGCCCGCGCCGGCCCCGCCCCGCGAGACGGACATCCGCTCCATCGACGGCGTCCGGTGGGAGACCTGGACCGGCAAGCCGCAGGGAGAGCCTCTGTGGACGGTGCACCACCCGGCCAGGCAACTGGAGCTCATGGACTCCAGGACCCGATGCCTGGTCGGAGGCGGCCCGGCCCACCGCACGCGCAGCGGACTCCTCTGGCTCCTGCCGACCGATCCCACCCAGGCGGACCCGCGTTCTACTACCGCGATCCGGACCGCGAATCCGCCGCTCTGCCTACGCCACGCCCACCAAGCACAGCGGCACTGCCGCCGCCTCGCGGTCGAATGCCTAGTGCTGGTGGTGCCGGAAGTCGAGATCGTCGCAGTCCGCGGCACCGTGCACCGCCCCGGTGCGGACCCGCGCTGGGAAGAACTCGACCTCGACCACCCCGACCTCGAGTTCATGGTCGGCCAGCAACTGGTTGCCGAGCTGCGCAACCCCGTCGTTCTGCGTGAGCTGCCGCCGCTTACCTCACCGAACCGGAAGGGCAACGAGTCGCCCAGCGACCAGTCTTCTGCCCCAGCCGTGCTTGCCAAGCAGGTCACCGCCGCCTGCTCCGAGGTGTCGAGCTGATGCCGAACACCGTCCACGCGCCCCGAGAGGGCCCCGTCGTGCTGCACCCGCCGATCAGCCGGGCTCGCCCGCCGTAGCGGCGAGGAACACCGAAGTTCCATCGCCCCGCACCTGTCTGGAGACCTTGCTGTGCCCCCCGTTCCCACCGCCGCTCGTCCGGCACCCATAGGCATCCACGCCCCGAATGAGCGGACCGCCGCCCTGCCGACTGCCGCACCGCGCGTCCTCCTGGGCGCGGACGCCAAGACCGCTGCCCTGGAGGGGGTGGCCAGCGAGCCGTGCCCGTGCGGCCACACCATCGTGCTGGCCGCAGACGAGGCGGCGCTGCTGCTGCCCCTCGCCCACGGCCTGACCACGGCGGCCATCGCCCGCCAGCTCGGCCTGAAGGAGCAGCAGGTCACCACGGGCATCAAGGCGTTGCGTACCGTCTTCGGGGTCGAGCGGATCCCGCACCTGGTGGACTCGGCGATCCGGTGGGGGTTGATCGACCCGGGATCCGTCGCCCCGATCCGCCCGGGGCGGCTCAGCCGCGACCTGAAGGCCACCGAGCGCGGCGCGCTGGCGAACGCCGCCGCCGGATCGAGCGCGGAGGCCAGTGCGAAGGACCTGGGCATCTCGACCGGGCGGGTGCACAAGGTCCTGGCCGCGGTCCGGGACGTTCTGCTGGCCCGCGACACCACCCACGCCGTCACCCTCGGCCACCGCCTGCGCCTGCTGCCCGACACCCACCCGCATCTCGCCGCCCACGCGGCCGATCTCGCCGAAGCAGGAGCCGCGTGAGCACCGACAGCCGTAACGAGATCGGCGGCGGAGTCTTCGGCGCGGCCGTGCAAGCCCGCTCGATCGAGACCTTGACGATCAACTCCGCCGCTCCGGCCGCCCGGCCTCCCGTGCAGCGCCAACTTCCCCGTCCCGGAGCGCACTTCCTTGACCGGCGCGACATTGCCGCGCGCCTGACCGACCAGCTGGGCCGCACTCCGGACCGTATTCACGTCCTCCACTCCCCTGCCGGCATGGGCAAGACCGCCCTCGCCACCAACCTGCTCACCGCGCTGCCGCTGCCGCCCGGCGGCCAGCTGTACGCGGATCTGCGCGGCGCGGCCATCGACGGGCCGGCCCGCGAACTCGACGTCCTGGCCCGGCTGCTGCGCTCGCTCGGCTGGGACGGCCCGTGGCACGACCTGAGCGAGGCCGCCGCGTGGTGGCGCAGCGCGACCGCGGAGCGCCCGATCACCCTGCTGCTGGACGACGCTGCCACCGCTGAGCAGGTCCTCGCCGTGCTGCCCGCGGCCGGATCCACCGTGCTGGTCACCACCCGCACCAAACTGCCCGGCCTCGTCACCGTCGGCGCCGAGCACCACGAGCTGGGGCCCCTGCCGTCGGCCGAGGCGATGGAGCTGCTGATGCTCCTGGCCGGAGCGCAGCGCGTATCCGATCCGGCCGCGGCCCGCGCGACCGTCGAGGCATGCCAGCACCGCCCACTACTGATCGCCCTGGCTGCGGCACGGCTGCAGACCAACCCCGGCGCCCGGCCACTGGAGCACGCCGTCGGCGATCCGGTGCCACACCCCGACGAGACCCCGGACGTGATCACCCTGCATCTCAACGAGTCGTACCGGACCCTGTCCGAGGAAGGGGCCGCCGCCTACCGGGCAGCGGGGACCGTGCCGTTCACCCTCGTCACCGGGCCGATGCTCGCCGCCGTCCTCGGGACGGACGCTGCGACGGCCCGGCGGAGCCTTGCCGAACTGGAGCGCACCGGGCTCGCGGCGGCCACCGGCAACGCCCTCGCTCTGGTCCCGGCCGGCCACGGCCGGCGTGCCGCCGCCGACCTTGCCGAACTCACCGACAGCCCGGAGCGGCTGACCGATCAGCGGCGCCGGGCACTGGAATGGTGGTTGGCCGCCCTCACCCGCGCCGAACGGCACCTGGCCCCTCACCACCGCGAACTGGCCCGCACCTACCTCCACCCGGTCGCCGTCGGCCCAGACCTCGGCTCCCGCGAGCAGGCGTGGACGTGGTTGGCCGGCGAGGAAGACCAGATCCGCCTCGCACTGGCCGCCGCCGCGGCGGCTGGATGGGACGACCTCCTCTGGCAGGTGGTCCACGCACTGTGGCCGCTGTGGCACCGGCTCCGGCCCTACGAGCTGTGGCTGTGGGCCTGCGAATTGGCCGTCGGCGCCGCCCGCCGCATCGGCGATGGGCTGGTCCTGCGCGAGATGCTCAACCAACACGGGGTGGCTCTGCGCGGCCTGCACCGCCCCGCTGACGCTCTCCCCCTGTTCGAGGAGGCCCTGGACCTGGCTCTCCGGGATGCGGATCTGCGCGGCGAGAGTCAGCACCGGCACGAGATCGGCGCCACCCTGATCGAGATCGACCGGGTCAGCCCCGGTGATCTCCCCACCGCCGAGCGGGCCGCCGCCGCCCTTCCGCACCTGGACGAGGCTCGGCGACTGCGCGAGCAGATCGGCTACGGGCGCGGTGTGGCGGTCACCGACATCTTGCTCGGCCAGGTGCACGCCGCCCTCGGAGACCACGGCGAAGCGCTGGCCCACCTGGACGAGGCCCGTGACGCCCTGCTGGCCGTGCACGATCTCCACGACGCCGCCCGGGCCCTCGCCTGGCACGGCCGGATCCAGCTCCTCACGGGCGAGGCCGCCGAAGCGGCCCGGACCCTGCACCACGCACAGTCGGAGTTCGCCGCGGCGGGTTCGCGCGCCTGGCAGGCGCTGACCTTGGAGTGGCGCGCGGACGCGGCCTCGGCCGCCGGCCACCAGGACAAGGTCGTCGAGCTGTTGCGCGCGGCGCTGGCGGCCTACAGCGGAAACCCCCGCGACGCCCGACGGCTCCAGACCCGCCTGGAGCAGGCGGGTGCGGACGAACGCTCCGGCCCGCCGTGACCCGGCCGGGCGCCGCCCGGTGCGGCGGCGCTGCTCCCGCGCGGCCCCGGCCGTCAGCCTCCCCGTCTTTGAGCCGCTCCCACCCATACCGAAACGGAACAGCCACCACCGTGCAGACCACCACCTTCGCCCCGCCCGCCGTCGCGCCGAGCACCCCGTTGGAGGAGCTCGTCCCCCTGAGCGACAACCGGGCCGCCGTCCTGCTGAGTACGAGCGGGGTCGTCGAGTACGGCGCCCACGAGATCGGCGGCAGCCTCCACTTCGCCCGGCTGCTCGGCGACCACCGGCACGGACAGTGGAGTCTCGCACCGGCCGGGGCAGGCCGGGCCGACCGCAGCCACTGGGACGGCGACAACCTGGTCCTCACCCAGGAGTGGGACATCCGGTCGGACGCCGGCCGGCCCGTCCGCACGGTCCGCATCATCACCTTCATGCCGCCGCAGCCCCACGGCGGCGCCCCCAGCCGCCTCCACCAGATCGTCGAAGGCGTCACCGGCGCCGTCGAGATGCACTCCGTCTTCCAGCCCCGCTTCGAGGACGGGCGGCTGCCCGGCCACCACGAGATCCTGGAACGGCCCGACGGCCGACGCACGCTGCGGCTGGCCGCCGGCCCCGTCACCCTTCTCCTCGACGGCCCGGACCACACCCGCGACGCCTTCGGCCGCTGGACCGCCGCCTTCACCGCCGCCGAGGGCAGTCGGACGGCGCTGACGCTGACCATCGGCGACCCGGACCCCGGCAACCGCCCGCATCCCGACACCGACCTGCTCGCCACCCGCCGCGACTGGCAGGAGTGGACCGCCGAACTCTCCTACACCGGCCCCTACCAGGAACCCGTGCGGCGCAGCGCCATCCTGCTGCGAGCCCTGACGATCCGCCTGACCGGCGCCGTCTCGGCGGCGCTGACGCGCAGCCTGCCCGAGGCACTTGGCGGCGAGCGGAACTGGGACTACGAGGCGTGTTGGCTACGGGACAGCGCACTGACGATCCTCGCCCTGGTCCGGCTGGGCAAGCTGGAAGAGGCGGCGAGGTGGCGGCGATGGCTGCTGCGCGCCATCGCCGGGGACGTGCAGAACCTGGCGATCATGTACCAGTTGGACGGCTCCCGGACGCTGACGGAGCGGGAGCTGGACTGGCTGACCGGCTACGAGGGCTCCCGCCCGGTGCGGGCCGGCAACGCGGCCGCCACCCAGGTGCAGAACGACGTCTACGGCGAGGTCGTCGAGGCGCTGGTGGCGGCCGAGCGCGCGGGCCTGCCCGCCGACGCCGGCGTCGACGCTCTCATGGTCGCGCTCGGCGAGGAGATCATGCGCATCTGGCGCAGGCCCGACGCCGGGATCTGGGAGGTCCGCGGACCCAAGCGGCGCTTCACCCACTCCGCGCTGCTGTGCTGGCAGGGCCTGCATCTGCTGGTCGAGTGGGCCCAGGCCCGCGCGACCACCGGCGCCGCGGTCGCCGACACCGCGACCATCGCCCGGTGGGCGGCCGAGCGGGACACCATCAAGGACGACGTCCTCCAGCACGCCTACAACCCTCAGGCCCAGGCATTTACCCAGTACTACGGCGGCCGCGACCTGGACGCCGCGGTGCTGCTGATGGCCACCAGCGGCTTCCTGCCCTCGGACGACAAGCGGCTGATCAGCACGATCGACGCCATCCAGCGCGAACTCACCGATCCCGCCGGGTTCATCCGCCGCTACCTGCCGGACCCGACCGGGAGGGTCGACGGACTCACCGACGACGAAGGCGCCTTCCTCGCCTGCTCCTTCCACCTGGTCGAGGCGCTCGCCTACATCGGCCGCACCGACGAGGCCCACGCCCTGTTCGACCGGCTCCTCGGGCTGCGCACCCCGCACGGCGTGTTCACCGAGATGTGGGACGCCACGAGGCGGCGTCCGCTCGGCAACACGCTGCAGGGCTTCCCCCTGTGGGCCCTGATCGGGGCCGCCCTCCGACTGTCCCTCGTCCCCGGCACAGGCGACCGGGTCACGCTGCCCGGCCAGCGCACCGCGGACACCGAACAGGATGCCGCGGCGGTGGCCGCATGAGCACCATCCCCCTGGCCGACGTCGCGTCGGCGGCCGTAATGCCGCCCGCGCCGCTGCTCGACGCCGCCGAGCTGGCGCTGCTGCGGTACGCGATCCTGCCCGGCGGACGCCAGACCCGCCTGGCCGCCACCGGCCTGCGGCCCGCAGACATCAAGGACGCTGGCGACCGGGCGTGCTGCCTGGTCGGCGCCGCGACCCTTGTCCAGGCCGGTGCCCTCGTCGCCGCCCACCAACTGCTGAGCGCCGACCAGCTCGAGATCGGGCAGATCCTGCCCCGGCACCCCACGGCGCGCCCCGCCGAAGCGCTCGTCCTCGCCGTAGGCGGGCACACCGCCGAGCAGACGGCGGCGGCCATGGGCGTCACCGAGCACACCGTCACCGCGTACTGGCGCCCCCGAGAACTCGGCGCCCGTACCCCGGGGCAGGCCGGCTACGCCGCGATCGCGACCGGCCTGCTGACCCTGAACCGCATCCGCCCCAGCTACCCGGACCTCACCCTCGCCGCCTACCTCGGCGGCGAGGGCCCGGCGGCACCGAAGGAGAGCGCGTGACCGGCAACCCGACCCTGCCCACCGGCCCGCTGTGGCCGGTGCGGGCGGAACTCCCGCTGACCGACCCGGCCGGCCACGTCCTACTCATCGGCGCCCGCACCCGTGCGGTCACCGCCGAGCTCGTCCACGGCCAGCCCCGCACGGTCTCCATCGGCACCGGAGCGGAATGAGCAGGCGCAGGCCCGGGATGGGCCCCGGAGAGAACAGCACCGCCACCGCCACCGCCGGCTCCGGCTCCGGCTCCGGCCGTCCGGCGCGCCGGACGGCCGCGGCGGACACCGCAGTCGGGGGCGGCGGCCAGAGCGAGAGCCGGGGGCGGGCGTGATGAGCACAGCCGACCTCGCGCCCCGGCGCCCCGCTGCGGCCCCCGCCGGGGGGCCGCGCGGCGCAGGGCTGACCGTGAACGCGGCGAACCCGCTGCGGCTGGCGGTGTTCGGCGCCCCGGCGCTGCACATCACCGCGCTTGCCTCCGCGCTCACCCGCCGCGGGCACCAGGCAGCCACCTACCCCGGGCCTGCGTCGATCGCCGCGACACCGGCCCGGCCGCTCACCGCGCTGCTCTTCGCCGTGGCCACGTTCGACGACACCGCGGCCGCGCAAGTCCGTGAGCTGCGCGCGGTCCTGCCCGCCGTGCCAGTGGTCTCCATCGGGCCGCCCGACCCCGCCGGGGTGCTCGAGCTCTTGAGAGCGGGCGCCTGCGGCTTCCTGCCCATCAGCGCCGGCCTGGAGGAGGTCGAACACGCCTGCCGGCTCGTCCGGACCGGACGGGCCGTCATCACCGCCGACCTCCTCCGCGACGCCCTCGCCTCCCTCAGCCGCGCAGCCTCGCCGCACGACCAGGAGCGGGAGCGCCTGCTCGGCGCACTCACCGCCCGCGAACTCGAAGTCCTCCGGCTGATCTGCGACGGCCTGACCACCGACGAGATCAGCACCCGGCTCGGGATCACGGTCAGCACCACCCGCACCCACATCCAGCGGCTCCTCGCCAAGCTCGACGCCCCCACCCGCCTGGGCGCGGCCGCCATCGCCGACCGGTACGGCCTGCTGGCCGATCGTCCTGCCGCTCCACCCCTGCAAGGAGAACGCACAACATGACAGGAGGAACGGGTGGCCCGGCCGAGCTTGCGGAGTTCCTCCGGATCAAGAAGCAGAAGGAGGAAACGACGCTCCTGGCGGATCCCGTCACGGACTTGAGCATCCTCCAGGACCGCGTGTTCGGTCGGCTGCTGCGAAGGGTCTGCGCGGACGGTGGGGCTCCGGAGCCGTTCAGGGACGAACTGGTGCTGCGGGTGAGCGCCGGCCGGATCCGCGCGCCGTACCTGCGCACCCTGCTGCTCGGCGACAAGACGCCTGGCGTCATGCCGCTGGCTGTCGCGGCGTGGGAGGCGATGGCAGCAACACCGCGCAAGGCGGTCACCGTGCTGACCGCCCACAACCAGGCCACCGACGAGTCCGCTCGGCTGGTGGTCCGCCAGGTCCCGGCTTCCGGGGACGGAGTGGCCGTCCAGGCCGGCCGGCGCTCGGACGGCGGGTTCGCGCACGGCGCCGCCGCCTTCGCCTACAACCTGGAGGCAGCGCAGGACCTGGCCTTCCTAAGCCTGCTCGGACACCTCAGCGGAGCCCACCCGGTCGCCCAGGACGAGCCGGACGGGGACAACTGGTCGCCGCACGGTGCCAAGCCGGTGCCGGAACCGCAGGCCGCTGGTCCGGGCGCGTTCCACAACGAGCTGCTGCGGCTGTGCGCGCTGGAGACGGTGGCGCCAGCGGTCCTGGCCGAGATCTCCGCCCGGGCCCGTGCGGGTGCCCTGACGGCGCGCGACCTCCACCAGGTCCTGTTCCGTGCCGCCGGACCGCAGTGGGAGCCGGTACGCCGGTACGCGCTGGAGGCCGCGGCAGCCCCCGGCAAGGCTCAGGCGGTGTTGAAGGTCCATGCCAAGGCCGCGGGAGTCCGCGGGCCTCGCTACCACGAGAGGCTGGCCACGGACTCCGCCGGCCACGCGAAGCGCTTTGCCGTCCGAGTCGTCCACGGCGTCGGCGAGCATGTGCACGAGGTGACCAGCGGTGCCCACCGCTCACCGACGGTGGCCCGGTCGGTTGCCGCACTACGCCTGCTGGCCAACCTGGCCGGTCTTCCGGCGCCCGACCTCGACGGGACTGCCGCCGCGGGCCCGCAGCCCGGCACTCCAGGCGGGGACGAGGGCAGCGTCGCCACGCTGCGCGAGATGGAACAGGCCATGCTCCTGACCGGCTTACGGATCGAGGAGTCCGACACGCTGACCGGCACTTCCCCGCTGTTCACCTGCCGCATCTCGTGCAGCGCCGGAGGCGAGGACCTCGACAGCACCGGGAGCGGAGCGAGCACAGGAAGCGCCCGGGGCAAGGCGGCCGATGCGATGCTGCGGCGCGTCCTCGACCTTCCTTCCCTCCAGGCCCGGCAACCGCAGCGAACGCCGGTGAGGATGGTGGCCCCGCCGGAGCGCACCGACGGCCGGGACCCGCTGCGGGTGGTGCAAGTGCTGCGCGACCAGCGGACAATCACCGACCTGAAGGTGGACTTCGGCGTCCCGACCGGCCCGATGTTCTCGTGCACCATCTCCTGCCGCATTCAGGACTCCGCCTACACGGCCACCGCCCGCGCCGTCGGCAAACAGGCTGCCCGGCGCGAAGCCGCGCGCGCCCTGCTGAGGCGGCTCAGCACCGTCCCCGCACCCACCGCCGCCGGTACACCTTCCACGCCACCGGCCCCCGCTCCCGTGCACGTCCCGGCGCAGCGCCGCGCGCCGGCGGCGAGCACCGCCGAAGCGGTGGCGGCTGAGCGGGCGGTGCGCGACGTCCTGCTGGACGGTGCGGCGCTGGTCGCCCAGCTGGTGGACGGCGGCGTGGCGATGGCCCTGTTCCGGGTGGACGGCGCTTCGCTTCCGGGCGGCTGCCCCGCGCCTCTGCTGGAGGCCGACCTCGAGCTGGTCCTTCCGCACATGGGCGTGGGCGTTCGGGCGGTCACCGTTCCCATCTGGCGAGCACCGGTGCGGCTGCTGACCGGTGTCCTGGCCCAGCTGCCGGACCAGGGCCTGCATCCGTCGGTGCGGCTGTGGGCGAGGGCGACCCGGCTCGCGCTGACCGCGATCGCGGCCGGACTGCTCTATCCAACCCTGGACGCCGGCGAACGCGACGTGTGGCGCCTGGGCCCGCTCCCCGCGGCGCTGGCCGCCGAAGCCGCAGGGCTGGCCGATGCCATGCCGCCCCACGCCCACTGCGCGCCGGCTGCCCGCGCGCCGTACCGGTTGTGGGCGCCGCGTACCGTGCTGCGCCAGTACCTGGACGCCGTGGCCGAGGCGGTGGTCCGCGGGCCCGGCGCCGCCGCCGTCCTGGGGACCGGTCCGTGGAGCGGCCCGGTCCCGCGGCCGCACCAACCGCGACTTCGGGCCTGGTGCGACCAGGTGGAGCGCAGCATCGGACACCGGCTGCCGCCGCTGGTCCTGACCATCAGGCAGCCGTCCGAGGGCAGCCCCCTGGACACCGACCTCCTGTGGGCTCAGCTGGGCGTGCGCACCGCCACCACGCGCGGCGGGCGCCTCCATATCGTCCCCGCCGCGGAGTACCTGCCCGTCGCGGGCTGCGACCCCGCCCGGCTGGAGCGGGTCCGAAGCGCGCTGCGGGCGGCTGAGCCCGCCTGGCCGCCGCTGGGCCGGCTGCTTGAGCAGGAGCGGCCCGGCCGGTTCACCGTCCGGCCCGCCGAAGCGGCCCTGCTCCTGGGCGAGATGGGCCAGCGCCTCACCCGGGCCGGCGTCGAGGTCGCCTGGCCCGAGAACTGGGCGATGGGGCTGCAGCTGCGCACCGTCGTCGGCTCCCGCCCCGTCCCGGAGGCCACCGACGCCCCGCACCGCTTCGGCCTCGCCAACCTGCTCGACCTCCGCTGGCAGCTCGCCCTCGACGGCGACCACCTCACCGAGGCGGAGATGGACGCCCTCGCTGCCTCGGCCCGGCCGCTGCAACAGGTGCGGCGGCGCTGGGTCCTCCTCGACTCGCCCACCGCCCACCGCGCCGGTCACCGCGACATCGGCACCCTCGACGTCCCCCAGGCTCTGGACGCCGCGCTGACCGGCGCCGCCGCCGTCGACGGAGTGGAACACCCCTGCGATCCGGCCGGACCGCTCGCCGACCTGGTCGAAGCGCTGCGCCCCGGCGCCCGCGAACCCGTGCCCGCGCCCGCCGCGCTGACCACCGCGCTGCGCGATTACCAGGAACGCGGCATGAGCTGGCTGGCCCACACCCTGAACCTCGGCTTTGGAGCCGTCCTGGCCGACGACATGGGCCTGGGCAAGACCGTCCAGACCATCGCGCTACGGCTTCACCGCCGGGAACAGGCTGCCCGGCCGTACCCGGACCTGATCGTCGCACCGGCGAGCATGATCACCGTCTGGCAGCGCGAGATCGCCCGCTTCGCCCCCGGCACCCCGACCCACACCTACCACGGCCCTGAGCGCACCCTCGACGGCGTCACCGCGGACACGGTCGTCATCACCACCTACGGCACCCTGCTGCGCGACATTGACGCCCTGGCCGACTTCACGGTCGACCTCCTCATCGTCGACGAGGGGCAGTTCACCAAGAACCACTTGAGCCTCACCGCCCGAGCCCTGCGCCGCATCCGAAGCACGCGGCGCATCGTGCTCACCGGCACCCCCATGGAGAACCGCCTCCTGGACCTGTGGTCGGTCGCCGACCTCGCCAACCCCGGACTGTTCGGGACGGTGCGCGCCTTCGGCGAGCGATTCGCCCGGCCGATCGAGGCGGACCCCGGCGGCGAGGCGACCCGCCGCCTGTCCCGGCTCATGAGCCCGTTCCTCCTGCGCCGCCGCAAGAGCGACGCCCACATCCTCCAGGAACTCCCCCCGAAGATCATCTCCCACCGCTACATCCCGCTGACGCCCGAACAGGCCGACCTCTACGAGCGGGTGGCCCAGGAGGCGATGGAGCGCATCCGCACCGCCGAGTCACCGCTCCGACGCGCACTGGTCCTGACGCTCCTGTCCGAGTTGCGGAAGGTGTGCAACTCGCCCGCCCACTACCTGCGGGAGGACCCCCAGGACCCGGGCACCTACGACGTGCCGGCGGCACGGCGCCGCTCGGGCAAGCTCGCGGCTCTCGACGAACTCGTCGAACAGGTCCAGGAGGAGAGCGGCGGGGGCGCGCTGGTGTTCACCAACTACGCCGTGATGGGGCGCCTGCTGGTCGCCCATCTCACCGCGCAGGGCATCGCACCGTTGTTCCTGCACGGCGGGATCCCGCCCGGCCCCAAGCGGCAGCACCTCGTCGACGCGTTCCAGGACGGGCGCAGCCCGGTCCTGATCAGCACGATGAAGGCCGGCGGCAACGGGCTGACGCTCACCCGCGCCGCGGACGTCATCCTCTACGACCGCCCCTGGAATCCGGCCGTCGAGGACCAGGCGACCGACCGCGCCCACCGCCTCGGCCAGGACCGCACGGTCCGCGTCCACCGGCTGGCGACCGAGCTGACGGTCGAAGACCGCGTCGACGCCCTGCTCCACCACAAGCGGACCCTGGCCGACGCCGCCGTGCCCCATGCCGCGGAGACCGCGCTCGGAGAGCTCTCGAATGGCGAACTCGCCGACCTCATCACCCTCGGAGCGCGCCCATGACCCCCAACGGCCCGTGGGCCCAGGCCTGGCAGCTCGCCGCCCAGCAGGCCTCCGCCCGCCAGCACACCTTCCTCCAAGGAAGCGCGATCCACCTCGCGGGCGGGGTCGGCGACCTGAACCTGGCCGCCGGGAGGGCCACCGGGCTCGTCATCGCGCACCAGGACGAGCCGGCCCGCGCCCGGCTGGACCTCCTGCCGTTCACCGCAGACGAACTGGCCACGCTCGGCGCCGCCCTCGCGGCCGGCCCGCACCGGGAACTGCTGCTCGCCGGGCACCTCCCGGCAGCGCTCACCGACTCCCACCACACCGGCGACGTCGCCATCGCCCCCGACCCCGCGCACTTCACGTTCGACTGCTCTTGCGGCCAGGCACCCTGCCGGCACACCGCCGCCCTCGCCCACGCCGTCACCGACCGCCTCAACGCCGACCCCGCCCTCCTCCTTCTCCTACGGGGGCTCCGCGGGCACCGTCTCACCCAGCTCCTCCACGACCACGCCCCCGCCGCCCGCCCCAAGCGCCAACGCCAGTACGCCGCGTTCGTCCCCGCCCACCAGGCGTTCCAGACCCGGTCGGCCGCGCTGCCCAGCACCCCCGCGGCATCCGGCCCCCTCCCGGAGCCGGACGCCGTCACGTTCGCCGACGCTCCGCTGCCCGCTCCGCCCGAACCCGCCCCCGCACTCGCCCAGCTACGCCATCTCGCCGCCCTCGCGGCCGACGAGGCCCAGAACCTCCTGGCGGGCAGAGGCACGCTGGACAGCGACCCGGTCAGCGACGCCGTCCGCATCGCCGCCGCCCTGCCCGGCGCCCAGAAGGTACCCGACCTCGCCCACCGCCTCGGTCTGGAACCCGACGAACTGCGCCTGCTGCTGGCAGCCCACGAAGTGGGCGGTGCGGCCGGAGTGCGGGCCGCCCGGGCGGACTTCCCCGCCGATCCGGCTCTGCTGGAGCGAGCGGAGCAGGCCATCGGCCCGCTCCGGCCCGCCAGCCGAGCGCCCCTGTCGGCCGAGGGCAACCGGATCACCGACACGCTCGTCGGCGTCCAGGTCCGCGTCGACGTTGACGGGAACTGGCACCCGTTCACGGCGGACGACGGCGACTGGAGGCTCGCCGGGCCGGCGGCCCGGGATGCCGCGGGCGCGTACCGCAGCGCTCTGGCGTCCCGCCGCAGCCGCACGAAGGTCTTCTCCCAGGACCGAGGCCGGCATGCGTGAGCTGACGGTCACCCAGATCCCGGCAGCGACATGAGCGGGCCGGCGTCGCTGAGCGGCACCTCGCAGAGAAACCTGGACCTCGAGCGGATCGTGCTGGAAGAGCTCAAGTGGTCGATGTCGGGGTTCGCCAAGCGGATCCGTGAGCGCTGCGCGGCCACCGGCCATCCCCGGTCCGTCAGCACGAGCACCGTGTCGCGATGGTGCGCGGGGGCACGGCCGGGGCCGGAGCTGGCGGCCGCGGCGTGCTACGTCCTCACCCAGGCGTGCAAGCGCCAGGTGACGCCCGAGAGCCTGGGGTGGCCGTCCGAGGACATGAGGGTCGCGGAGCAGGCGCTCCAGTACGGCGACCTGAGCCACGCGGTGCGGATGCTGCGACGGCTGTGGCAGATGGACGCCGTCCCCAGGAGTGCATCGGTGCGGGAGATGCCGTTCGCCGCGACGCCGTCCGCGATGGAGGCGCTGGTCATGCTGCCCGACACGGAGATCGCCGGGTACGGACTGCGGCGGGTGACCGTGGCCGACATCGAGCTGCTGGACGCGCACACCGACCTGTACGGCAGGACGGACGCCCGGCACGGAGGTGGGCAGTTCCGCTCCGTGTTCGCCGGCTTCCTCGCCGCCCACGCCGTTCCGCTGCTCGAAGGCGGGTTCAACGCCGGGCGCGGCCGGCTGCTGTACGGCAGCGTTGCCGACGCGGTGCTCGCGCTGGCCAGCATGGCCTACGACGACCAACTGCCGGGTCTGGCGCAGCGCTACGACTTGCAGGCGATGCGGCTGGCGCAGGCGATCGGGGATCGCGGCCGGCTTGCCCGTGGCTGCATTCACCAGGCGCGGCTGGCGGCGGTGCGGGGCGACGGCCGGGACGTGCTGACCCACGCCCGCAGCGCGGTGGTCGCGGCGACCGGCTCGCCCGCGTTGGTGCGGGCCTACGTCGCGGTGACGGAGGCGAGGGCGTGGGCCTACAACGGTGAAGGCGCGCAGTGCCGGGCGGCGGTGGAGCGGGCGCGGGCCGCGTTCGACCGGGCCGGGCGCGGGGCAGATCCGCGGTGGCTGGCGTGGCTGGACCGCCCGGAGCTGGAGGGGCAGGCCGCGTGGGCGTTGGCGATGGCTGGGCTGGCTGAGGAGGGCGGGCAGGCTCTGAAGGTGGCGATGGGCCTGTCGCCGGAGCGCACGCGCGACAGCGTGGAGCTGCTGATCACCGGCGCGGAGCTGGCTCGGCTGCGCGGCGACCGGGCGGAGCGGGAGGAGCTGCTGGCGAAGGCTAAGACGACGGCGCAGCACCTCAAGAGCCGCCGCCTGGCGCGGCGCCTGGCCGACGCCGCCGCGGGCGGCCCGCTCCACGACTTCTGACCCCAGGCAGGCCGAGTCGGGCAGTTCGGTGCCCATGAAGCCGGTCAGGCCGTGGCGCCGCCGAGCCAGCTGAGCTTGGCGCGGACGTCGGCCGTCGCGCGGAGCCGGGACGCCTCCCCGGGGACGGGAGTGCCGACGTACAGGTAGCCGAGCAGCTGCTCGTCGCCGCCGAGGCCGAGGTGCTTGCGGACCTGCGGCGCGTCCGGGTACGGGCCGCCGAACCAGACCCCGCCCCAGCCGCGCACGTCCAGGAGCAGCAGCAGGGTGGTGGCCATCGCGGACGTCGCGGCCAGTTGCTCCCAGCGCGGGATGGTCGGGTGGTCGCGGGGCTGGAAGACGAGGCCGAGCATCAGTGGCGCACGCAGGTGCTTGGCAGCGATCCGCTCCGCCAGGTCGGCGGTGGGCGCGGCCTCGGCGGCGGCTTCGCCGAGCCGGACGCGGGCGTCGCCGCAGATCGCGATCACGCGCCACGGGCGCAGCTGCCCGTGGTCGGGCGCGGTGGCCGCTGCCGCCAGCAGGTCGAGGAGTTCGTCCGGGCCCGGGGCGGGCCCGGTGAGGCGGATGGTGCTGCGCCGGGTGCGGATCGCCGTCTCGGCGTCGCCCGCGACGGGCCGGGTGTCGGAGGCGGCGGTCATCGGGTTGCTCCCGGGGTGCCGGTCTGTGCGGTGACCGGCTCGGCGGGGGCCTGGACGGTGAGGTCGGGGGCGCCTCGGGTGAGGCGGTCGAGCAGGGGTGCGGTGGCGGCGGTGGTCACGACGGCCATGAGGACCATGATCGTGAACAGGTTCGTGGAGATGACGCCGAGTTGGAGGCCGATGCCGAGGACGACGATCTCGGTGATCCCGCGGCAGTTCATCAGGGTGCCCATCAGTGCCGACCACCTCCAGTCACAGCCGGCGAGCCGGGCTGCCCCGGCGGCACCGACCCACTTGCCCGCCACGGCGACGGCCAGGACGAGCGCGGCCCAGCCCCACTGGCCGGCCGGGAGGTGGGCGAGGTCGGTGTGCAGGCCGGTGTCGACGAAGAACAGCGGGAGCAGCACCGGGACGAAGACCGCCTGGAGGCGGGCGGCGCTGCGCTCGACGGCCGGCAGGCCGCGCGGCACCGTCGCGCCGAACAGGAACGCCCCGAAGGCGGGGTGGACGCCGATCCGGTCGGTGGCGCAGGCCGCCAGAAGCAGCCCGGCGACCAGCAGCACCGTCACCAGGTCCTCGGAGGTGCGGGCGGCGCGCTCCAGCGTCCGCTTCACGAGGGGGCGGGCCGCGGCCAGGGCGGCTGTCAGGGCGGCGGTCAGGGCGAGGGCGGTGAGGGCGTCCAGCGGGGAGCCAGCGGTGGCCAGGGCGGTGACAGCGATGAGCAGGCACCAGGCGAGGGCGTCGTCGGTGGCGGCGCACGCGAGCGCGAAGGCGCCCAGGCGGGTGGTGGCCAGGCCCCGGTCGGTGAGGATCCGGGCAAGGACGGGGAACGCGGTGATGGACAGCGCGGTGGCGACGAACAGGACGAACGGCAGCCGCTGCACGCCGGGCGGGGCCAGGGCCGGGTACATCATGACCGCGAGGCCGGCGCCGAGGCCGAGGGGCAGCAGGATGCTGCCGGCGGCGACGGAGGCCACGGCGCGGCGGGTGGTCCGCAGGGAGTGGAAGTCGAGTTCGAGGCCGACGAGGAAGAGGAACGCGAGCAGGGCGACGTTGCCGAGCACCGAGGTGTAGGGCAGGACGGTGGCCGGCAGCAGGGTGTGCTGGACGCTGGGGGCGAGCCAGCCGAGCAGGGAGGGACCGAGGAGGATACCGACGGCCATCTCGCCGATGACGGGCGGCTGCCCGAGGCGGCGGGCGGCCCAGCCGCCGGCCTGGCAGGCCAGTACCACGGTCGGGACGGCGACGAGGACGAGCGAGAGCGGACTGGACATCAGCGGTCTCCGGGCGAAGGTCGGCGTGGGCGCGGGCATGCGCGAGAGGCTCGGCGACCCGCTGGTTCGGACGCGCCGGGCCACGGTGAGGGATCGGGAACGGGGCGGCCCGGTGCGCGACGGTGGTGGCACCGATGCCGACGGCCCAGCAGCAGTGCCGCAGCAAGCGCTGCTCGGGCCGCCCCGTGCCGGATGTCCGGTCAGGTCGTGGGGAACAGGGCCTGGTAGAGCGGGTGGGCCCTGAACGGGCCGCCGTGGTGCGGGGACGCGAGCGAGCCGTGGTGCTCCTCCCCGCTGGCGGTGTGCAGCGTGGCGGCGAGTTGGTAGTCCGGGTGGATGCCGTCGTCGCTGAGGGCCGTCTCGACGGTGAGTTCCAGGACGTCTCCGGGCGCGACCGGCACAGGGTGGTCGAAGAGCGGGAAGTAGATGCTGGCCCAGTTGGTCCTCATGCGGAGCGCGTCGAGCGGCGCTTCGTCCGGCAGGCACCAGAGGTTGAGCCAGGTGAGCACGCCGTCCACGTGGCCGGCCCGGGTGATGGCCAGGCGGGTGATCGTGCGCTGCTCCGTTCGCAGTTCGCCGTTGAAGTCGAGCACCTCGACCGGCTGGCCGTCGGAGAGCAGGGCGTCGGCGTGCGGGTTCTCGATCCGTAGCCGGATGTCGAAGGGCCGGCTGTGCCAGTCGAAGATGCTCTGCAGGTACGGCAGGGATGCCTCGGCGAACGCGACGGGCTGGCCGGGAAGCAGGTCGGAGAGGTGGACGGGGGCGGCCAGGGTCACCGCGCGGTGCGGCACCACCATGCCCCCGGGCACCAGGTGGCGGTTGCGGGCGTCGGTCAGGACGACTGCCGCGCCTTCGGCGCCGGCCAGGGAGCCGATGATCTCCGCCACGCAAACATCGGCCTTGGGCGCGAACTGGAGGGTGGTCGACTCGCCGTGCAGCAGCGTGATCAGGTCGTGCTCGTCGAGGGCCGCCAGGGTGCCGGCGGCCGTGTGGAAGGCGTCCTCGATGACCTCGACGGCCACGGCGTTACGGGCTCCGGCCTGCACGCTCTCGCGGGCCCACAGGAGGTCTTCTCCAGTGCCGATGTCCAAGACGCGCCGGCCCGGCGCCAGCTTGGCCAGCGCGGCGAGGAAGCGCTGGTTGCGCTCGTGGTCGGTGGTCATGGTCGCGTACAGGAACCGGTCGTAGATGGGGTACTCGCCGACCGTCGGCCACAGAGCGGGTCGTCCCTCCCTCTCGGGCTCCGGGTCCACGTTCACCCGCACGGTGTGTCCGTGCGCCTTGAGCTCTCGGGTCTCGTGCATGGTCCGCCTTTCGCGGGTGTGTCGTACGGTGCGGGGCCTGCGCTCGGGGGCTCGGCTGCCACCGCCGCTCCGGCGACCGGGATCGGCGGCAGGCCACCGCTCGGGCAAGGTGGCTCGGCCCGGCGGCCGTGCTTGCCGGGCTCGGGCGGTGCGCGGCCGGCGTCAGGTGCGCAGCAGGGGCAGGGTGGTGCAGCGCAGGGAGCCGGGGATGCGGGTGACCTCGGAGTAGTCGACGGTCAGGACCTCGAGTCCGAGGGCGGTCAGGGCGGCGGCGATGCGGTCACTGCCCGCGGCGACGACGACCGTGGTGGGTGCGATGGCCAGGACGTTGACCTGGACGGCGCGGGCCTCGGCGTCGGTGACGGGGACGAGGTGGTCGAAGTGAGCGTTGAACCAGCGATTCTGGTCGGCGGTGAACACTTCGCGGTGGATCAGGGCGGTGCCGGGCGCGACCACGGCGAGGTGGTCGTCAAGGTGCACGATCCCCTTGACCGCGAAGGGCACGGGGACGACTTCGCGGTCGATGCCGTGCCGGGCGAGGGCCTCCTGGAGGGCGGTCGCACCGTCGGGGCTGGTCTCCTCGCTCAGGCCGACGAGGACCCGGTCGGTGTCGGGGAGCAGGATGTCGCCGCCCTCGATCGTGCCGCGGGTGAGGTCGACTGGCTGCCCGCCGACGGCGGGGTCGGTGAGGGCGCTGGCCTCGGCCAGGCGGTGCTCGGAGTTCAAGCGGGCCCGGAACAGGACGTGGTCGACGGCGAAGGCGATGTCGCGGGGGTAGTGCTGGGCGGAGCAGCCCGGCGCGGCGGGGAGCAGGACCACGTCGGTGCCGCGATCGCGCAGCAGGCCGATCAGCTGGTCCTGCTGGGCGCGGACGGTGGCCGGGTCGTAGGTGGTCCAGGTGCTGGTGGCCTGCTGGCGGGCGAGGACCGGGTGGACGTCGGGGCCATCCAGCGGGCGGGTGAAGTCGCCGGCGTGACGCAGGGCCACCCGCTTGAGGGTTCCGTACTCGGTGGCGACATGGACGTCGTGGTCCACGGGTCCTCCTGGTGTCGGTGCGGGCGTGGTGGTGTGCGGGGTGGAGGTGGCCCCGGCACGGCCCGGTGGGTCTGCGGGGGCGGGCGCTGTCAGGTGCGCCCGCCCCCGCAGGGTGCGGGGGTCAGCCGGCCGTGGCGGGCCGGGTGTCGCACTGGGCGAGCCAGGGCGCGGCCTCGGCAACCCGGTTCAGGTTGGTGGGGGCCAGGGCCGGATCGGTGCCGTAGTCGTCCAGGGCGGTGGCGAGGAAGCCGATGATCGTGTCGTCGCCGTAGTCCCGGGCGGCGAGGTGGGTGCCGCACGTTCCGCAGAAGCCTCGGGCGGTCTTGCCGGGGTGGGTGTCGTACCAGGTCGGCTCGCCCTCGCCGGTCCACTCCAGCCCGTCCATCGGGAACCCGACCCACCACTGGAACGGCGCGCCGGAGCGCTTGGCGCAGTGCACGCAGTTGCACACGTGCGGGTCGTCCACCGGGCCGGTGACGGTGAAGCGGATCTTCCCGCACAGGCAGCCGCCGGAGCGGACCTCAGTGCCGGAGCCGGTGGCGGCAGCGGCGGTGGCAATGGCGGCGACGACGGAATCGGACACTAGTTCAGTTCCCTTGCACGGTAGGCCAGTTGGGTCCACCAGTCTGCCATCGCGTTGAAGATCTGCAGGAAGCCCTCCAGGGCCTGCGGCAGGTCGAGGTGGAAGAGGTCACTCTGACGGATGAACCGGGCCAGGCCCTCGATGTGGGCCTCCTCCACGCTCATGCCGCCGACCTGCGCGGCCTCGTGGCCCTCGTCGAGGTGGAGCCGGTAGTAGTAGTCCAGGTTCGTCAGCTGCGCGCCGCTGGTGCCGGTGGTCAGCTCGCCGTACCGGTCGGTGATGTCGCGCAGGATCTCGGTCTCGGCGACGGCGACACCCTCGGTGGCGTAGTAGCCGCCGGCAATGAGCCCGGTCATGTGGGAGTTCACCAGCACCTGGTGCTGGAGGACCAGCTTGGCGGTCTCGTCAGCGGGGACGTGGCCGTTGACGAGCAGGCCGAGGTCGGCGAGCAGCGCGCGGGTGTAGAGGATGTAGTGGGCGGGGACCTTGCCCGGTTCGCCGCCCTCCTCCAGGAAGTTGCGGTCCAGCTCGTGGGCGAGCGCGGGGCAGTAGCCGACCACCTGGTCGGCGGCCAGGCGCAGGAACTGGGCGTTGTGCCGCGCGAAGACCGCCAGCTCGGCGATGTACATGCGGGCCTGCGCCACGGTGAGGGTGGCGGGGTCGACCAGGGCGCGGATCTGCCGGTAGACCGCGTCGATCATGGGCTTGAGGTGCTTGTCGACGAGGTCGTCGCCGCTGTTGCGGGTGCCCTGGAGGGTGGCGTGGATGTAGCCGCGGGTCTCCGGGTTCGCGGCCAGGTACGCCTCGACGAGGCTGGTGCCGCGCAGGGTCTCGAGCGTGGGCGCGGGGGCGGTGGTGGTCACGCGGTCTCCTCGGGCGTGGTGGTGAGGCTCAGGCCGCCGGTGGCGCCGAGCGTGCGGATCGCGGCGATCACCGCCGGGTCGTCAGGCAGGGTGGTCGGGCCGGTGTTGAGGCGCTCGACGAGGGCGGGGGTGAGGACGGCGGGGTCGGCCGCCGTCTCGCAGCCGCGCAGGAACGCCTGCCGGCCGGTGACCATCAGCTGGTAGGGGGTGCGGACGGTGACGCTCGTGCCGGGAGTGAGCTCGGCGGCGGCGAACGCCGCGGCGGCCTCGTCCCGGGCGAGGTCGAGGTCGGTCTGCTGCCAGCCGCCGTTGCTCAGGACGGTGTGCCAGCGCTGGTGGGCGTGCTGCTCGGCGGCGGCCGTCGCCCGCTCGGCGGCGGCGCTGAACGCGTCGGCGGCCACCGCGCCCAGGCGGCGGGCGAGCTCGCCCGGGCCCGCGGTCAGCGGCTGCATCGGGGAGGGCCGGCCGGCGTCGGTGTCGGGCTCGCTGGCGAGGAGGTTCTCCAGCAGGTCGGGCGCGATCCAGCCGCGGGCGACGGCGGCGTCGGGGAAGGTGTAGAGGGGGATGGCGACGGAGACCGAGAACTCGCTCTGCCGGCCGACGTGGAAGACGCGCTCGGGCAGGAACAGGGCGTCGCCGGGCTCCAGGGCGAAGTGCTCGCCGTGCTCCAGCAGCCACGTGTAGTCGCCGTAGAGCGGGTCGCTGCCGCCGGTGAGCTTGCGGTACTCCTCGGCCGGCCAGCAGTAGAAGTCCTTGACGCCGGGGCCGTAGTGGGTGAGGAACGCGTTCTCGTAGCCCTCGTGGACGCCGAACGCGGTCCCGGAGTAGTTGCCGACGAAGGCGACCAGCTCGGCGCCGCCGGCCGGGACGCCCCAGCCGTCGAGCAGCGCGCCGACGAACTCGCCGAGGCCCGCGGCCAGCGGTTCGCTGACGCTCTCCAGGGTGTTGAGGACCAGGCTGAACCGCTCGGCGCCGACCTGCTCCTGCATCCACGCGACGAAGTCGCTCTGCGGCCAGGCGCCGGCGGCCAGGACCTTGTCCACCAGGTCGGGGCGGTGCTCCTCCCCCACGTACACCCGGGCGTTCGCGGTGATCTCCACTCCGGCGGCATGGGCCCGGCGGATCGCGGCGAAGCCCTCCAGGACGCTGGCGGCGTTCGCCGCCGAGGTGGGGACGACGCCCTTGAACAGGTGCGGGCGCCTCATGCCGTCGGTCTTCTCGGGCAGGGTGTCGGTCCAGAACTCGCGGGGCGGGGGCCACGCTCCGGTGGTGCTGCTCATGGCCGGGTACTCCTTCTGTTTCGCGGCCGCGTGGGTAGCGGCCGGGCGGGCGTGCGCTGGTTCGGGCCGGACGGACTACGCGGCGAGGTAGTCCTCGGGGCCGCCGTCGCGGACGGTGTCGAGGGTGAAGCAGTGGTGCCCGCCGCCGAACAGGCGCCGGTGGCGGTGTCGGACCGGGACGACCGTGAAGCGGCGCTGCTCCAGCACCTTGATCAGCTCCGGGTAGAGGGAGTTGACGACCACCGTGTTCTCGTCGATCGACAGGACGTTGATGTCGATGTACCGGGACGCGGTGGGAACCACGAACCCGAACTCGTCGTAGTCCTGCTCGGGCACCGAGCTCGGCGGCGGGTAGATCGCCTCCCAGCCACGCATCGCCTCCGGCAGGAGCTCGAGGTAGCTCGGGTCGCGCAGCAGCATCAGGCCCGGGCGCAGCGGGACGACGATGGAGTCGACGTGGTTGTCGGCGATCCCCGGCAGCCGGTGCCAGCGCAGCTGGGGGAAGGTGCGGGCCAGCCACTGGAAGGCGAGCTCGTGGTTGTGGTTGGCGACGTTGACCAGCACGTCGCGGCCCAGGCGGACGCACTGCGCGCCGTCGAAGATCATCTCCAGGCCCAGGCCGTCGATGGGCAAGGCGTCCTCGCCGGCCATCGCCGCGGTGACGTCGACGCCGTGCCGGTCGAAGTAGGCGGTGTCGAGGGAGTGGGCGGCGAGTGCGGGCCGCGGCATGGCCAGCCAGTTCGAGCCCTGCTCGAAGTAGCGGTTGAAGTGGGGCTTGAGGTGGTCGTTCTCGAAGACCCTGCCGCGGATGTGCGGCGCGGTCTCCACGATCGTTGTCCCGAGGATGACCGTGTTGTCGCGGACGTTGAGCGGCGGCGTCGCGCCGCTGCTCCACCACGGGGAGGAGACCTGGACGTCCTTGCCGGGGGCGGAGGGCCGAAGCACGCGCACCCCGCAGCCGGCCAGGGCGTCCGCGAAGCCGGTGACGTCCTCGATGAGCTCGTCGACGATCTGCTGCGGGATCGTCAACTGCCGGTTTCCGTCGGGCAGGTGGGGGGCGACGTTCTCGTAGTAGAACAGCCGCCAGCTGCTGTCGGCGTGGTGCGCGGTGTAGTGGTCGGCGCGGCCGACGACGACCTCGCGCAGCCGGGTGAAGTCGTCGTAGCTGTGCGCACCTTGGGTGGGCGGGTCGAGCTGGGACTGGGGCTTGGTCATGGGGTGGCCGCCTCCTCGGCGGCGGGTGCCGGCACGGCCCGGGCGGGCAGGGGGTGCCGCCCGGACCGCGCTGCGGCGGGCCGGTCGTTGGTGGTGAGAAAGAGGCTGAGTGGTCAGGCGGCGGTGCGTTCGGCGGCCGGGGCCTGACGTCGTGCGGGCTGGACGGTGAGGCGGGCGATGACGTCCTCGATCACGCACGGCACCTCGGGGGTGGAGCGGCGGCGGAAGAAGTAGCCGGAGCACCACGGCACCTCGCTCCAGCGCTCCACGCGCCCAGAGAGGAGGGCGGTGGCCTCGGGCAGGCGCCGCCAGGGGATCTTGGGGCACCAGTGGTGCACGGGGTGGTGCATGTCGTCGAGGTGGCCGCCGAGCAGGTGCCGGGTGAGCCAGTGCGAGGACCAGCCGCGGGTCTGCAGCAGCACGTCGTCGTCCTCGATCAGGCCGGCGTGGTTGCCGAGGTCGGTGATCCAGGTGACCACCGGCCGTACGAACACCAGCGGGACCAGCCAGTACAGCAGCAGATCGCCGAGGACGCCGAAGGACCAGCACGCGGTGGCGACGCCGGCCCACAGCACCGCGCGGGCGGCCGGCGCCCACCGGCTCTCCCGCGGGCCTCGGGTGACCAGTGTGCGCAGCGCCGATGTCGGCAGCCGCCACAGTGCGGCCTTGACGATGACCCGCAGCACGAACGCGGTCTTGGTCATCGGGGCGCGGACGGTGTGGAGGCGCCCGGCCCGGTAGGACTGGAACATCGGGTCGGCTCCGGTGCCGAGCTGCGCGTGGTGCACTCCGTGGGTGGCCCGGTAGGGCCGCAGCCCCTCGCCGAGCAGCCCGGTCAGCAGGTACCCCACCAGGCGGTTGCCGCGCGCGGTGGCAAGCAGCTTCGCGTGGACGCACTCGTGCGCCAGATTCGAGATGTGCCGCTGACGCACCCCGATGTACAGGACCGCCAGCAGCGGCCCGACGACGTGCCCGGCCAGGGATCCGAGGATTGCCGCCGCGACGATCGCGCCGACGTCCAACGCGACGTCCCGCAGGCCGACGTTCGGAGCGCCGCACAGGCCCTCCAGCTCGCCGATCAGCTCCGGCCCCAGCGCCTGCCGGACCGGACCGGACGCGCCGGTCGAGTGCCGGGTGCGCCTCGCTGTCTTCTCTCGCCGGCGTACCGACCGCCGGCTGGGCCTGCCCATCTGCTCTCCTCCGGACATCGCTGGGGACTGGATGTTGGCCTTCCGTGAACCGCTGCCGGTGGGCGGGGCGCCCCGCCCACCGGCAGCAGCACGTCAGCCGATCAGGACGATCGGGGTCAGGCGGCGGCGCCGGGGCGCATGCCGAGCTTGATGCCCGGGCGCATGCCGAGCTTCACGGCGGCGCCGGGGCGCATGCCGAGCTTGACGGTGCCGTCGCCCGGGCGCATGCCGAGCTTCAGGGTGTTGTCCATGGGTTCTCCTCTCGGGCTGCGGGCATGCCGCAGCCACGCGTGGTGAATCGGATGGTCGAGCCGAAGATGAGCGCGACTCGAAGGGGCCGGCCGGGCGCTGCGCCGAGGGCGCTGGTGAAACCGTCGCGCCGAGTGGCCGTGCCATCACGCTAGGGCCGCACCAAGGGCAGCGGCAACAGGTCGTGACGTTGCGCCAGGTGCGCCGGGGCGTTGCGTACCCATTGCGTCCACCCTGCCGATGACCTGGGGGAACACTCCCGCGCACCGCTGGAATCGCGACTACCGGCCGAGCATCGGGCCCCTCGGCGGTGCGCGCGGTCTTCTGCGCTTCGACGGCGTGCGGCTACCTTGAGGCACTCCGGGGAGGGCGCACCGCCCAAGCAGCGCCCTGACTCGACAACTCCCTTTCTTTGCAGCCGAGTTGAGAGGAAAAGCGCATGTCCGCACTGTCCGATCCCATCCGCACCAAAGCCCACGTGCTGCACAGCCTGCGGGCCCTGCTGCACGACGAGGACTTCACCGAGTTGGTCACCCCCGTCGCTCGCCGCGCCGACCTCGGACCCGGCCGCCGCGCATCCGCCGGCCTCCACGAGGGCCGGTTCCTGCGCGCGATGATCGGCCCGGCGCTGCGCGTCAACGTGAGCACCACCCGGCCGAAGGTGTACGAGATCGGTCCGTGCTTCCGGCCCGAGCCGCCCGACGCCCTCCACGCCGCCGAGTTCACGATGCTCGACCTGTACGCCGCCGGGCTCGGCTTCGAGGACCTGATCGACCTCGCCTGGCGCCTGGTCGGCCCGCACCTGCCCTCCTACGCCCCCGAACAGCTCTCGATCGCCGACCACGTCCGCGACGCGTTCGGCATCGACCTGCGCACCGAGCCCATCGGCGACCTGCACCCGCGCATGGCCGCCCGGATCGGCGCCGACCCGGGCGAGCCGTTCCGCGACGTCCTCGGCCGCTACATCGCCCTCGAACTCGAGGCCGGCACCACGGGGCGCGCGGTGTTCCTGACCGACTACCCGACTGGCGGAGACGAGCCGTGCGCCCGCCTGGCTCCCGGCACCACCGCCGTCCTGGAGCGGTTCGAGCTGATCGTCGACGGCATCGAACTCGTCCACGGCTACACCGACGAGACGGACCAGAAGGCCTTCATCGACCGCGCCAAGGCCGTCAGCCTCTACGACGACGAGCAGCAGCTCGCCCTGGACGCCGTCGAGGCCGGAGCCGTACCTGCGGACACCGCCGGCCTCGGTATCGGAATCGAGCGGCTGTGCGCCGCCTCCGCCGGACGGCGCGAGATCACCCCGTTCCTCCAGTCCCCCCAGTTCTGACACCCAGCACCCGTCCCTGGAGGCACGATGGACCTTGCGATCGCCCCCCTGCCCGGCGGATTCGGCGCCCGCGTCGAGACCGATCTCGCCCGCACTACCGGCTCCGCCGCGGCGCGCGCACTCACCGACGCGCTCCACCGCCACCGCGTACTCGTCCTGCCCGGCCAGCACCTCAGCCACGCCGACCTGCTCGCAGCCGCCTCCCTGTTCGGCGCCGTCGACACCGCCACCGACCGTCGCTACACCGTCCCCGGCTTCCCCGGCCTCACCGTCGTCTCCAACATCCACGAGAACGGCACGCCGATCGGCATCTACGACGGCGACCAGGAGGAGGAGTGGCACGCCGACAACTCCTTCAAGCCGCAGCTGACCGCCGCCACCCTGCTGTACTCGGTCATCACCCCCGGCAAGGGCGGCGAGACCCGCTTCGCCGACGCCACCCGCGCCTACGCCGACCTTCCCACCAGCCTCCGGGCCCGGATCGACGGTCTGAGCGCCGTCCACTCCATCCAGCACCTCGCCACGCAGCAGGCCAACGCCGCCGACGGCCGCTCCTCCACCCAGGCCGGCACACTCGCGCAACTGCCCGAGGTCACTCACCCGCTCGCCCCCGTCCACCCCGCCACCGGCGCCCGCGCGCTCCTGCTCGGCTCCATGGTCATCCCCCGCCTGGAGGGGCTGCCCGAGACCGAAGGCCGGACGCTGCTGGCCGACCTCCTCACCCACACCACCAGTCCCGGCTACCTCTACACCCACCGCTGGGAGCAGGACGACCTGGTCGTCTGGGACAACCTCGCCGTCCTGCACACCGCCTCCCCCTGCGACAGCTCACGCCACCCGCGGCTGCTGGTGCGCGCCGCCGTCCGCCAGCCGACACGCCGCCCCGGTCCCTCCGACGGGGGAATCCCCGCCGAGCTGCCCGCCTCCCGATCGAACCGCCACTAGGGTGGCCGAATGAGTTCCCAAGTGCCCATGAAGGAACGGGCCTTGAACCCGGATCGGATCGCCCGGATCGGCCGCGAGATGCAGGCCGCCTGCCCCGGCTTCGACGCCGCCTCGTTCACCGCCCAGGTCACCGCCGATCTGCCCAGCCTGGAGCTCAAGGCCCGCATCGCCCGCACCGCCGAGGGCCTGCACCAGCACCTTCCCGTCACCGGGCCGGCCGCCCTCGACACCGTGCTGCGCTCCCTGCCGGCCACGCCCGAGGCCGCCGGCGCGGAAACCGAATTCGGCCTCTACATCTACGCCCCCCACTCCGCCTACGTCGCCGCCCACCATCTCCACCCCGAGCGCCTCGGCCAGGCATTCGCCGCGCTCGCCACGATCACCCCGTACTTCTCCGCCGAGGACGCCGTCCGCGCCTTCCTCACCACCTACCCCGAGCAGACGCTGACGGCCGCCGCGACGTGGGCCACCGCCGCCGACCACCGGGTGCGGCGCCTGGCCAGCGAGGCCCTGCGCCCCCACCTGCCCTGGTCCGTCGGCACCGGCCTGCCCGTCGACACCGCCCTGCCGCTGCTCGACGCGCTGCACGCCGACAGCAGCCGCTTCGTGACCACGTCGGTCGCCAACCATCTGCGCGACATCGCCCGCACCCAACCCGACCTCGTCCTGGCCACCCTGGCCAGGTGGCGCAGCGAAGGACGCGCCACGAACACCGAGCTCGCCTTCATCACCCGCGAGGCGCTCAAGGCCCGCCTCAAGGACGGCTGGCCACCCGCCTACACGATCCTCGGCTACGACCCGCAAGCGGCCGTCAGCGTCAGCCCCCTCCGTCTGACCAACACCCACTACCGGCTCGGTGACGGCCTCGCCTTCGAAGCCGACCTCACCGCCCCTACCGACACCCCGGTGCACGTCATGTACGTGCTGACTCGCACCGACCCCGGCACCCAGGCCCGAGAGAAGGTCGCTCACCTCACCCGGGCCACCGTCAAAGCAGGCACACCACTGCGCCTGTCCAAGACCCACCTCCTGAAGTCCACCGGCACCACCGCCCTCGCACCGGGCAGCTACCACCTCGCACTCCAGGTCAACGGCCGCCGCCACCCTCCGGCGCTGCTCCGCATCACCAACCGCCCGGCCTGACCAGGACGGCCCCGCCGCACGCAGCCCCTGGCGCCGTCAGGCCCCGCGCACCGATCGCAGCGCCACACCGCCGCCCGTTCGACCGGCCGATCCCGAGGAGCAGCCCGCAGTGATCCCCGCTCAACCCGACCACGACCGCCGTCGGCGGCTGCTCCAGGACCTTGCCGCCATCAGCCCCTGGGACTCGGTGGAGGCCCAGCACCTGGAGGAGACCGCGGCATGGATCTCCAGCGGGGCGCCGCTGGACCGGACCGCCTACGACGCGCCCGACCCGCACCTGGTCGCCTACTTCGTCGTCGCCGACCCTGACCGCGAAGAGCTCCTGCTGGGCCACCACGTCAAGAGCGGCCTGCGCCTTCCGGCCGGTGGGCACGCGGAGCCCGGAGAAGCGCTCTGGCAGACGGTCGAACGTGAGGCGGCGGAAGAACTGCGGCTCCCGGCTGTTCCCCTCCTCGGCCAGAGCCCGTTCTTCCTCACCCGCACGCCGACAGTGGGTCCGCGCAGTCACACCGACGTGTCGTGCTGGTTCGTTCTACGCGCTCACCGGCAAGAGGTCAGCTGGTTCGACCCCGGCGAGTACACGGCCGTCGAGTGGCTGCCCTGGCAGCGGGTTCTCGAAGAACCCATCCATCAACTCGACCCGAACATGCACCGGTTCACACACAAGCTCCTGGCCGCGGTGACGGCCGACTGACCCGCGAAGGCACCCGGCAGCGGGACCCTGCGCAGCGAGATCGGCGGACCGCAGTCGATGCCCTCGAGGTCCCCGCGACGACGAGTAACCGGAGCGCCCCACCAGGCGCTCAACGTCCGAGAGAACGAGGCGATGCAGTGACCGACCAGCAGACGACGACGCCGACGCGCTCAGTGCGGGAGGTGACCGCGAGCACTTTCCTGCTGCGCCGCGACGCGGGCCAATGGTTCGTGGGTCTGATCTGGCACGACCGGCTGGGCAGCCACATGCCGGCCGGCGGTCACGGCGAGGTCGGGGAGGGAGTGCACGACGCCGCGGTCCGCGAGGTCCTGGAGGAGACCGGCCACAGGGCCCGCCTGGTCCCCGGACCCACGGTGCCCACCCCCACCGGGTTCCCTCACCGTCCCGTTCCCGCTCCGTGGTGGATCTGCGAGGGCGGGGCAAGCCCTGACGGACACACCAGCACCCCGCACACCCACGTCGACCACATCTACCTGGCCCTCGCCGAAACCGCGTCCGCGGCAGCCGAGCAGCAGGCCGACCACCAGCTCACCTGGTTCACCCGCAGCCGCCTCACTACCGACCCGACCGTATCCGAGGACAGTCGACTCCTCGCGCTGCAGCTGATGAGCTGGCTGGACGGCGCCCCTGCCGGCGCCGAGGACGACCCGGAGCAGCTCAGCGCCCACCTCGCCCACCGAGCGGCCTTGGGTCTCGTCCTGCCGGCGCAGCAGAGGCAGCAGGAGGGACCGGCAT
Organism: Streptomyces kaniharaensis; assembly: GCF_009569385.1. Taxonomy (NCBI): domain Bacteria; kingdom Bacillati; phylum Actinomycetota; class Actinomycetes; order Kitasatosporales; family Streptomycetaceae; genus Streptomyces; species Streptomyces kaniharaensis. The sequence continues at coordinate 166,435 of NZ_WBOF01000004.1, forward strand.
GATCAACGGCTGGAGCACGGTCTCCTCGACCGTCCAGTACACGGGCGTCCGGGTGACCGTGCGCCGCGACTCGGTCCGGCGCGCCGACCAGAGCCTGGGCACGTACGAGTACACCGAGTCCGTCGACGGCGTGCGGGTCGTGGCCCTCGACGACCGGGGCCGGATCGCCCTGGTGGAGGAGGCCGTCTACGTCTGCGGCCAGCGGCTGCTGATGTGCCCCGGTGGCGGGTGCGAGCCCGGCGAGGACCCGCTGGCGGCCGCGCGCCGGGAGCTGGCCGAGGAGGCCGGAATCCACGCCGCCGAGATCGAACTGCTGACGACGATGTGGCGGATGCCTGCCGGCGCGCGTACCCGCGAACACCTCTACCTCGCCCGGGGCCTGAGCGTCGGAGAACACCACCGGGACCCGAGCGAGGCCGACATGGAACTGCACTGGTTCCCCCTGGAGAAGGCGGTGGCGATGTGCACCGCGGGCCGGATCGTCGAGGCCGGCACCCTCGCGGCGGTCCTGCTGACCGCGCAGCGCGCAGACATCCGGGCCACGCCGTCCGCTGACCGCCCGAGCTGAGGAGACTGGTGACCGACACCGACATGGCAGGCGCCGAGCAGGATCCTGACCTAGTGCGTTACCTGGCCGCGCACGCTGCCCCCGCCGCGTGCGCGGACGCGCTGATCCGCAACGCCCAGGGCCAGGTCCTGATCGTCGATCCGGTGTACAAGCCGGGCTGGGACCTGCCCGGCGGCATGCTGGACGACGAGGAGCCGGCCGAGGCGCTCGTGCGGGAGCTGCGGGAGGAACTGGGGCTGCACGCCGAGGTCGGCCGCCTGCTGGCGGTGGACACGGTGTCCGCCCGCCGCTGGGGACGCACGATCGTCTGCTTCCTCTATGCGGCCCACCCCGCGAAGGCCGCCGAGGCGGCCGACCTGGTGCTGCAGAGCAGCGAGATCCGAGAGGCCCGGTTCGTCGGCGACCAGGAGGCGCTCGCCCTGCTGGCCGAGCCGGTGGCCGCCCGCCTGGCCGCGGCGCTGGCCGCGGAGCGCGGATCCCATACCGCGGTGCTGCGCGACGGCCGCCCTGCGCCGGTGGCGCGGCGCGACCACTACCGGCTGCTGCCGGCGCCGATGATGGCGGCCACCGTCCTCGTACGGGACACCGCCGGTCGGGTCCTGGTCCTGGAACCGAGTTACAAGGCGCACCTCGAACTGCCAGGCGGGATGGTCGAGGCGCACGAGACCCCGGCGCAGGCCGCCGGCCGTGAGCTGGCGGAGGAGCTCGGTCTGCGGGTGCCGGTCGGCCGGCTGCTGGTCGTGGACAGCAACTCCGCCGCCCTGTCCAAGTACGGGAGGGCTCTGACCTGCCACATCTACGACGCCGAGCCGCTGACGCCCGCTCAGACACGGGAGCTGCGCTTCGTGGACGGGGAGATCCGCGCGGCCCAGTGGCTGGAGCCGAAGGACGCCCAGAATGCGCTGCCTCCACTGCTGGCGGAACGGGTGGCTGCGGCGCTTCGGGCTCTGGAGGCCGGCACCGTCGAGGTGATCGAGCGAAGCAGACCGGAGGCAGCGTGAGCCCCCGCTCCCCCGGCGGAGTGTGAGCGTGGCCGGCCGCCACAGCCGCCTGCCCGATCCGGCAGCACAGCGCCCGGCCGATGCCGACCAGCAGCTGCGGGCCGTGTCGGGCGGCCAGCCGGTCACGGAGGAGGGCGTTGCCATTCCGGACGGCGGCGACGCCGCGTTCCTCTACCGGCGCGAGTTCCTGCCCGACGGCCGAGTCCGCACAGTCATGGTCCGTCTGGACACCGCCGGTCTGCCCTTCCCCCCGCCCGACCGCCCCTGACCCCGCGCACCATCGAGTGTTCCTGGAGGAGCCGATGCACAGCAGCAGGTTGAAGATCACGGCAGCCACCCGGGCCGGCAGTCCCCGCGTGGCGTCGGAGGACCGGGTGCGTACCGCCCCAGGCCTGATCGTCGTCGTCGACGGCGTCACCACGGTCGCCGACGGCGCCGAGGCACTCGGCGGCACCTACGCCGATGCCCTCGGCGAGGAGGTCATCGCGCTCGCCGGCGACCCGGACACCGACCTGCGCACCGCGCTCGCGGAGGCGATCGGCCGCACCGCCAAAGCTCTGAACCTGGCCCTGCCGACGGTGCCGGGCAGTTCGGCGCAGGCGACCGTGACGGTCGCCAGGGTGCGCGGCACCTCGTTCGAAGCCGCCGCCATCGGAGACAGCCCGGTCGCGGCGATCAGCCACGACAGCTCGGTGCGCGTCCTCACCGACGACCGCCTGGCAGCCCTCGTCGGCAACCGTCCCGCGCGCCTGGAGCAGTGGGAGCGGCTGCGCTCGGGGGTCGGGCGGATCGGGGACCAGCGCCACCGGGAGCTGATGCAGGAGATCATGCGCGGGCTGTCCGACGCGGTCAACGTCCCCGGCGGCTACTGGATCGCGGGAGCCGACCCCCAGGCCGGGCTGAACGCCGTCGTCGCCAGCTGGCCGCTCGAAGAACTCTCCGACATCCTCATCGCCACCGACGGCACCTCGGTGGCTGTCGACAAGTACGGGCTCCTGACGTGGCCCCAGATCGCGGACCTGTGCCGGACCGAGGGCCCCGACGCTGTCCTCGACCTCGTCGACGAGGCCGATGCGAGCGACCCGTTCGGCCACCGCTGGCCGCGGGCCAAGCCCGGCGACGACAAGACGCTCGTCCACGTGCTGGTAGCTCCGTGACGGGACGTGGACACCCAGCCGCGCCACGGCCGGATACCGGATCCGTCACCGCTGCGGCCCGGTGAGCTTCTCACCGGGCCGCAGCGTCCATCTCCACCGCCCCGCCCGCCAGCTGTCCAGCCTCTTGCGGGTAGCGCTCAAGGTGGGCGGTGAGCACTCCCTCAATATCGGAACCAGTGATCGCCACAGGTCCTCGGCCCACGGAGGAGCCCCGCCGAGAAGGCCGCTCGAAGGCGGCCACTAGGCACGTGCTCAGTCAGCTCCACAAGGGTCGTGGCGTACCGGAAGTCCAGCACTCTCGCCCCACTGCCGTGCGGCGCTTGGGAACCTCGGCGATTCGGCCAACCGCCTCTTGTGGCGGTGCCGTTGCGGGAGCTGGGTCGGTGCAGTTTCCACGGTTCCTCGAACGCTCTATCCCGGGACTTCAGGACCGACCGAAAAACGTGTGTTCGATATCCCGGCTGTGTCGTTGAGCCTCGCGAACCAGCCGTGACGACCGACAGGGGGATCGACTTGACCTCGGGCAGCACAGCCGCACAGCCGAGCACGGACGAAGCGGAGGGGACTCCACCGGACGGCGGGGGCGCGGCGCAGGAGGAGGAGTTCCAGTACCGGGACGAGTCCCGGCTCCAAGCCGGCGCGCAGATGACGACGACCACGATGGCGCGGCGCCTGCCCGTGCTGGTGCGCCGGTCGCTGCGGATGGCGTGGCAGGTGGACCGGGGCGCGACGGCCGGGCTGCTCGCGTGCCAGCTCGGCACGGGCGTGCTGGCCGCGCTGGGCCTGTTCGCTGTCACCGGGACCCTCACCGCGCTGATCTCCTCCGGCGACATCACCGAGCGACTGCGGGAGGCGGCTCCGCAGTTGGCCGTCATCGCGGCGGCCGCGGGGCTGCGGGCCCTGCTGGGGGTCACGGTGACGTGGCTGACCGGTCGGCTGCGGCCGGTGCTCGCCCGGGCCGCGGAAGTCAGCATGGTCGAGGCGGCTCTCGGCGCCGAGGCCGCGGCGAATAACAAGCCGGGATACAACGACCAGTACGACATCGCCGACCGCGGCGCCCAGGTCACCCCCGACCTCGTGGAGGAAGCCCAGGACGTGCTGGCCGCCACGGCGACCCTCGCCGCCGGCGCCACGGTCCTCACCGTGATCCACCCGATTCTCCTGCCTCTGCTTCTCCTTGCGTGCCTGCCGCAGGCCGCCGCGTACGTGCGCGCGGCCCGCGTGGTGTACCTCGCGGGCCTGGAGACGTCGGGGCGCCGCCGGATGCTGCACAAGCTGCGCTGGCACATGTCCTACATGGAGTCCAGCGAGGAGATGCGGGCCTGCCTGGCCGGCCCGTTCCTCCTGGGCCGCTACCGGCGGCTGGCCGCCTCCGTCAACGTCTCGGAGCGCGAGGCCGCGAACACCGGGGCATGGATGGGCCTGGCCGGGGCGGCGGCCGGTGGTGTCGCCTCGGCAGCGGTCTGGGCGACCCTGCTGTGGCTGCTGGTCTCCGGCCGGATGGACCTGGCGGCGGGCGGTGGCGCGGTCTTCGCCTTGCAGACGGCGACCGGCTCGGTGCGGGGCATCATCAACGGCGGGGCCCGGCTGGTGCGCACCGGCTGGTACGTGCAGGACTGGCAGAACTTCATCGACAACGCGCACGGGCAGGCGATGGTGGCCTCGCGTGGCTCCGAGTTGTTGTCGGCGCCGCCGGAGCGGTTCGAGGTCCGCGACGTCACCTACCGGTACGACGGTGCGGACAAGGACAGCCTGGCCGGGGTGTCGCTGACGGTACGGCGCGGGGAGATCGTGGCGTTGGTCGGGGAGAACGGGTCGGGGAAGACGACGCTGTCCCGGCTGATCTGCGGGCTGCTCCTGCCGACCTCCGGGGAAGTGGCCTGGGACCACAAGACCACCACGCGGCTGGAGCCGTGGGAGGCGTGGAAGCACGTGGCGGTGGCACCGCAGCGGTTCACCTATCTGCCCCTGACCCTCCGCGACAACGTCACCCTCGGGCAGGGTGACACCAGCGACGCTGCGCTCATGGCGGCCTGCGAGGCGTCCGGAGCCGCGGACATGCTGCCCGCCCTCCGTTCCGGCCTCGACACCCTTCTGACCAGCGAATGGTTCGGCGGCCACCAGCTGTCCGGCGGGCAGTGGCAACGCGTCATCCTGACCAGGGCATTTCACCGGAAGGCCAGCCTGCTGGTGATGGATGAGCCCACGGCCGCCCTCGATGCCCGAGCCGAGCACCATGTGTTCACCGGCCTGCGGGACCTGGCCAAGGACCGGGCCATCCTGCTGATCACGCACCGCCTTGCCAACGTCGCGGTGGCCGACCGGATCGTCGTTCTGGACCAGGGACGCCTGGTCCAGGAGGGAACGTACGCGCAGCTCACCCGCGAGCCCGGGCTCTTTCGGAGCCTGTGGGAATTGGAGCAGCGCACCGGCGGTGCGCCCGATCCCGCCTGAGACCCGCCGCAGTTCTGAGCCGACCCCGGCCGGCCGGCCCGGCCGGGGTCCGTCACCCCCGACCGGGCCGGCCGATCCGGCACCCCCGAAGACCCACGCGACCGACGATCCCCCGGGAGGAACCGTGTTCCCCGACCGCACCGAACCTGATGGCGGTGTGCCCTGCCGCTCCACCATCCCGCAGCCGGGCGCGGGGTCTGCCGGATGAGCCAGACGAAGCCGCTGCCCGCGGCACTGCAGCGCTGGGCGGAACAGCGGATCGGCCCTGTCGTGTCCGTCCGCGACGCCTCGCACGACTGGGACCGCTCCCGGGTGTGGGACCTGAAGGGCGAAAGCGGGGTGCACCACTACCTGAAGGTCTCGCCCTCGGTGAAGTTCTTCACCCGTGAGAGCCGGGCATACCGCCACGTCGTCCCCGCCCTCGGACACACCCGTGCACCCCACCTCATCGACAGCCGCGCCCAGGACCTGGCCTTGCTGCTCACCGCGGTCCCTGGCACCCCGGCAAAGCAGCTCGGCCTGGACGCCGCCGAGTGGCGGAACGTGCACCAGCAGGCCGGAGCGCTCTGCGCCCGCCTCCACGAGGCCGGGCCACTCGACCGCGGCGACCGGGTGGAGGCCGAAGCCTCCTTGAACGCCGCCGCCGACGGAGCGGAGAAGTACCTGGCTCGCGCCGGGGACCGGCTCAACCAGGAAGAGCAGCAGCTGATCCGGGACCACGCTGCGCGCCTTCGCCACGTCGGCCCGGTGCCCGTCGGCTACGTGCACGGCGACAACCAGCCGAGGAACTGGCTGTGGTCCAAGCACGGGCTCGCCCTCGTCGACTTCGAGCGCACCCGGCCGGCCGCCCGCGTCCAGGACTTCGTCATCCTCGCCACCACTCAATGGGCAGACCATCCGGACCGAGAGAAGGCGTTCCTCCTCTCCTACGGGCGGGAGCTGTCCGACGCCGAGCGGCAGGCGCTGCGCTGTCTGACTGCGCTCGACGCGGTCAACTGCCTGGCCTGGGGCCCGGACAACGGCGACGCCGAGGTCACTGCCCGGGGACGGCGGACCCTGGACCGGCTCATGAGGGAGGACCAGCCGTGAGCGCCGTACACCGCAGTATCGGGAACGTCATGGTCCTGCTCCAGCGCGCCGACGGCCGGATCCTGACCGTCCGGCACCAGGCGACGTCGTGGCACTCCCCCGAAATGCTCACGGTCGTCGGAGGACGCCTCGAAGACGGCGAGTTCCTCAACGAGGGAGCGGCGCGCGAGCTCGCCGAGGAAGTCGGCATCCACATCACCCCGGACCGCCTGCGGTTCTGCCAGCTGCTCCACTTCCACGCGGCGGACGGTGAGCGGGTGATCGGCGCCGCCTTCACGGTCCGGGAGTGGGAGGGCAGCCCGTACAACCGCGAGCCGGGCACGCACACCGAGCTGGTGTGGGTCGACCCAGCCGCACCTCCGCCCGACTGCCACCCCTTCACCCACACGGTCCTCACCCACTTCGCCACCGGTCGGCTCTATGCCAACGTGACCGCCCTGGAACTGCTGGGCGGTGAGGCCGGGTGACGACCTCCACCAAGACGGCCAAGGCCGCGAAGGTCGCCACCCCGGATCTGCGCCGCTTGGTCGCCAGCGAGTGCGCAAGCCTGTCCGGATCCGCGGTCAGCACCGTCGCCCTCCCCACCCTGGCCGTACTGGAACTCCACGCCTCCACCACCCAGATCGCCGCGCTCGCCTTCCTCGGCCAACTGCCCAACGCCGTCGTGGCACTCCCGGCCGGCGCCCTCTCGGACCGCTACGCCAAGCGCCCCCAGATGATCGCCGCGGACCTCACCGCCGCCGCGGGCCTCGCGACCGTCCCGGCCGCCGCCTTCGCCGGGGTGCGCGGCATCGGCCATCTGTACGCGGTCGCCGTCATCCTGGGCATCACCAAGATCGTGCACGACGCGGCCGCCATCAGCTACCTGCCCGTCCTCGTAGAACCCCACCTGCTGCAGCGCGCGAACTCCCGGCTCGGCGCGGCCTCGTCGGTGGCCGACAGCGCGGGCAGCAACGCGGGCGCCGCGCTGGTCGGCGCCATCGGCGCCGCCCGCTCCGTCCTTGCCGACGTCCTCTCCTACCTCGTCTCCGCGCTGCTCGTGTGGCGCATCCGCACCCCCGAGCCGGTCGCCGCTCCATCCAGCGGCCGCCGCAGCCTCGCGCGGGACATCGGGGAAGGCCTGCGGTACGTGGCCGGGCAACACACGATCCGAACGGTGATCGCGGCGCTCTCCACGCTCAGCTTCGGACTGGCGATCATGAACACGTACTGGGCGTACTACCTCCTCGCTGGCCTGCACGTGTCCCCGACGGCGTTCGGCCTGATCATGGGGGTCGGCGGCGTGGGCAGCCTGGCCGGGGCACTCCTCGCCCCGCGCATCGCCTCTCGGATCGGCATCGGACCGACGATCATCATCGGATTCGCGTTCAGCCCGCTGGCCCAGATCCCCCTCCTGCTTGCCGGCCCCGGACTCCGTTGGCAGATCGCGCTCGCGGGGACTCTGGCCGTTCAGCTGTTCTGGGCCACAGCCTCCGGGACGAGCCAGAGGTCTCTCCGGCAGATCCTGTGCGAGCCCCGCTTCCAGGGCCGCATGCAGGCCGCGAGTACCACGGTGACCGCCGGAGCCCGGCCGCTGGCCGCCGCGGCCGCCGGCGCCCTGGTCCACTTCCTCGGCGTCCGCGGAACCCTCACCGTCGGGGCGGTCCTCCAGGTCGTCCCCGTGGCCCTCCTGCTCTTCTCCCCTGTCCGTGCGTTGCGGGACATGCCCGCCCCGCCCACGCGCGCCGCCGTTCCGCCCGCCCGTGAAGGAGCCTCGTGACGACGACCGCGACCGCCGCGTACTGGGAACCGCTGTGGGCCGGGGGCCGCCGGTACCGGCAGCTCGAAGTCCCCGAAATGCGGCTGATGGACGAGCATCTCGGCCCCGGCCGCGGGCGCCCGGCCCTCGACGTCGGCTGCGGCGATGGCGCCTTGGCCCGTCACCTCCACCACGAGCTCGGCTACCGCACCACCGGCATCGACATTTCCCCCAGCGCCATCGCACTCGCCGCCGGCCACAACTCAGGCCCCGGGCCCGCATGGCGGTGCGCCGACATCGCCACCGGCGACCTCACGGCACTGCCGGAGCCCGCGTACGCGGTCATCACCTGCCGTCTCGTCTACCGGTGGATGGACGACAAGAGAGCCTTCCTCAACCGTGTCCGCCACCTCCTCGCCCCTGGCGGGATCTTCTGGGTCGTCACCGAGATCACCGGCCGCCGCCCCGCCACCGGCCCCTTGCAGGACCTCGGCATCACCCCGGCCCAGGCCGAACTCCTCACCGCGGGCTGGTCCGCCGTCCACACCTCCGACCTTGACGTCCTGTGCTGCTATGCCCTGCGCCCCTGACCCCCGACCCGCGATCTGATGGAGGACCCGGTGACCACCGAGCAGGACACCGTCGCGACCTGGAACACCTACGGAAACCACCAACTCGCGCGAGGGCTCGATTTGCCCGAGCTGGACCGGTGGGACTGGGGCATCCCCGGCACCGGCCCCGGCATCGAGGTCTTCGGCGACGTGGCCGGGCTCCGCGTCCTTGACCTTGGTAGCGGCCTCGGCCGGCACGGCGCGCACCTTGCCGCCCGGGGCGCCGACGTCACCGCCGTCGACGCCTCCCCCGCCCAGCACCAGCGCGCCGCGAGCCGCTACCCCGACACCCCGGGCCTGCACCTGGTGTGCGACGACGCCGTGGCCCACCTGCGCGCCGCCGACCCGTACGACCTGATCTACTCCGTCTGTTCCATGCCGTACCTGGACCCCGACCGGCTGCTGCCCGTCCTGGCCAACGGCCTCAAGCCGGGCGGCCGGCTGCTCTTCTCCGCGCTGCATACCAACTCGGACGGCACTGGGCCGTCGAATGAGGCCGCCCCGCGGTCCGAGATCCTGCGGCTGCCCGGCACCACCGACGACCACCCCGTCGACATGTGGGTCCTCACCGCGCAGCTGTGGGAGGGCCTCCTGGTCCAGCACGGCCTCACCATGGAGGCGGTCACCGCGATCGACTCCGACCAGCCGGACAGCCACGTCTCCTACCGGCTGTACGCCGCTCGCCGCCCGAGCCGCGTTCCGTCCCGCCCCCGCACCAGCGCATCGCCGCCACCGCACGCGGCTGTGGGCGTGGGCATCATCGTCCACGGCCCGGACGGAGTCCTACTCGGCCAGCACCGGCGCCGTACGTGGGAGCTCGCGGGCGGCACGGTCGAGCCGGGCGAGACCTTCGCCCAGGCGGCTGTCCGCGAACTCCGCGAGGAGGCCGGCCTCGTGGCGGATCCCGGCGACGCGCAGGTGCTGGGCACGCTCCTGGACCGGGTGGGCGACGTCGTCCGGGTGACGGTGCCCGTCGTCATCACCCGGTGGACCGGCGTCCCGCAGCAGCGCGAGGAGGCCATCGGATCCTGGCGGTTCTGGCCCCTGAACGCATTGCCCGGCCCGCTGTTCGTACCCAGCGCCCAGTGCCTGGCCGCCTGGAAGCCGGAGCTGCCGCTCGACCACCCGTCCGTCCACTTCCAGCGGTACGAGACCCCAGGCCGCGCGTAGCCCGGCGGCCACCCTCACCCGCGTTCGATCGAAAGGCTCCACCACCGTGACCTCATCCCCTCCGGATGCGCCTGCTCCGTCGCTTCTGGCCGTTGCCGCCCACCCGGACGACGAATCCCTCCTCGCCGGCGGAGTCCTCGCCCAACACGCCGCTGCGGGCGCCCGCACCGCGGTCGTCACCGCCACCTGGACGGCCGACACCCACCGCATCTCAGAACTCGCGGATGCTCTCGACATCTTGGGCGCCGGAGCCCCGCGGCTGCTCGGCTACGCCGATGCCCGCAACCCCGACTCGGCACCCGGCGGCGCCGTGCGCCTCGTCGACGCGCCGCTGGACGAGGCCGTCGGCCGCCTGGTCGCACACATCCGCGAACTCCAGCCCGACATCGTCGTCGGCCACGACGCCCTTGGCCAGCTCACCGGCCACCCAGACCACCGGCGTGCCCACCAGATCACCCTCCTCGCCGTAGAGGCCGCCGGCCTGCCGCACCTGTATCCCGAGGCCGGCGAACCCTGGCAGCCGACCGCCCTGTACGCGGCCACGCACCCGGAATCCGGTGTGGGCCGGCTCGGCCCACACCTTCAGAACGTGGGTAAGACGCTCCTCGCGGCACCGGACGCGTACGTGACCACGACCGTCGACGTCTCCCCGTGGGTCGCGCAGAAGTGGGCGGCGATCCTCGCCCACCGCAGCGAAGTCGCCCGCGCACGGCCCCTGCCCGGCCTCCTCGCCCGCCTACCCGAAGACGAACGCACCGAGATCATCCGAACCGAGTTCTTCACCCGCCTCTCCCCCGCCCCCGCGCCGGGCGACCCTCACCGACTCACCGCCTGACCGGCCCACACCCAACCCCCATCGCACCGAGGACCCGCATGAGTACGACGCCACCCGCCTTCGACGCGCCACCCTCGTCCGCCCGGCCCCCGCCCGGGCCGCACCGGCCAGCACCGTCCGGTCACCGCTGCGGACGATCGGGACTCGCAACACGCCCAACTGACGCTCTGATCGGAACTGTCCGAACACTCAGCAGGAACAGGCACCTTGGAGAAATGAAGATATGACGATACGTCTGGCGAACCTCAATGCCTACAAGCTCAAGCCCGTCATCCGCGGCACGAGTTCCTGGAACGCCCGGGTCACCGCCATCGGGGAGATCGCTCCCGACATCCTCGCTCTGCAGGAGGTCGTCGTCGACGAGAGGACTACGGTCCGCGGCGCGTGGGAGGACGAGGCCGCCGCGCTCATCCAGGATCTGGCCGAACAGTGCGGCCTAACTGCCGTCGTGGGAGTGAGCGATGGCCACCCGCACGGCACTGCCATGGCCGCGAACTGGCACCGGCCGTGGTGGACGGCGCTCATGTGGAACCCCGACACCGTGCAGCTCGTCCAGGACTCCTACCGGCCCTTCGGCGCACCGGACTACTGGCACGGCTGCACCACGGCCCGCTTCGACGTCGGCGCCCGGGAGCCGATCCTCGTGATGAGCTACCACGGCGACCCCTTCCGCCCGGACTTCCGGTACAACGAGGCGCTCCGGCTGAAGGGCTCCATCCGTACGACAGGTGGTGTCCAGCCCGCCTTCTGCGTCGGTGACTTCAACTCGATCTCGGCCGCCGAGGTGGACGACGGTCAGGGCGGCCGCCGGTACTACGACGCCGAGCCCTACACCGACATGCGCCATGACGACCTGGAGTTCCAGGTGCAGGCCGGCACGATCGGCACGACGCAGCTGGCGGACCGGCGGCAGACTGAGTTGCTGCTACGCAGGGGATACATGGTCGATGCCGCTGCTCACCTGGGCGCTCCGTGGGACCCGACGGTCGGGCACTGGGAGGACGGCCGCGGTGATCCCGACCCGTGGGGGGCCAGGCGCATCGACCTGGTCCTCGCCAGCCGCCCCGTCGCACCCGCACTGACCGCCTACCGGGCTCACCGCAGTGCCGCCGCCGAGGAAGCGTCCGACCACCTCCCGGTCTACGTGGACTTCGACCCCTCGCGAATCAGCGAGGAGCGGTGATGCGGCGCTTCATGGGACCGAAGCGGCTGTGGGGCACCGAAGACGGTCCGGACGAGGACTGGATCAAGCCGCACGTGCTGTGGCTGCCGCAGGAAGACCCGCAGGTCCTCGACTACTTCCGCCGGCTGCGGGAGGTCGTCGCACGGTTCCCGGACGTGATCACGCCGATCGCGGACGAGGACCTGCACATGACGATCCAGTCGGTCCGGCAGGTCAACACCGCCGGTGTCCGCGTGGACGACGAACAGCTCGCGGCGGCCGCCGAGGAGGTGCGGAGTCGGCTCGTCGACGTGGACCCCTTCGAGATCCAGATCGGTCCGGCCCGGGCCTCCGGCTCCGCGGGCATCGTGGAGATCTGGCCCGAGGACGGACTGGCGGACCTCAACCGCCGCGTCCGTGAGGGACTGCTCGCTGTCGGGATGGTCCTGCCGCCGGCCGAGGAGCACTTCTGGTGCCACATGTCGTGCGGCTACGGCGCCCAGGACAGCGATACGCCCGAGCTGGCGGCGAGGTCCGATCAGTTCGCGTCGGAGATCGGCAAGAGCATCCGTCCCGGCGTCCGCACCTCGGTCACCGTATCGGACCTGTGGCTGGTGTGGGAGCGGCAAGAGCCCGACCGCAACACCTACTCCTTCGAACGCCAGCACCGCCTCCACCTGGGGCGGCGCGGCTAGCAGGTGTGCGCCGCCGCCCTCCCCTGCCCGGGTGAGCGCGGCGGCGTCGCAGCCGCACCTTCCTGGCCGGCTCGTCAGCGATTCGCGACGATTCCCGCCGCCACTATGAACCGCTCGCTACCGTGGGGGAGTCCGCCACTCGGGATCACGACCGCCGCTGCGCAAACGCCCGCCCCCCGGCCGGGATGAGACGGCACGGGCCCGCCAGCATTCGCGCCGCCCCGTGCCGTCGCGGGCTCGAGCTCGTTCCCGCTCCAGAGGCGGGATCGTGACGGCCCGCTCTCCTCGACCCGAAACTGGGGGCGCTCGTGCAGTACGACCTCGCCGATGTGTTCACCGACACCGCGCTCGGGGGCAACCAGCTCGCCGTGTTCACCGGCACCGTGGCGGTCGACCCCGGCCTGATGCAGGCCATCGCTCTGGAGATGAACCTCTCCGAGACCGTCTTCCTGCGCCCCGCCGAGGCGGGCGGCGACATCCGGGCGAAGCTGTACTCCACCGTGACCGAGGTGGACTTCGCCGGCCACCCGCTGCTCGGCACGGCCGCTGTCCTGGCCCAGCACCAGGCCGCCGACGAGACCACGCTGCACATCGAGACGAACGTCGGCGTCGTGCCGGTCACCACCCGCCGCCTGGGCGAGGATCGGTACACCGCATGGATGCGCCAGCCCCTCCCGAAGGTCTCACCCGTCCCGGACGAACAGGCTGCCGGACTGCTCGCCGTGCTCGGGCTCCAGCAAAGCCTGCTGCCCGTCACCCTGTACGACGCGGGGATCCCGCACCTGTACGTGATGGCCGACTCCCCCGAGGCAGTGCGCGCCGTCGTCCCCGACTTCCCTGCCCTGGGCCGAGCTGCCGGCCCGGGCCGGGCCCGCATCAACGTCTTCGCTCTCACCGGCCCCGACACCGCGGTCACCCGCATGTTCTCCCCCTACGACCGCGTTCCCGAGGACCCCGCGTGCGGGTCGGCGGCTGGCCCGCTCGCCGCGCACCTCGTACGCCACGGATTTCTCGCCTCCGGCGTTCAGCTCACGCTCAGCCAGGGCGAGGCCGTGAACCGGCCATCCACCTTGTATGCGCAGGTGGTGGCAGACCAAGATGACATCCAGTCGATCGACGTCGGCGGCGGAGTCCGTCTCATCGGCTCCGGGCGTCTACGTCTTCCCGGCCTTGGCGGCAGCGCCGCGAGGCCGGGTGATCGCACCGAAACTGCGTAACGAGGGGACCACGACGTGGGCAAGGGCAAGCGGCTGCGGGCGCAGCGAGTGAAGGAAGGGACCGTAGGGCGGGGGCGGGAGCTGGCCCCGGAGCCGTCCCGGCCGGTGTCGATGGACGACATGGGCGGCGGACGGCTGTCCTCGTACACGCGCCAGGAGATCAGCAAGCAGGTGTACGCGTGGATGATCCTCCTGTCCTATATGGAGGCCGCGCTGGAAGGTGCGGACGGCCTGCCGGAGAACCTGTTCGCCCCGCAGAAGTCGGGCGAGAGCGACGAGGACTACACGGCGCGGATCAAGGTCGACCGCCTTCTGGTGGAGACCCGAGCCATGGCCGGCAGCCCGGCGGAGCAGGTGGCCGAAGTCCTCTCCAGCTGGGTTCCAAGCTCTCTGGTTCCCGGCGTCGTTGACCACCTCGCCGGCGAAGGCCTGCGGCACCTGGACACCGCGATCCCGGACCCCGGCCAGTGGCAGGCCGGAGCCCGGCCCCTCCTCGGGATCCTGTGCCCGCCCAAGCACTGGGAGGCCGCGCTCGACCAGCTCGAAGCGCTCGCCACCAGCCGTCTCAAGATCACCGATGCCATCGCCGAACGCCTGACCGGCCAGCCGGTCGCCACCGTGCACGCGGCAGCCGCACTCGTCACCTGGCTGTACGGGCGCCCGGACATCATCGCCGACCCGGCGGCAGCCCGCCTCGAACTCGCCGAGCGAGCCGGTAAGTTCGGAAAGTTCGTCTTCTAGGTCCGCGCACCGACCCGACCCCGACCAGCAGGAGCCAGCCCATGCCCCCTCGCTCACCGGCCCCCGATCCGTGGGACGAGGCCGTACGGCGCGCCACCGACGCCACCGCGGCCGACCGGCCCGGCGGGATGAACGAGCAGTGCTGGGACGACGTGGCGATGCGCAGCATCGTCGCCACGGTCCTCTACGCCCTGCACCTGCGTGAGCGTCAGCCGGTCGACGCGATCGGCTGGCCGGCAGTGCTGTGGCAGCTGCACGACGACGTACGGGTGACCAAGCTGGTCACCACCGTCCTCCCCCACGCTGGCCACGATCTGTCGCGCACCGCTGCGCCCGGCGACCCGGTGACCGAGTGCTGGCGGTGGCTGACCCGGACCTGGGACCCGAATGCCCCGGTGAAGTCCGCCTTCCTCCAGCCCGCCCTCTCGCGTGGCTTCCAGGAGGGCTGGGTGCCGGACGCACCGGAGCTCCGGTGGGGCGGCATGAGCCGTGGCATCGCAAGTGGTCTGCCCGACCCCGCTCTGGAGGTCTGCATCCACTGGGCCGGGGGTGTCGTCCAGCGGCAGATCATCACCGATAGCCAGGGCCACCACACCTACGACCGGGTCAAGGTCATTTCCGGGGTGTTCACTGGGCACCGCGGGTATGTACGGAACGTCGGCTGGCACTTCGACGACACGACCGAGACGGCCGACGGGCCGGCCGGGTACGTGGTCGACCTCGACGACATCGAAGGAACCGAGGACATCGACGCCGACCAGGTCGAGGCGGGCACCGATCTTCGCTGGCCGCGACGTCCCGAAGGAACCCTCAAGGACGGCCCTCCCCGGGGATGGAACGATCCGCTGCCGCCGGCCAAGACCTGCGAGGAGAACCTCCGAGAACTCCTCGACCGGGCCAGCAACCCCGACATCGTGCCGGAAGAACTGCGCCGCGCCATCACCGCAGCCCACCACCATCACCACCTCGAGCTGGACTGGCAGGCCAGCCCCGACCCGGAGCGGTTCACCTGGCGCGTCCTGCACCACTGGTACCAGCTGACCGAGCACTACGCGGACGACCAGCGCGCTGACCTGTACGAGGTCGTCGTCACCCGGCACCTCCACGACGCCGAACCCGCCCACCACCTCGCCCTGAGCGAGGACGACCTTCCTGGCCTGATCGCGCACTGCACTACCGGGGAGTAGGCCCGACCGGCCTCCTGGCCGTACGCCTGTGCGCTACGTTGGGCGCGGCGCAGGACATGCACGCGCCGAGACCGCCGTGCGCCGCGCCCACGCCGCACCGCCCGGCATGAGGTCGAAGGCTCGCCGGATACGGTCCGGCACCCGGACCGGCGTCCGGCGAGGGCCCATGAGCTTCGCTCTGACCAGACACGGACTTCAGGGCGGGACGGCGTGGGCACCCCGCCCGCTAGGAACCGGTCATGACCAAGCGCGGGAGCAACGACCGCAAGGCCAAAGCGCGCCGCATCGCCAAGGAACGCGACGTCCGGGTCACTGAGGCGCACAGCCTCCTGCTCCAGGCCAAGAACCGCAACGACCCCCGGCCGTCCGACGCGTCGGCCGGGGAAACCGCCTACTCCTCCGGCGAAGCGCACGAGCTGCGGATTCACCGCACCGCCGCCGACGGCACGGTGGAAGTCCTCGACGGCGACGCCGCCGCCCACGCGGTGTGGCAGGCCAGCCCCGGCGCCCTGACGGCCGGATGCCGGTGCGGCTGGGTCAACCCCCACGCCGGCCCGCGCTTCCCAGACCTGCCCGCGCCCTACGGCGTGGAACCCAACGAGCAGAAGCACTGGCGGTGGTATCAGCTGGCTGCCTGGGCCGAGCACGCGGGCGACATGGAAGGAGAGCCCTCCTCGGCCGAGTACGTCCAAGACCCCAGCGTCACGATCAACGACTTGACCATCCAGGTGATCTTCGACTTGCGGCTGCTCCTGCACCACGCCCAGGACGACCGCGAGACCGTGGCCGCCACCTACGAGGCGATGGAGACCCTTCTGCGGACCGCGCGGATTCGCATCGCTCACGAGCGAGCGCGGCCGGGCTCCGGCCGGCAGCCGGACGCCGGACAGCCCGATCAGGAAGAACCCTCGGTGTCCGAGGAGATCCCCGTAAGCCTCGACGTCCTTCTCCGGCGTACCAATTCCGGGCGCAGCGGCGGGTACTGGGAGCTGCTCGCCGTCGAGTTCGCTGCTGCGGAACTGCGCCGCCTGGTCCTGCAAGAAAGCCAGCACGCGGTGTCGACGGTTCCTGATGCTCCAGTGTGACGGCGGTCAGGCCGTGGCGGGCAGAAGGCGAGTAGAGAGGTCCCGTCCGGTGACCGCCGCCAGTTGCGGTTCCAGAGCGGCCAGCCGCTCAGCCAGCACGCCGGCGCGCTGACGGGCCGCCTCGTAGCGTACCCAGGCCCGCACGTGGGCCGGGTCGGGGAACTCGCGGTCCAGGGCAAGGACGGTGTCGTCGGCGTCCGGCCGCGCCCGTTCGGCGCAATGGGCAGCCCAGCTCTCGTGGAGCAGGGACACGTCCGCGCAGGCGAGGTTCGCCTCGAAGACCGGTGAAGTCAGCGCATGGTTCGGGCCGAGGACGTTCAGCAGCCTGGTGAGCGCCGTCTCGATGTGGCCGCTGTGCTCGACGGTCGCGCCGACAACGCTGTCCGGCTCGGCGGCGGTGGAGCTGGAGGGGGTGCGGGTTGCAAGCATTAGCTGGGCCCGCCACACGGCGGTGCGGATCTGCTCCTCGCGCACCCTCGTCCTGCGCTGCTTCACGGTCCACCGCATCCGCGGGCCCCTCCCCTTCGCTGCCTGTTGATCGCCGCGGCCACTCTGCCAGCCCAGCCGGTGCCGTACCAGGGGACCGACGGCTTCCGGCCGGGTGTCCGCGACGGACCTGGCAGACTCCGCGCCATGCGGAAGAACATCATCTGGGCCGCCACGGGTGCGCTGGCCGTTGTCGCCGCCGTGTTGTTCTGGGCGGTTGGCCCGGTGAAGACCGGCCTGGCTATCGGCGGCATGGCCACGACCACGTTGGCCGCGGCGAACGTCCGGCACGCCCGGCGCCGGGCCGCCGCCAGACCGGACGGTGTCGCAGCTGCACCGGATCGGTGGAGCCACCTCATACCCGGCCTGGCGGATGCGTCCACCCCGGCGGAGATCACCGCGTGCATGGAGCAGGCCCGCTTCGCCACTTTGTGGGATGCCGCCCGGACGTGGGCCGGGGGTCTGGTGCTGTGGCACGTCACCGCCTACCCGTCCGCGTGGACCACGCGCGCCCACGACGCCGCCGCTTACGGAGCCTGGGCCGGCGACCTGATCGCCGCGGCGATCGTGGACACCGCACGCGAGGACAGCTTGGACGCCGACGACGGCAGCGCCCTCCGTGGCCTGGGGATGGACCGGCCGGCCTCCCGCCTCGCCGACCTGCGCACCGCACTGGCCACGCTCACCCGGCACCCGGACACCCCAGCGCAGTACATCGAGACCGCGCAGCACCTCAGCGCCCTCGCCGCCGGGGACGCCGACCAGCAGGCTGCCGCGTTGTTCACTGCCGGGATCGCCCGCCAGGGCCTGGCCGCCCACGCTGACGAGGGCGCCGTGCTCGGCGACCGCATCCCGGCCCTCGCCCAGTGGGAGGCCACCCGCACGATGTGGCACCACCGCCCCGCCCACGGCCCCTACCGCGACGCCCGGCCCCTGGCGGACCAGAGCGAGCACGTCGACCTGCTCGCGGCCGCGCTCCTGCACCACCGGCAGGCCGGCTCCACCGGACCGGCCTGCCAGGAGCGGGCCTACCGCCTGCACCGTGCCGCCCTCGACGACCGCTTCGCACTGCTGTGGCCGGGCCCACCCCCGGGTGAACTCGCCACCCTCGCCGACCAGTCCGCAAGGCGCCTGCTGGAATGGGACCGCACCCAGCCCGATGCTTCACAGGCGGACTGCCAGCAGGCCCGCTGGTACGACTTCCCCCGCGAGTACGTCCGTCACGCCTACCGCCAGGACATGGCAGTGGACGCAGAAGCCTCCAGCTGCTGACGCCCTTCGGCGGCCGCCAGCAGCTGGAGGCGGCACGGACTTCTCCAACCGGCCTCCGAGTCCAGAGCAGAGGCGATACGTTGCCCGGATGAAGCCGTTCGTCTTCCAGCAGGGCCAAGACTCCTGGGACAAGGGGTCTCTGCTCCACGCGTACGTGACCGTGGACCTCGGCCGGAACCCGGACCTCGCCGACCTCGTGCACGGCGTTCGCGCCGCGACCGCGGACGACCCCCTCGCCCATGTCGGCGACCAGTGGCTACACATCACGGTCCACCAACTGTCCCAGAAGCCGGCCGTCGACGTCCCCGCCGAGGAACGCCAGGCCCTGGCCGCCGAACTGGCCCGGCAGATGCGCACCGTCGAGCCCTTCACCATCACCGTCGGCAGCCCCCTGGCGTACGGCACCGGCATCATCTTCGACCTCGGACCCGACGAGCCGCTGAACGCGCTGCGCACCGCCGCCACCCGGGCATTCGAGACGGTCCTCGGCGAAGGCACCACCGTCTACGACACCGGCGTGCTGCACCTGACCGAGTCATACGCGAACCCTCGGGAGTTGCATCAGACGGGCGAGTCTCTCCAGGTCGCCACGTCACAAAGCATGCCTCGCCGACTCCGAGGAGTCTACGCTCTGGCCTCCTGACCAGGCAGCATTGCACCCACTTCCCGTCTGATGCAAGATTTGCCCATCGGACGGGAAGGGGTGACTCGTGGTCAACCGCATGGTCGATCTTGCCGGCGCGGCCCATCTGGAGCTGGTCTCGGGCGTGGTGCAACTGCGCCCCGAAGACGCCATGTTCGACGCGATGCTGCGCGGATGGCGGAATCAGCAGCTCGCACGGAACCTCAAGGCGAAGACGATCGGCGACCGGGAGAAGCTGATCCGCCGGTTCCTCGCCTTCGCGAACCAGTACCCCTGGGCATGGACCCCCGTCCACATGGACGAGTGGTCGGCCACGATGACCGGCGAGAAGCACTTCGCTCCATCCACCGTGCGCAACTACCAAGGCGCGGTACGGATGTTCAGCGAGTTCCTCATCGACCAACGCTACGGCTGGGCGCCGGCCTGCGAAGACGCGTTCGGCACGTACCCGGTGGCTATCTGTCATGAGTGGAACACCATCCCGCACCTCCAGGACTACGAGGGGGATCCGGAGGCCCGGCCGTTCACGCGCGAGGAGCTGCAGCTCTTCTTCGACTACGCCGATGAGCAGGTCGAGCGGGCGGTACGCGCGGGACGTAAGGGGGCTCTGGCCGCCTACCGGGACGCCACTTTGTTCAAAGTGATCTACGGGTGGGGTCTTCGGCGAACTGAGTCCTCGCGGCTGGATCTCGTCGACTTCGGGCGCAACCCCAAGGCGCCGCAGTTCGGCCGGTACGGCTCGTTGAACGTGCGCTACGGCAAGGCGAAGAAGGGCCAGCCACCGCGGCGTCGGAACGTGCTGTCCGTTATGGAATGGGCTGTGGAGGCGGTCGAGGACTACGTTGCGAACGTCCGCCCGCGCTTCGGGTTTCCTGATCACCCGGCGTTGTGGATCACTGAGCGCGGCGGCCGGCTGCAGCCCGGGTCGATCAACGACCGGTTCGAGACGTACCGGGATGCGCTGGGTCTGTCCGAGGAGCTGGTCCCCCACTCGCTACGCCACTCGTACATCACGCATCTGACCGAGGACGGGGTGGACAGGCGGTTCATCCAGCAGCAGGTGGGCCACGAGAATGACAGCTCGACCGCCATCTACACCCACGTCAGCGACGATTTCATGAACTCGGCACTCCAGCGCGCCCTGGCTCCGGCCTTCGCGTGAAGGTGCTGCTCAGGGAAGGACACCCGATGCCCGCAGCGAAGCTCGACTACCGGTGGCACCTGCGCAAGGTGATGGCCGAGCAGGGCATGTTCAACACCAGTGACCTGATTCCGCTGCTGGCCCAGCGCGGCATCACGCTGTCCTCCAGCCAGGTCTACCGGCTCGTGGTGGAGCGTCCGGAACGGCTGAGCATGAAGGTCTTCATGGCCCTGCTCGACATTCTCGACTGCCGTATGGAGGACCTGATCGAGCCGGTCGCCACCGCCGGGGCGGCTACTCGACCGAGGAAGGCCGCGGCGGCCGGTGAGAGCGCGCCGGAGTCCGGGCTCGGCACGCTGCGGCCGAAACGGGCCCGCATTACCGGGGTTGAGTAATGGCAGCGAGCATCGACCAGGCGATCGACGACGATCCGCTGAGCGTCGTCGTCGATCAGATCGCCGCTGTCGAGCGGGGACTTTCGGCGGACCGGATCCGGGAAGTGACGCAGACTGTGCTCCCCGGTCGCACCGTGCAGCGGAGAGTCGCCCAGGAGCTTCGGGACAACGCAGGAGTGCTTCGCACTGGGCGTTCTCCCTCGGTGTGGGCGGTGGGCAAGCTGCTGGTGGCCCTGACGAAGGCCGGCGCTGTGCAGGTTGCGGTGCCGCGCTGCTGCGGCTGCGACCGGGAGATCCGGAGCCTGTTGAGTCGCAAGGGCGGTCTGTGGGCCTGCGGCGGGTGTTCACGGGCCAAGGAGGAGTGCGGTGCGTGCGGGACGATCGGCTACGTCATCAGTCGGGACCGCCTGGGCCGGCCGCGGTGCCCGCGATGCCCTGATGACGAGGATCCGACAGAAGAGCTGATCGAGGCTGTGACCGGCCGGCACCCGGGCCTTGAGCGGGAGACGGTGGAGAGGGCGCTCGCTGGTTGCTCGACCCGGCGCGCCGTACGGCGCCGGGTGGCCTGGGCGGTTCTGGACCAGCCGGAGCTGCTCACCGGCGTGGGTGCCCAGGCGCCCACACCTTCGGCCCTGGCCTTCATCAACGCCCTGGTCGACGCGGGTGCCACCACGGTGGTGCGGCCGGGCTGCGCGCTCTGTGGCGTGGCCGACAGGCTCCGGGCGAAGCGGGACGGGCAGCGCATCTGCTGGCGCTGTGACGACGAGGCGCGGGCCGAGACCTGCGCATCCTGCGGCAAGCTCCGTAAGCCCGGCTACCGGAATGACGACGGCCGAGCGGTATGCAGGGATTGCCGCGCCAATGATCCGATCAGCCACGAGCCGTGCACCGGGTGCGGCCATCGCCGACGGGTCAAGGCCCGTACCGCACAGGGCCCGTGGTGTCAGCAGTGCAGCCCGCGGGAGCATCGAGAGTGCAGCGTGTGCGGGCAGACACGGCGGTGTCTGACTTCCCGGGCGACCGGCAGCCCGTGGTGCAGGAACTGCCGGTCCCGCCATATCCGCTGCTCATCGTGCGGTGCGGTCGCTCCGCTACGGGGCGGGACCCTGAGGGCTCCACTGTGCGCGCCGTGCCTGAATCCCGATCCGGACTTCTGGGACCGCTGCCCCCTCTGCGCGACGAGCTGGCAGTTCGGCACCGAGCCCTGCCAGCGGTGCCTGGTCGGCCAAAGGCTGAGCGAGCTGCTGGGTCACCGTGACGACGAGGTGCCGGCCGAACTCGAACCGTTTCGCCGGGCGCTGGCGGGGGTGGAGCGCCCCGACCACGCCATGGGCTGGCTGGCGAAGCCGAAGGTAGCCACGCTCTTGACGGCGCTGGGAGGCGACCCGCGCTCGGTGACCCACGACGTCCTCGACGAGCTTCCCGCGGGAAAGCCCCTGAACCATCTGCGCGCCGTCCTGGTGGCCAGCGGCGTACTGCCCGCCCGCGACGAACGGATCGCCCAGCTGGAACGCTGGGCAGCCGACCAGATCGCGACCCGTACCGATCCTCACGATCGCCGCATCCTGCACGGATACGCCATCTGGCATCACCTGCGCCGGCTGCGGAGGCGGCTGCGCGGCCAGCCGATGACAGTCGCTCAGGGCTCGAATGTCCGCGTACACATCACAGCCGCCATCCAACTCCTCGAGCACGCGTCCAACCGCTGCGGCTCCCTGAACGCCTACACCCAGGGTGAGTTGGACGAGTTCCTCGCCCACCACGCGACCTACCCGTCGCGTGCGGCGCACTTCGTCCGCTGGGCCGTCGCTCATCGTCACGCGCACAATATGAAAGCCCCGGCCACGCGGTGGGCGGGTCCCAGCGGCCCGTACGACGAGGACAGACGATGGGAGGTGGCACGCCGGCTCCTGCACGACGACGGACCGCCGGTCGCCGACCGGGTGGCCGGCCTGCTGCTCCTGCTCTATGCCCAGACCGTGAACACGATCCGCCACCTGACCGTCGGCCATGTCCAGCGTGACGGCGAGCGGCTGACGATCCTGTTCGGGGACCGGCCGATCGTGCTGCCCGCGCCACTGGACGCCCTCGTGGAAGAGCTGATCACTCATCGGCGCGGCCACACACTGCTGGACGTGCCCGGGACCTGGCTCTTCCCCGGACGGCTTCCGGGCCAGCCGCTCAGCAGCAGCCAGGTCGTCAAACGGCTCAGGGGCCTCGGCATCAAGCCGCGGCAAGACCGTGGCACGGCCCTGTTCACCCTCGCCGCCGAAATCCCGGCCGTGATCCTGGCGCGCACGCTGGGCATTCACCGCTCGGTGGCCGTGCAGTGGCAGCGGGCCAGCGGCGGTGACTGGGCGGCCTACGCGGCGGACGTCGCGGCCCGCCCCGTACGGACCTCGCCTCCCGCCGGCTGACCGCCGCACGAACGGCGGCGTGGTCAGCGGCTGGCGCCGAGCGGGATGGCGGCGAGATGGTCCCAGGTGATCGTCTTGGCCGTGGCGTCGGCGGTGACGTCGACCAGGTGCACAGCGTCGATGTGCAGCGGGGCATGGCTGGGCCGCACCCGCCGCAACTGCCGTTGTGCCTGATCGGAATCGGCGTCGCCCGAGGCGTAGGCGAGGGTGAGGTGCTGGGTCGACCACGGGTAGCGCACGGCGTCCCTGCCACGCACCGAGCGGATGGTGTCGCGCACGGCGTGGTGCAGGCCGGTCAGCTGCTCGTCCGGGTGCAGGTCGGCAATGACACCGGAGTGATAGGAGAGGAGACTGCCGACCATCACCGTGAATGGGGCGAACGCGCGCATCCTCTGTGTCAGGGCGGCGGACAGCGCATCGCGCTCGCTTTCCCCGATGTCCTCGGAAGTGTGGTCGGTGACCTGGTCGAGGGTGATGTGCAGCCACCGGTCCTCAACGAACGTGAGCGGCCACCCGTCCAGGGCCTTGCGACCGCCGGCGATGAGAGCAGCCAACTCGCGGTCGCGGTCCAGGTCGACGAGGGCATACACGTGCAGCAGGGTCTTGCCCGCGGGCCAGTGTTCCCCAGCGTGCTTGAAGGCGAAGGGCTTCACGACGCGCCACCCTAGCCGTACCTGGGACTCCGGTCAGGGCGAATGCGAAAGGCCGGGCTTGCCCGCATGGCTGGGGCGACGGTGCGGCGCTCAGGAGGCGCCGTGCCGGCGCCGGGTCAGGAGGCGGTGGCCGAGGTCGGCGGTGATGAGGGTGAGGGCGGCGGCGCCGCCGAGGGCGAAGCCGGCGGTGACGTCGGTGGCCCAGTGGACGCCGAGGTAGACGCGGCTGGCCGCGACCAGGGCGGCCAGGGCGAGGGCGGTGGCCCACCAGACGGCGGTGAGAGCGCGACGGCTGGTGCGGCGGGCGAGGAGGTAGGCCATCGCCAAGAGGAGGGCGGTGGCCACCGTGGTGTGGCGGGAGGGGAAGGAGAACCCGGTCTCCGCCACGACGGCAGAGGCCAGCGGGGGCCTGGTGCGGGCCACCACGTCCTTGACGAGGGTGGCCAGCCCCACCGACAGGACAGCGGCTCCGCCCACGATGAGCAGGGGACGCCAGCTGCGAGTCGTGCGCGCGAAGAACAGGGCGAGGAGGCCGGCGGCGGCCATCAGCGGAATCTCGGCCGCTGTGGAGACGGCTTCCATGAAAACGGTCATGGGCAGACTGCGGTGCTCAACGGCCTCGCCGAGGACGGTGTGGTCGATCAACCCCGCGTGCCGGTCGGCGAGGAGGTCGGCAACGGAGACGAACAGGGCGAGGACCGCGGCCAGCGCGAGGGCGGCGGCCGTTGCCGCTGCAGCCTCGCGGACGTTGGGCAGGCGGGGCGGCCGGGACAGTGCGCGGTTCATCGACGGGTACCTCCGTGGTGCAAGCAGGGGTGGATCGGCCCGACAGGACGTGGAAGCGATCTCTGGGGGCGGGCAAAACCCTAACGGCTGTGCGTGCTGAATGTTTCATCGGGGATGTTACGGTCGTTACATGGATGGGATGACGACGGGCCGCGAGCGGTTCCTGCTGGTGTCGGTGAGCACGGCCGACGCTCCGACGGCCACGCGGGTGCGGGTGTGGCGCAAGCTGCGCTCCCTGGGCGCCCACTACGTGCAGCAGTCGGTGTGCCTTCTGCCCGACCGTGACCCGGTCCGTCGGCAGGTGCAGCGCCTGCTCGCCTCGGTGCGCGGTGACGGCGGCACGGCCCGTCAGCTGACGGTGGAGATCGTCGACGCCGCCGAGTACTCCGAGCTGGTTGGCCAGTTCAACGCTGAGCGGGACATCGAGTACGGCGAGGTCGTCGAGCGGGCGCCGGGACTGCTGGCGGAGCTGGAGATGGAGACGGCGCGCGGCAACGCCACCTACGCGGAGGTCGAGGAGTCCGAGGCGGACCTGGAACGCTTCGAGAAGTGGCTGGCGAAGATCGCTTCGCGCGACTACTTCGATGCGCCCGGCGGAGCAGCCGCCCGTGACGCGGTGGACCGCTGCCGCACCGCGCTCGCCGCGTTCGAGGACGCGGCGATCGCCGCCCAGGCCGGCGAGCACCCGGCACCCGCGCCCGACACCGTCCTGCCCGCCTCCGCGCGGCTGCACGCGGTCGACTGACGAAGGAAGCTGAACGCCTGATGTGGTGGGACTTGTTGATCGCGATCGGTGTGGGCCTGGCCGCTGCCTGGCTGGCCCTGCTGATCGCACTGCTGCTGATACGCCCCAAGGGCGCGCTTCTGGGCGAGGCGATCCGCCTGCTGCCCGACCTCCTGCGGCTGCTGCGCCGCCTCGCCACCGACAAGACACTGCCGCGCGGCGTACGCGTGCGCCTCGGGCTGCTGATGGTCTACCTGGCCATGCCCATCGATCTGATCCCCGACTTCCTGCCCGTCATCGGGTACGCGGACGACGCGATCATCGTCGCCTTCGTCCTGCGAAGCGTCGTACGCAAGGCCGGCATCGAGGCGGTACGCGCCCACTGGCCGGGCACCGACGACGGCTTCACGGCCCTGTCCCGCCTTGCCGGACTACAGAAGGCCGAGAGGACTCCGCGCTCTGACGCGGGGGGCCGGGAGCAGGGTCCAGGCTGAGGCTGAGGGTCATCGAGATGCCGTCGTCATCGGCCGCGACGGGTAGACCCGCGCTCCGCATGGCCCGCACCGTCACCGCATCGCCGCTGAACGTGTGCGTCCAGACCTCCTTCAGTCCCTCCTGGCGTGCCGCGGTGACGAGTTCACGCACCAGCAGCTCGCCCAGGCCGCGCTCCCACCATGCGGGAGCGATCAGCAGTACCGCCTCGGCCCCGGGTTCGTCCCGCACCAGCCCGGCGAAGGCTACCGGCCGCCCGTCGGCCGCCATGGCGAGCACGCCCTGCCCTTCCCACCCCGTCAGCAGCCACTGCGACTCCAAGCCCCAGGGTTGTTGGAGCCGTCCGCACAGGGCGTCCAGCACGGTGACCGCCCGACGGTCCCGCAGGCAGGCGGGGCGAAGTGTCACCACGTGGCCGCCCGGCAGCAGCACCCGTCGCCCCTGGGGCAGACGCCGGGGCAGACGGGCAAGAGCCACGAGAATCTGCGCTCCCACGACCTCGCCCACACCGAAGCCCCGGGCTGCGCGCGCGGCTGTCAGGGTGCCACCGGCCGGATGCGGCCATCGCAGACCGGCAGGAACGGCTGCCGGGTCCGGACCGAGGCCGTGGGGATGCCAGACGATGTCCGCCCCGGCCAGAAGATCAATGAGGGCTCGGGGCAGCCGCTCGGGCCGGCCCGCCACCCACCACGCCCGCCGCACGTAGCGCACCGCCGCCAGGAGAACCACTGCACCCCCCCCACCCGGAATGTAACGAAGAGCACAGACGCTAGCACTGTGCGTAACATTCAGGTGTGATCCGACTGCTCGACGTCCCCGCCGGTTCCGCCCCTCCCGTCCGCCGACGCCGCCGGTCCGCCTGGCTGGCCGTGGCCCTGGCCGCCTGCGCGGCAGGCGAGATCGCCGAGCCGGTCCTGCCCGCACCGCACCTGCTGGCCCCGCTGCTGGCCGGACTCGCTGTCGCGGTCGCCGGTTTCTCCGCCGGAAAACTACCCGCACGAGTGAACCGCGCCTCCCAGGCCATCCTCGGCGTGCTCATGGGCAGCTACCTGAGCCCCCACACCCTCCACGAGGCGTCCGGCCAGATCCTCCCGCTGACCGCCGTCACCGCCGCCACCGTCGTCCTCAGCCTGGGAGCCGCCCACGTGCTGGCACGCATCGGCGGTGTCGACCGGGCCAGCGCCACGCTCGGGATGATCGCCGGCGGCTCCGCCGCCGTCGTCTCGGTCGCCGAAGAGCAGGGCGCCGACCCCCGCCTGGTCGCCTTCATGCAGTACCTGCGCGTCGCCCTGGTCGCAGCCACCGCCCCCGTCATCGTGCACTGGCTGCTCACACCCGCCGCCACCTCCTCCGCGACAACCGATCCGGAAGTATGGAACGTGGTGGCCAGCCCCGACCAGGACCTCGGTCTCCTGCTGCTGGTGATCATCGCCTTCACCGGCATCCACCTCGGACGCCTCATGCGGCTGCCCAGCCCCGGCCTGCTCGGCCCCATGCTGCTGACCGCCGCCGTGACCATGAGCGGCACGGCCACCGGCTTCGCCCCCACCGGCCCGCTGCGCACCGCCCTGTTCACCGTTGTCGGCCTCGACATCGGACTGCGCTTCACCCGCCCCGCCGTCCTGCGGATGCGCCGCCTGCTGCCCCTCGCCCTGGCCCTGACCCTCGGGGTCAGCACCGCTTGCGCGGCGCTTGCCTGGCTGCTGGCCGCCACCACCCGCATCCCGCTCTCCGACGCCTACCTCGCCACCACGCCCGGCGGCATCAACGCCGTCCTCGCGACCGCCGTGGCCACCCACGCCGACGTCCCCCTCATCTCCAGCGTCCAGAGCCTGCGCCTGTTCGTTATGGTCCTCCTCGCCCCCCTCCTCATCCGCCTCGCCACTCCCCGCACCCGGCGCCGGGCGTAGTAACCACCCACGCCCCCGCCCCGGCCGGACATGCGTCGGATCCGTCCCTTCACCTGGTCGCGCAGGACCGGGGACCGGGTAACTGCTCGCCGGCTTGACGGACTACAAGGCCTGCGACTTGAACCGCCAGACGGCGTGCTCCAATCCGCCAGGTTCATGCCCGAGAACGGCAGCGGTCGACTCGTATACAGCGCGCAGCTGCTCGTACCCCAAGTCCGGGATACCGGCATCCGCGGCAAAGGCGCGCAGATGTACGTCCACGGCGACCTGCGATCGCCCGACGAGGTTCCCGATGTAGTCCACGCTCTTCGGCCCGACACCCTTCACCGCGCGCAGGGCGGCACGGTTGGCCTGGCGGCCGAGCCATGAGTGGAGGTCTCCACGGGTATCGACCCCCCGCGCAGCCAGCAGAGCGGTAATGCCATGAGCTGTCGCCACCTTGCGGGGACTGTTGAAGTTCAAGGCGACGGCAAGGTCTTCCGTAGCGAGTCGTGCCTGGAAGCCGCGGACCGTGGCAGCGTCAGGCCATGCAGATTGGAGACGGAGCATTCGCGGCCGGACCGTTGACTCGTACTTGCTGCGCGCCTGGAAGCTGGTATCGCAGATCACGGCGCCCATGTGCGTCCAGCCGCCGGGAGGGGGGAACGGGCCGTCGCCAAGGACGGTCCGAACGTAGGTGGCGAGTCGCTGTACGGGGTCGAATGCGGTCATGGGCCAATGATGGGCGAGGAAAGTGGCGCTGCCAGTGGGAAATTACGGACCTCCGACACCTTGAGCGGTTCATGCACTTCCGCGGCTACCTCCGATGGACCTACTAAGGGACGTCCGGCGCCCGCGCCCAACGGCGCTGTGAGGCAAGGTATTCGGAGAGTTCTGATATCCGACGCTACCGTTAACCGACGAGGTCACCCTGGAGCACTTCCACCAGATCCACCGCCGTCTGCGCCGCGTCCGCCCCAGTCACGCACCCCTGCGGGTCGAGGCCGTCGAGCTCGTCGACGTCACCGCTGACCCGGCGAAAAAGACCATCACCTGGGAAACCGTCGCCCCGCCGATCCCGCTCACAGGCCGCACCTGAGCTCCTGAAGGAAGCACCGAGAGACCGTGACCGCCCCCAGCCACGTGCGGCCCGTCTACGCCGGGGAGGAGCCGCCCGAGATCTACACCGCGAGCCTCTACCTGGCCGGCGCTCCCCTGGATCCGGAATCCTCCAGGGAAGTCCTCCGCGAGGCGACCCTCCAATGGCGCCAGCCCGGCACCCTGGTGGTGCTGCTCCCCCAGCCCTGCGGCAACACCGAAAGCCCGGACGGCGCGAGCCGGCTCGCCTGGGAACGGGTTCAGCGCGCCCGTGCCGACGAGGTCATCCACTGGTACCCCCAGCCCGGCCCGGCCGCCGAGACCGGGCCGGGCGATGACCTGGACGACGGCCGGTCCGTCCTCGGCTGCCCCGACGGCACGGCCGGCGTCGACCGGCGTCTCCGTCTGCTCGCCGAAGACCTCCAGGTGCCCGTCGCCGAGACCCTGCCCCAGGCCATCGCCCTGGCCCTGGACCGCATCGGCCCCGGCGCCCTGCGCGCCGCCGGACAGCGTGACGTCCCGCTCCTGCTGTGGCGAACCCCCTCCTTCCGGGCCTGGCTTGCCGCCCAGGAAGACGCCGGCAACACGCTGCTCGGCGGCCGGACCTCCTGGACCTTCCGCGTCGGCCCCCACCGCTCCCACGTCCTGCTGTGGGCGTACGCCGCCCGCATCCACCTCGCGGCAGAGGGCCGCGTGAAGGACAACGAAGTCGTCCTGGGAAGGCCCGACCTCACCAGCGTCGTCGCCTACCGGCCCGCGCCCCGCTGGGGCGACACCGAGATCGTGCTCGTCCGCGAGTTCCGCTCCCCCGCCCGCACCCCGGACGCCTACATCCGCGAAGTCCCCGGCGGATCCAGCGCCAAACCGGGCGACCCCCGGGTCACGGCCGCGACCGAGTTCACCGAGGAAACCGGCCTGCCCCTCTCCCCGGCCCGACTCCACCTCGTTGGCACCCGCCAGGCGGTCGGCACCCTGTCCGCGCACACCCAGACCGCATACGCCGTCGAACTCAGCGCCCACGAGCTCCAGCAGCTGCGCGCCGACACGACCAGCCACGGCAACGCCGAGGAGACCGAGCACACCCACGTGGAAGTCGTCAGCCTCGCCGACATCCTGCGCCCGGACGGCCCCCATGCCGTGGACTGGACGACGCTGGCCGTCATCCTCCAGGCCGTACAACCCATGCGCTAGCCAAGATCACCAGTCCGGTCGTCCACGGGATGTACCGGGCCGGCCACTGATAGCGTCGACCCCGTGTCAGCTGAAGCCAACAGGGGGCGGGATACGTGAACATGAACGACGTGATGGGCCAGCTTCCACGACCGATCGCGGAGCGGATGGGCCGCATGAGCGGCATGGCCATGCGCGCCATCATCGCGCTGATCGACGAAGAGCCGGACACGTTCGCCGCCCTGGTCGAGCGCGTCGGCAGCTGGGACGACGATCCCGGCCGGGCCGCCTACCCGATGCCCCGCTACGAGTTCGCCACCAAGGAAGCCGCGCGGATCGTCAACGACGCCTTCACCGCCATCGAAGAGCGCAGGCCCCTGCCCAACGAGGTGGTGACGGAAGGTGCTCGTGGCATCGTCGAGCGCCTCACGCCCGAGGAGTACCGAGCGGAGGCGCTGGCCAAGCTCTCCGAGTTCCCCTCGGGCAGGGAGCCGATGGACCTCTCCGGCGGTGAGGACGGCGGTGCCGTGTCCTTCGTCATCACAACGGCAGCAGCCGCATGGCTGTGCGGCGGGGCTGGCGGACGCATGGCGACGCTGGAGAACATCCGGCTGATGCTTCTGCAACAGGCACGTCAGGCTGAGAGCGTAGCCACCGGTGCCCCGGAACGCGAACAGGTCAACAAGATCAGCGACGCCGACGCCCTCGCCCTGCTCGGCGACCTGTACGACGAGGACTACGCCCTCCTCATTCCCAGCCCACGTGAGCGCGGCCCATGGGAGTGGGACATGCTCGCCGTCCTCAAGACCCACCTCCTGGAGACCCCGGCCGACGCGACCACCCCCGAACAGTGCCAAGAGCTGAAGGCCAAGCTCCTCACCATCCTCCAGGCCGCCGCGGCCACGCAGACCAAGCGGCCGAAGCCCACGGTCCGGCCCGTGGGCAAGCGAGTCCAGCCCAAGCGGCGACCGAAGCGAAAGCGCTGATCAGCCCGGCAGGGACAGGTACGGGCGCACCGGCTTCCTCCAAGGCCTTGCGGGCAGCAGCTTCGGGGAGGGTCTCACCATCCTCCCGCCGGCCGCCGGGCAGTCCCCACTTTCCGCTTCGACGGTCTCTGACAAGGAGCACCCGCTGGGCCGTGGGGTCGGTGACCAGGGCGTAGGCCACGTCGACACGCTCCAGTGCGGTTGGCATCAGCTCTTCCCTTCGTCCGGGCTGTTCCACCCCGGGCGTGGGCGCGCCGGGGAGGTCAGGACCTGGGCGAGGTGGTCGGCGATGGTGAAGGCGACCTTCGGGTCGGCGACAAAGCCGGCCGGTTCGATGGTGCGGGTGACCATCAGCGGGATGACGTCCCAGTTCAGGTCGCCGGGGGCCTGGCAGGCGCGGGCGGCCGCGTCCGCGTGGGCGGTGATGGTGGCGGCCTTGGCGAGGAGCTTGTCGCGGTAGCGGGCGGTGAAGCGTTGGACGTGCTGGAGCAGGGCGTGCGGGGCAACCGCACCTTCGGGGTTCTTCGCCTCGATCACCCACAGGCGCCGGGTGGCCGGGTCGGCGACGAGCAGGTCGATCTCGCCGATGAGGCCGGGGATGCCGAGTTGAGCGGCGGTCTTCTCCAGGAGGCGGAAGCGGTGGGGCAGGCCGGCTGCGCGGGCGACGGCCTTGATGTCGGCTTCCAGGCGTTCGTCGAGCTGCTGCCGGTGGCGACGAAGGGCGTCCCCGACAGGCCGGGGCAGGTCGGGGTGGGGGAGTCGGCCCTCGTGGAGGTATGCGGCGTAGAGCTCTTGGGAGGTATGGAGGAGCCAGGGCAGCAGGAGCAGGCGGCCGCCGTGTTCGATCAGCGGATGGGTGGCGGGCCGGATGCGGCGCTCGACCTCGGTGTAGGCGTGCGCTCCGGCAGGTGCGGCATTGGCCGAGTGCAGGCGCAGCCGGTCAACAGCGGCTGCCAGCTCGCGTTCGGGCAGCGCCGCCCAAGTGGCGGTCTCATGGACCAGGTCCTCGGCGGTGACGGCGGCGATGCCGTCCGTTGCGGTCGGCCAGTCGGCGGCGGTTGCCAGCACGGCCCCCAGCGCCGCGAATCCGAAGCCCCAGTGCTGCTGGAGGAGCTGGTCGGCCGCCGCGAGCTGGCTGCCGGCGGGTAGACGCGGCGCGGTGAAGTCGACGCGGACCCGGGTCCCTAGGGTGGCGAACACGGCGGCCGGGTCCAGGTGTTCGGGTGCGGCGGTGGCGGCTTGGGTGATGAAGTGCTGCTGCCGGGCGTGCTGGTACGCCTGTGCGTCGAAGCTGAGGTGGAGCAGTTCAGCGTCTGGGTCGGCCGTGCGGGCCTGGTCGGTGTCGGTGAGGGTGAACACGCCGCTGGCGTGGATCTCGAGGTGGAGGTCGTGCAGTCGGCGGGCGGCGGCGACCGCGGTGGTGCCGCAGTGCAGTACGAGCTCTGCCAGGGCGACCAGTTCGGCGACGGCCAGGACGTCGACGGGCCGGCGGCCGGTGGGCGGGGCGGTGACCGCCTGCTGGAGGAGCAGTTGCAGGGCGGAGGTGGCGGTGGCGGCATCCGCCTGGCGGCGGCCGGCTTCCGGGGCCCAGTTCTGCGCCCAGGGTGCGGCGAGGTTCACGGTCACCTCGTGGTGGCCGCGGGTGCGGGTGCTCCAGGCCGCGTTCAGCTGCCGGGCCAGCTCGTCGACCAGATCGGGCTGGTGGGATCGGATCTGCCGGGTGAGCTCGTCTTCAAGGGCGCGCAGTAGTTGCTCGGCGGGGCCGCCCCGGGCGTAGGCGTCGGCACCGTGCCAGGCTCCGACCGGCACGTCTGCACGGCGGACGGCGGCGGCCGCGCTGCGCAGGGCCCGGGCGTGGAGGTGGCGCGAGCGCGGCAGGGTGTAGTGGGGGGCGGTCGCGGGCCAGAAGGTGGTGGTGCCGGTGAGGCGGAGTACCGGGTGTGCGGTGTTCCAGGCTTCGGCGAATGCCTCCGAGTCGGTGCCGTCTCCGGCGCTGCGGCCGCGGCGGAGCTGCTCGATCAGGTGGTGCAGGAGCCGGCCGAGCACCCGGTGGCCCTGGTGGGCGTCGCCGGTGAAGGCGGCCAGCAGGGTCAGGTCGAAGTCGATGCCGATCCAGGCCCGGTCGGGGTCCGCGCCGGTGTGCAGTGGCAGCCACTCCCCTGCGTCCGGCTCGTCCCCACCGGGGCCGGTGGCCGGGGGCCGGTAGGAGCGGGCGGTCCCGGTCAGCTGCATCACGACGGGAGCGCCGTCGGGCAGGGTGAAGTGCTCGGCGACCAGGGGGCATCCGGTGACGGTGGTGCGGATGCTGTCGGCGAGCCCGGTCATCGCGGCCAGGTCGAGCACGGCGTCGTGGCCGCGGCCGGGCCGGGCGATGATGGCCATCGGTGGATCGGTGCTGACCCGCACCAGCACTTCACCGGGGCCCGGTTGGAGAAGGTCGGCGTGGGTGCCGGGCACGCCGGGGTCGGGATCAACGAGGTGGGCGAAGCGCCAGTGCAGCGCCGGCTGCAGTCCGACAGTGGCGAGGACGTCGTCCGGGCGGGCCCAGGCTGCGGCCCGTTGCCAGGTGAGGTCGACCCTGGCCGCCGGAACGACGGCGACTTCGTTGCGGGGCGGGCCGGGGAGCAGCAGCGTGCCCGCGCGCGACCAGGCGCTCCACGCGTCGAGCGGCTCATGGTGGAAGACGGCGTCGACGCCGGGGTGCTCGGTGAGCTCCAGGACGAACAGGGCCAGCAGGGCCGGGTTGCCTTCCGCGTCGGCGAGGATCTCGGCGAGCTCTTCGACGTGCAGGTAGCAGGTGTCACGGATCAGCTCCGGCCCGAGTACCCGGGGCCCGCCGTAGACCACGAGCCGGCCCCGACCGGTCGGCTGTTCGGCGAGCTTGGCTCGGCCCTCCTCAACCCGGGCCGACAGGAGGCCGTCCGCGAGTGCGCTGACGACGGCGATGTCGTAGCGGTGGGTGGGTGAGGAGATCACGCACACCGGCCCGGGCCGGGTGGGTGCCCCGTCCAGGCCCAGCAGCTGGGCGACGCGGTCCACGGTCAGCGCCTGGAGGCGCTCCTCGGTGGCCGGCCCGTTCGGGACCTGGGTGGTCAGGCGCTCCAGGGCCGCGGCGAAGCTGTTCAGCATGGCGGAGGCCGGGACCAGCTGGCGGCGGCCGTGCGCGACGACGGCGAGCACCGGCCCCAGGAGCGGTGCTCTGGGGTGGTAGCGCAGCGGCATGGCGGTGATGTCCGAGGTCAGCCACGCGAGCGCGTGTGCGGCGCGATCCGGCTCCCGGCAGGCGGCGGCAATCTCGGCGGGGTCCAGGTCGGCCAGCTCCTGGGCGGCGTCGTACTCGCCGGGGCTGATTCCACAGGCGATGTCCTGCGCTGACCGGTCGTCGTACACCTCGGGCCACGCCGGCGCGAGACCCGACACGAGCCGGTCAGTGCAGCGCAGTACGAGTTCCAGGACGTCGGTGAGGGTGAAACCGTGCACGGCCAGCACGGACTCGTCGACCGCCCGCGCCGTCAGCTCCGCGCAGCGAAGGAACATCATCGGATGGTCGAGCTGCCCGGGGTGAACCAGCAGCCGCTCCCCCGCCACCTCGTATCGCACCAGCGCCCGCGGGTCGTTCGGCTCCGCCTCTGTCAGCGTGCCGCGCCCGGGAGCAGCACGGACGAGGGTCTCGACCAGTCCCGGCAGATCCTCGGCGCACGCCCGCTCCCCGGACCGGGCAGGGCTTCGCAGGACTCGGGTCCACAGGAGCAGCAGGTGATCGTGGAAGCGGGAGCAGCCCGGGGAGCCGAGCGCGGTCTCCAGCAGCACCACCAGCGATTCGGTCGAGT
Source organism: Streptomyces kaniharaensis (assembly GCF_009569385.1). Lineage (NCBI taxonomy): Bacteria > Bacillati > Actinomycetota > Actinomycetes > Kitasatosporales > Streptomycetaceae > Streptomyces > Streptomyces kaniharaensis. The sequence goes on from NZ_WBOF01000004.1 coordinate 201,127, forward strand.
AGCGGGCCAGCGCCTGGTCGATGTGCTTCCACCGTACCCTCCGGTGCTGCGCGGACGTGGGCTGCTGCGCCGTGGCCATCGTGGTTCCGTCTCCTGTGCCGATCGTAGTGAAGCTAGCCTGGCAGGAGGGCACCCCATGGCGTCGGGGAATCTCGTCAGTTCGGAGACGAAGTCCAGTCCCTGGTCGCCGCGTTCGCCGAGGCGAGCCAGAGCGCGCCGGAGGGGGACAACCTGTTCCTGGAGGTCTTCGAGACAGTCAGCACCGAGGCGGTCCCGCTGCCCCGCGACGCGTTCAGCGGCCCTGGGACCGCCGCTGGATCCCGAACACCCACCCGACCGCGCTCATCCCCATGACGGACTAGAAACACCGACTGTCCTTCGGCAGTCGCCCTCGCCGGTTATGGCTGTGCCGACCGTACGGCGGCGGCCAGTTCACGGACTCCGCTGGTGTGGGGATGATGCAGGGCGAGGTCGGTGACGATGGCGCGGATGCTGGGGCGGTCGCGCACCTCGGCGGGGGCGGTGCGGTGGGCCGCGAGGAGAGCCTGCGCGGTCTGCTCGGCTTTACCCCACCGCCACCAGGCGCGGGCCATGTCTGTGTGGAGTCGGCCGCGTCGTTCGGCCGTCGCGAATTGCTCCGGACGAAGGTTCTGACCCGCGTGGACGGCTGCGCCGGCATCGCCGAGGGACCACAGGACGCCGACCTTGTAGAGGGTCACGGAGGCCGGGGTGACTGAGAAGGTCGGCGTGCCGGGCTGTTCGGGGAGGAGCGCGGCGGCGCGCTCGGCGTCCCGGATCATCTCCAGGGCACGGTCGCGGTCGCCGGCCTCTGCGGCGGCGTAGGCGACGGTGCAGAGCATCTGCGCGAAGGTCCGGGCCTGGGCGGCGGTGGTGAGTCCGGTGGTCTCGACCTGGGCGGCGGCGTGGAGGGTGATGCGCTGTGCGGTGGCGGCACGGCCGGCGTGGCGCAGGACGATGCTGAAGGCGCGGGCGGACGCGGCGCCGGCTAGGGGGTCTCCGGAGAGGCGCGCGTAGGTGTTGGACCGGTCGGCGGTGATTCTGCTGGCGTCGTAGCGGCCGACCTTGGACAGGGTTTCCGTGGCCAGGTCGTAGCAGGCGGCGAGCCGGGCGTAGTCGGCAGCTTCGCCGTGGTCCGCACAGGCCTCGGCGGTGGCCAGGAGGTCGGGGAGCGCCTCAATCAGTTCGGCATGGGTTCCGCGGTTGAACTGCGCGCGGGCCTGACGGTACTGGGCCATCAGGCGGTTCGGGGTCGGAGCAGAGGCAGGGGCGGGAAGCAGTGCGAGGGCCTCGTCGAGGGGGTCGAGGGCAAGCGCGGGGACAGCCAGGCCGACGGCGAGGAGGGACCGGCGTTTCATCGGATCCTCCTCGGATGTGACCGTGCGCTGAGCGCTAGCAACTGTAGTGGCCCGAGGCGGGGTTACGCCGATAAGTGCGGCAAGTACCCCCGGAGGGATGACGAGGGCGTCGGCGAACCGTTTGAGCATGTCCAGGTCAGTCGCGGGCCGGTCGGCGGTCTCAAGGCGGCTGACGGCCGAGGCGGAGTAGCCGGTCGCCTTGCCGAGGTCGATCTGACGCCAACCGTGCTGCATGCGGGCCCAGCGGATCAGGCCGCCGACGTCGCCGCTGGCGATGAGCTTCTGGGCGCGCGGCGAGTTCCAGTCCGGTACCTGACTGCGCATGGCCGCTCCCTCCGGGAACACCGGACATCAGCCTGCTCACGGTAGCCGGACGGTGACACCCGGTCGAGGCCGTGTGCGCAGCGCGCAAACGACGTGCGCACGACGGGAGTTCGCTCGGCAGCCGGCCTGGCAGGCGGTGTCCTGATGAGGCACCACCCGCCGGGCACCGCTCGGCGGCAACCATCTGCACTTCCGCATGGAGGAGTCGTCATGGACGGCCAGACCGCACACCCCACCACCACCGTGTCCCCGCAGCCCGAGGAGGAGCTCGTCGAGCTCGGCGGCCTCGTGGCCCTGACCCAGGGCCAGGGCGGCGGCCAGAGCGAGGACAAGCGCCGCGCCTACAACTGCGCCTGACCGACCACCCCGTGTGGTGCGGCACCCCGGACCCCGGGGTGCCGCACCACACGACCGGCCGTACCGGACCAGGAAGGGGTTCATCGTGATCTTCGGAGGGTTCACGCGCGGATCCGGCGTGCTCCGGCCGGCCGGAGCCACATGTCTCGGCCCGAATGCACTGCTCTGGCAGACCGGAACGCCCGGTGCCCGGTCGTTCAGTACACCGGACGGAGGCCAGGTAGCGATACTGGGGCCGTGCGGCGCCACCGACGCTGAGCTGCGCAGCCTGGCCCGTCGCCCGCTACCCGAGGACGTCTCCTGGCGATGGTCGGGCGCGTACGCGGTGGTCGAGCAGCGCGGACAGCGCACAGTGGTGCACACCGATCCGGCCGGAGCACTGCCGCTGTACGCCACCCGCTACGAGGGCGGTTGGGCCTGGTCGAGCTCGGCGCGCGCCCTAGCCGACCTCACCAGCGCCGGGGTGGACCCGGTGCGGGTCGCGGTCGCGGTGTTCCTGCCACACGTCCCCGCCGCGGTCGGGACCCGGACGTTCTTCACCGGCGTGAAGCAGCTCCTGCCCGGCACCCGGACCGAGCTCGCCGCAGGACGGGATCTGCGGTGTGCGATGGTGTGGCGCCCCGATCCCCTCCCGGGGTTGGCCCACCACCGGCTCCGCTCCGCGCTGGAGGAGGCTGTCCGGCTGCGGGTGGCGGGCGATCCCGATCTGACGTGCGATCTGTCCGGCGGCCTGGACTCCTCCTCGCTCGCCCTGCTCGCCGCGACCGCCCGACCCGACAGCGGGACGCTGCACGCGGTCACCGTCCATCCGGCCGGCCAGACGGACGGCGCCGACCTCTCGTACGCGCGGCTGGCCGCCGCCCACCAGCCGCGCCTCGTCCACCACCTTCTCCCCTTGAGCGCCGAGCACCTGCCCTACACGGACATCACCGCGGTCCCGGTCACCGACGAGCCCGCGCCGTCGACCCTGACCCGGGCCCGGCTCGAAGGGCAGCTGCGCTGGATGCGCGACCGGCTCGGCAGCCGCACCCACCTGACCGGCGACGGCGGCGACAGCGTGCTGTTCGTGCCGGCCGCGCACCTGGCCGACCTGCTGCGCCACCGCCTCTACCGGCGGGCCGCCGCCGAAGCCGCGGGCTGGGCCCGGCTCCGCCACCGCCCCGTCCTGCCGCTGCTGCGCGAGGCCCGCGCCCTGACCCGCACCGACCGCGCCCAGGCCCTGGCCGACCTGGCCACCGCACTGGAGGACGGTGCCTCGCAGACCGGGCGGGGAGACGTGCGCTGGTTTCCGGCGCTGCCGCTGCCCCAATGGGCCACGGGCGCCGCAGCCGGGATGCTGGCCGACGCCGTCCACGAGGCCGCTGCGGCGACCGATCCGCTGCCCGACCTGGACCTCGTGGTACGGATCCTGGTGGACGAGGTCCGCGAAGTCGCCCGGACCGCAGCCGCCGATGCCCAGTTGGCCGCCGCGTCCGGCATCGAGCTGCACAACCCGTTCCTTGACGCGTCCGTCGTCGACGCCGTACTACGCACTGAGGTCCGGGCCCGGCCCCCGGTCCACAGCTACAAGCCCGTGCTCGCCCGAGCCATGGCCAGCGTCCTGCCGGATGCGCTGGCCTCCCGGACGACCAAGGGCAGTTTCAACGCCGACCACTACACCGGACTGCGCGCGGCTCTGCCGGAGCTCCAACGTCTGGCCGACGGACGCCTCGCCGCTCTCGGCCTCGTCGACCCGGTCCTGCTGAGAGCGCACCTCGCCCAGGCCGCCGCTGGCATCCCGATGTCCCTCGCGCCCCTGGAACAGGCTCTGGCCGCCGAAGCGTGGCTCCGCACCCTCGACCGCACGGCCACTACCTGGTCGCGCTCCCGCGAAGGAGACCGCCGTGGATGACTTGCCCCTGTTCGTCACTTGCCCGAAGGTCGTCCGCGCGGTCGATTTCGGCCACGCCCTGGTCCTCATCGACTACCGAGCCGGCAGCGTCCAGGCCCTCCAGCCCCCGGCCGCAGCCCAGTGGGACGCGCTCTCCCGTACCGGGGTCCTCGACCGCATGGCCCCCGCCCTCGCTCGCCGGCTCCTTGCCCTGGGTCTGCTCGCCCCCGTCAGCGGGCCGGGATCGTGGGCGCCTGCGCTGATTGTCTCCTCGGCCCTGGCCAGTTGGGGCAGCACCGAGCATCCCGCGGGGGTCATCCGACCGCCGCGTGGCCCGCTCGCCGGGACACTCACGGCTGCGGCCGCGCTCACCGTCGTCTTCACCGCCACCCGCCAGCACCGCACCGGCATGCGGCACGCCCTCTCGCTCCTGGCCGCCGCCAATGCCCGGAACATCCGGCCTGCGACCCTCCGGGAGGCGACCCGCGCCGTCACCACGGTGCGTCGCGCTGGCTGGTACTCCCCTGGTCGCACCGCGTGCCTGGAGGAGTCCGTCGCCGCCGTCCTGCTGCTCGCCTCCCGGCGCCTCGGCGTCCGCTGGTGCCACGGAATTGCGTCCGACCCGATCCGGCTCCACGCCTGGGTGCAGACTATGAACGGCGACGACGTCGCCGAGCCGTCCTCGACCCACGCCTACACCCCCGTGCTCACCATCGGAGACCGCCATCACCAGCCCCGCTGACCCGATCATCTGGCTGCGCACCGAGACCTGCGGGCTAGGCCCGTACCGCACCGACCTCGTCGAGACCTACTGGCGCTGGGAGCAGGACCCCGCCCTGCTGGTCGGCTACGGACGCCAGGCCCCCGAGTCCCTGGAAGCCCGCACCGAGGGCATGGCGCACCAGCAGCGCGGCGAGAACATCCGCTTCACCATCTACGACCTCACCAGCGGCGAGCCGACGCCGACCGGAGTCGCGACCCTGCTGCCCGACCACAGTGTCCGCACCGCCGAGTTTGTGATCATGCTGGGTCCCGAGGCTCGCAGCCGGGGTCTGGGCACCGCCGCGACCCAGCTCACCCTCGACTACGCCTTCCACATCACGAACCTTCGGATGGTCTGGCTGAAGGTTCTCGCACCGAACGCAGGCGCGATCCGCGCGTACGAGAAGGCCGGCTTCCAGAAGGTCGGCGCGATCCGCCAGGCTGGGTACTGGCTCGGCCAGGTGTGCGATGAGGTCGTGATGGACGCTCTGGCTTCAGAGTTCAGCGCCCCGTCAGCCATCACCCCCGCGGTTGCCACGCCCGCTTGAGCGCCTTCGTGCGTGGTGTGGCCTCGGGGAATCAGTGGACCCCAAGGAGCCTGCGGCGTAGCGTCAGGGATGAGGTCCCGCCGCATCCCCCGTCGGCGGGACCTCCTTGGTTCCTGGCCAGTATGGCGGCGCTTGCGCCGCCACGAGGTTCGTCAGCCGCGAGCGGGCTCGGTCGCCGTCACCAGGGTGATGCTCTCGGCGCAGACGGATGCGTCTCCCGTGCGGTGCCCCGGTTCGAACACCGCGACGGTGTAACTGGTGATCCCGGAAGGCAGTTGCAGGAACATGTCGTTGACGCGTGACTTGGTGTGTTCCAGGGCGTCGGACGCACTGGGTTGATCGACGGTCAGCATGCGCGGGCCGATCCCGGGGATGTCCACCTCGACGTTCCACTTCATGCGGCCATCCTGGCAGAGCACTTCCCGGCCGCTGGCCATTGAGCAGCCGAGCGCCGGAGCGTGCGTGGCCGTCGGGGTCGGAGGTCAGTACCAGGCCGGTTGTAGGACGGCCTTCTTCAGCGCCCGGTTGATGTCGGGGTTGCGGCCGGGGACGTAGGAGTGGACCGGCGTGTAGCCGGAGGCGGCGTACAGGGCGAGTGCCGCGATGTTGTGGACGCCGGTCTCCAGCAGGACCTCGGTGTGGCCGCGGCCGAGTAGGTCTTGTTCGAGAGTGGCGAGGATCCGGCGGCCGAGCCCTTGCCCGCGAGCGGCCGGGGCCACGTACATCCGCTTGATCTCGGCTGTCGAGGGGCCGAGGGTGCGCCAGCCCCCGCAGGCTAGGGCCGGTCCGTCTCCGAGGCGGGCAACGAGGAATCGGCCGTGCGGGGCGTCGAATTCTGCGCTGTCGGTTGTCTCGGGGTCGTCGGCGGTGTTGTAGATGGCGAGCTGCTCCTGGTGGAGGGCTTGAGTGAGGGCGCGGGCATCGGCGGTGCCGTACGGGACGGCGGTGAGCGTCCAGTGAGAGGCGGCCTGAAGCGGCGAGGTCATGGTGTCGATAGTGCCGGGTGGAGGGCGCCCAGGAGGATCAGCAGCTCTGCGGTCGCCCGCCGCAGCCGCCACCACAGCGTCCGCACGCCGGCCCGAGCACCCCGACCACCGGGCCCGGCCCTCGCGCACCCTCGGGTCGAAGGCGTAGGGCCGGCGCTCTTCCGCATCCCGCGTCGTGAACCGGATCCGGCCGCCGAGAGGTCGGAGTCTGGAGTCGCCGCTGCCGATCCCCCGGCACTCCGGCGCCGCTTGATGACGCAGACACTCCCGGTGACGCTGCCGGGTGACGCTGGAGTGTTCGCCCGGATGCCGCGTTGACCTGTGGTTTTTCTTCCGGACAGGCGGGCGGCAGACGCTGATGACGCTCTGACGCACCATGTCTCCGGCTCGCCTACCCCTCTTCTTCCTTCCTCTCAGTGAGATGGGGTACGAGAGCGTCATCAGCGTCATGGCCGCTTAGCAGACCGCGAGAACTTGCAGGTCAGAGCCACTTGTAGGCCGGGCGCCGGGTGCGTCACGGGCAGCGTCGCCTGTGCGTCACCGTCTGGCGGATGCGGCAGCCGGCCTGAGCCGGCTGGAGGGTCCTGGCGGTGGGTTCCCGTCTCCTTGGCGGGGCTCCGCGGTGCCGACCGGTGGAGGAGGGGCTCGTGCCGTCCTGGGGCGGTGTTCTGACGGTGTCCGGGCATGCGGAGGGCCCGCGCGTCCGGGTGGCGACGGCAGGTGGGAGGTGAGCGGTGTGGGGTCCTGGGTGCGTCAGGCGGGCGGGTGTCGGGTCAGGTGCGCGGGTCCGGGGCGGGGTTGAGGGTGATCAGGAAGCCTCGCCCGCTGCCGGTGCGGGGCAGTTTGCGGATGTCGATGCCGCGGGCGCGCAGTGCGGGGGCGAGGGAGGTGAGGCGGGCGGAGAGCAGTGCGGTGGTCTTGGGCCAGGTGTCGGGGATGGGGCCGGGCGGGCGGAGGGTGTTGTCGATCTGGCCGGTGGTGGCCTGCCATTCGGTGGTGTCGGCGGTGCTGGCCCAGCGGGTGAGGGCGGTGGCGACCGGGTCGGCTTCGATGACGTCGTCGGTGATCTCCTCCTGGGCGCCGGTGTAGGTGGCCAGGGTGTCCCAGCCGGTGACCGCGTCCAGCGCCCACAGCAGTTCGGCCCAGTCGGCCATCCGTGGCCGTTGGCCGAGCTGGGCGGCCGCGTCGGGTAGGCGCGCCCACACCGCGGCCGCCAGGTCGAGGAGGCCGCCGAGGATGCGGCCGTGCGCGACCCGGTAGCTGCGCCACAGGTCGTGCTCGCTGCGCCGCGCCTTGGGGTCGATCATTTCGAGGGTGAAGGGGAGCAGTCGTTCGGCGAGGTCGGGCTGGAGGGCGCCGACGTCGATGCCGGTCAGCACGACCGGGCGCTGGTAGGCCCAGGAGGTGACGTCATCATCCGTATACATTTCTCTTTTGGCGACGGAGGCCCCGGTGACGGTCCGGCACAGGAAGTCCGAGAGCCACTGGGGGATGCCGTGGATGTTGTCCAGGCCCATGGTCCAGCCGGCCGAGGCGGCGACCGCGCCGTCGTCCTCGGAGCGCGGCACGTTGCGGACCTCGGCGCGGATCCCGTCGAGTACCCGCAGCAGCTGCCGGGCGGAGGTTGTCTTCGCGGTGCCGCGTTCGCCGTTGAAGTACGCGACGGGGCGGGGCATGTCGGGTCGCAGCCCGGCCAGCAGCCAGGCGACGGCCATACGCCAAGATGGTTCGGCGAGCGCGGACAGCTCGCGCAGCAGCCCGAGCCCACCCCGCCAGCCGCCCGGATCGCGTTCGGGCAGCGGGAGTTCGCCGGTAAGCCGGGTGCGCCGCCACAGCGGGCCCTCGCCGACGGGCGGGGTGGTCACCGACCAGGTGCCCGGCTCGATGCACACGCTCTTCCCGTCCGCCCGCCCTAGGTCGAGCCAGGTGACCTGTTCGTCGGCCGGGTCGGGGGCGATCCGCAGGTGGACCGGTTGATCCGGGGCGTCCAGGGCGAGGGCATCCATGGAGGCGATCGCGTCCGTCAGACACCCCTGGGAGGGGGCCCGGCCGGTGCGCAGGACGTAGGAGCGATTGAGGAGTTGGCGCAGGCTGCCGGTTCCGCCGAAGCCGCCGGCGGCGCGCAGCGGGCGGGCGATCGGCGGTCCTTCGGCCGGGACGGCGTACGCGGTCTGGTCGCAGCGCACCAGGACGTACTCGTCCATGCCCAGGTGGAGCAGGACGTCCGCCTGCGACAGTTTCGGCCCGCGCTCGGTGTTCTGCTGCTCGGTCGGTGCCGCGGCCGCCGACTCCCCCACTTCGGCGGTCGGCGCCGGACGGGTGGGCCGGGGTTCGCCGGCCGGGACCGGGAGCGTCACGCGGGTGGTCAGGTCGGTCATGGCCGTGCTCCGGGGCTTGGGATGGTGCGCGGCGAGCGCATGCCCGCCTGGAGTGCGCGGCGGAGGGTGGACTGGGCCTTGGCTTCGTCGGGGTCGACCCCGACGAGCGCCGCGGCCTCGGTGAGGACCTGGTGGACGTCGTCGAGCTCCAGCAGCCCGCCGCCGACCAGCTGGCCGAGCCGGAACCCGGCCCGGTTGAGCTGGTCGTTGCGGCCGGAGCGGGCGCAGGCGATGGCCTCGGCCTCCCGGCGCAGTGCCGCGGCGGCGTACGCGGCCGCGTCGTGCGGCCGGTGCCGCGCTGCGGGGCGGGGAAGCCGGATCCGGGCCGGCGGCGGGTCGACGGCGGGGTCGCGGGAGCGCAGGCCGACGCGTGCGAGCTCGAGGGCGAGCCAACGCGGCAGCCGGGCAGGTTCAGATTCCGGCCCGGTGACCTGGTAGCAGCCGGCCGGGGTCCTGGTCGTGGGCGCGACCGCGGTGGACCAGCCGGCCCGCACGTCGATCTGCCAGCCCAGCCGGCCGGAGCCCTGCGTGAACCGGGCCCCACCGGCGCGGTACCAGAGGTGGACTCCGCCGCCCGGGGTGCGCACCGTCAGCGTCGGCGGGGCGTGCAGCAGGCTCTCGGCCCGCCGCACCCGGCACAGCAGCTCCAGCACGTCCACCCCGGTGCGCACCCGCTCGGCCTCCAGGACGGCGGCCAGGTCGATGCCGGGCAGCACCAACTCGCGCTCCGGCAGAGGGTGGTGGTGGTCGTCCAGGTCGACGACCACGAGACCGGACGGGCCGGTGGCCACGCCGACGGCGAAGTCGCGGCCGCGCCACCAGCGGCGGATCAGCTCCGGATCGGTCGTCGCCGCCCGTACCCCGTGGCAGTACCGTCCCGCCGCCAGGCAGCCGCAGCCGCCGGCGCCCAGGTCAGGGAACCCGCAGGGCGACTGGCCCCCGGGCGTGGGTGGGCGGCACCGGCGGCAGTTGCCGGCCGGGCGCTTCGATCCGGGCAGCAGGGGATGGACCCACCAACCCCTGCCCGCGCACCGCATGGCGAGCTCAAGTCCGCTGCTCACGCCGCGCTCACCGCCGTCCGGGCCCGCGCCGGCCGCACCGGCGCCGGAAGGCTCTCGTCCTCCAGCGGCTGGGACGCGTACTGGGACATCCGCTCCCGCCAGCCACTGGCCGGGGGCTGAACCGGGTCCTGGACCTCGGCGCGGACCTGGTCGAGCTGCTGCGCCAGCAAGGCCTGCGCGCACCGGCGGGCCGCCTCGTCGGCTGCGGCCAGGACCTCCGGCTCGCCGCGACGCCGGGCCCGCTCGATCCCGGCCACCCGGTCGGCCTCCGCCCTCGCTTGCGGGCCGTGAAGCAGGGCCTCCAGCGCGAGCGCGCGCTCCCGGGCCACCAGCTGCTCGACGAGCTCCCGCAGCTGCCAGACCACCGCCGCCTCCGGCAGTCCCTGGCCGCGCCACCGCTCCCCCGCCTGCTCGGCCTCGGCCTCCAGCCGCGCCCGGCACACGCCCAGAAGTCCGCCCCTGGCGGCCGGGACGTCCACCAGGCCGGCCGCCACGGCCGCGAACTCCGCAGCCGACTCCAAGGCCTGGCGCGTCGTCCGGGTCTCCGAGCAGATCAGGCACAGCCCACCGGCCTCCGGCACCCCGCACTCCAGGCACGGCCGGGCCGCCAACTCAGCCTGAGCAGCGGCCTGTTCGTCCCGCTGTCGGGCCCACGCCTTCTCACGCCGGGCGCGCTCGATCGTCGCGCGCTCCCGGCGGACGGCTTCCTCGGCCGCCAGCCGGGCAACTTCCCGGCTCAGCCGCCGTTCCACCTCCGCCCGGAACTCCTCCGGTGCGAGGACAAGCAGCTGCTCGGTGACGGACCGTGCGACCTGGTGCCGCAGCGCCCGGCGGTCCTCGACCAGCAGCTCGCAGGACGGGCAGACCCGGCCGGTGTCCATCCGCACCCGGTCATCGCACGCCTGGGCGTAGCACTCGGCCCGCTGCGGCAATCCGCGGCCGAGCAGCCAGCCGATCGGATCCCGTACCGGCTGCCCGAACTGCGCGGCCAACCGGCGCTCCAGGCGCTCCGCCAGCAGCGCCGGGGCCTGCTCAGCGCCGACGATCCCGGCCAGGCGCACCAGCTCGGCCCGTGCTGCGGCCCGTACTCGACGTCGGCCACCGGTATGCCCGATCCGGGCCCACTCCCCCTGCACCGGCGTCAGGACCCGCTCCAGCCCTCGGGGCAGGGACCACCGCAGCAGCACCCGCGCAGCACCGACAGGCGACTTCTGATCCTGCCGTTCGACGACGAGGTCCTGGTGCTGTTCCCCGCGAAGCGGGCCACCGCAACCACCGACCTGCTCGGCGGCCTCGACGGTGCCGGGCTCGGGCCGGTCCTCGCGCCCGCTCACGCGCTCCGGCAGCGGTGGGAACCCCAACGCGGCTTCGCCGGAAAAGCGAAACTCAGCAGCACCAGAACCACCTAGAGCAACCACCTGAGGCGCGTGGTGGGCGTGGAGTGGTGCACCAGCCTCCGCGCCGCTCCCCGACACCTCAGCAGCCTGTTCGCCCAGGTCAGAGCCATCTTCATCCCCTGCCTTCGCTGCGTCGGGAACGTCCTGACCCCTGAGTGCACCATCCGCATCGACGAGATCACCGTCCACGACGTCGAAGAAGCCGACCTGGAGCCAGCCCTCCCCCGGTCCCGACGGGTCCTCGTCTTCCAACGAGCCCGAGCACTGCGTGCACACAGAGCCCCGGCCCTCCGACGGAGCTCCTGCAGGTTCGACGTCCTCGTCGACGCCCGGCGGGATCTGCTCGGGGACGACCTCCAGGTCCGCCTGGGAACGCCCGTGTGCCGCGGCGACCGCCGGCACCAGGATCCTCAGCCGTGCGTCGGGTACACCGCGGCCCGGCACCTTCAGCAACCCTCGCCGGAGCAGCCCGTCCACCACCTGGGCCGCCTCCACCAACGGGCGGCCGATCAGCCGCGCGACCGTCGCATCCGCCCGATCGAACCCGGCCGCCACCGCCCCGCCCACCAAGGGCACCCGGCCATCCGGCCGCGCCGCCAGCACCAGACGGAGCAGCGCGAGACGCTCGGCCGCCGCCCCGCGACCCCGCCGCTCACCCAGCAGCCCAGGTGGCGTCTCCGGCTTACCCACCGGAGCCCACCCAGGGCCGAACAGCTTCTCGCACAACGCCAGGAGAACCGCCAACTCGCGCTTCTCCAGGACCAACGGAGCAGAGCACCGCGCCAGGGCGGCCGAGAGCGGCAGCAGCTCCCACCGCAAGCCCGTCACCCGACGCACGCCCTCGACCGACGCCGTCATCACCTCGGTCGAGACCGCACCCGAGACCCGAAGGGCCGGCAGCACCCGATGGTCGACGTAGGACTCCGATACCCCCGCCCATCGCGCCAACTCGCCAGCTGTGAGCTCCAGTTGCGACTCCCCCGCAGGCGACTTCGCGAAGAGCACAGTGGCTGCTAGGACCTCGACCAGCGGTCGACCGCGAAGCGACCGATCTGCGAGTAGAGCGTCAAGGGCGGCCGTCAGCCGCTCGCGAACACTCCGGTTCAGCGCGAGCGGCTGGTCAAGCCCTGCCCCTGGTCCCGTCGGCGGGCCGGAGAGTCGCAAGGTTGACGTGCGAGAGCGCTTCACTCGATCGAGTGACTTTGTCTTGCTTGTGGTGATGTGGGCATAGTCCGAGGGCGACGCGAGTGACCCTGTTTTTGGCAAAGACGGACTAGCCCCATGGCTGGCGGCTATGATCTGCTCCAGAACAACATAGGGATGAGGGCAAAACTCAACTGGCCGCTTGACCCATCGGCGGATATTGCCTGGTCAGCGGAGGTGTGAGTGTGGTTTGGGTTAGGTCAGCTGAGAGTTGAGCCCCCTCCCAAGCCGTGACCGTGGTTGGCCCCATGGGTCGCGGCAGACCGTGCCGACAGAGTCGGCTGGCTAAGCAGAGACATGAAATTGCTCGGGGTGGCTCCCCGGGCAAGGAACGGGCGGCATGGCTGTGCCGCCCGACAGGCGACCAAGACGGTCGCCTTTTTGTCTTCCTGGCCTCGAGCGCGCACAGTGACCGTCCCTGTGCGGACGGCCTTGGTGCCGGAAAGAGTTGGCTGACTCCCCCAGCTCGGCAAGGACAGACGTGAGGTCGCTGCTCTCTCGGGCGATGACACGCCAAAAGGCGCCACGACCCAGTGGGTCGCGACGTCTGCGAGCATCACACCAAACCTCACGCGATGAAGACTATCCTTAAACGCATCCTCTTGTGGTTGAAGCATTGGAGCGTGTCTGGTGGCAAGGTTTTCCGAGCAGCGGTGGCAGTCGCAGCCTGATGCCGAGGCGTCGTGGGCGGCTGGACTGCCTGGAACCTTCCGTGCCTATGTGCCTGATGCGCTATGCGGGCGGTCTGTCCGGCTCTCGACGGAGGTGGCAGCTGAGGTCGCGGCAGTGGATGCCTTGGTTCGGTCGTTGGGTGACTCGAGCCCGACTAGTCCGCACCTTGAATCTCTGGCCCGGTTCCTGCTCCGCTCCGAGGCCGTGGCGTCGTCGCGCATCGAAGGAGTCGTGGCGTCAGCCCGCGCGGTAGCCGAGCTCGAGCTGATGCTTGGCATGCGGGCCGGCGAGGAGCCGCGGGCCCCGCGCGGTGTCGATGCCAGTGCGCGGGAGGTGGTCAACAACGTCCTGGCCCTCCGGCAGGCCGTCACCGTCCTGCACGATTCCCCCGCCGTCACCCCAGAAGATATCGACTCGCTTCAGAGGGCTCTGATGGTCGGCACGGACCAGGCTGAGGGGGCCGGCTCTGTTCGGCGGGTGCAGAACTGGGTTGGCGGCAGTGGGCTAAGTCCTCACGGTGCGGAATTCGTTCCCCCACCCCCGAGCGAGGTGCCCGCCCTCATGGACGACTTGGCGAGGTTCATCTCTGAGCCGCACCCTCTGCCGCTTGTCCAGGCCGCACTGACGCATGCCCAATTCGAAACCATTCATCCATACACAGATGGAAATGGGAGAACAGGGCGAGCCCTTATTCACACTGTCCTTGCTCGGCAAGGACTAGCGGTGGGGCATGTGCTTCCGATTTCTATGTCGCTACTTGCCCATGCCCGCGAATATATCGCTGGGCTCAATGCATACCGATATGAGGGCGATGCGAGCGATCCCGCGGCTCTCGTAGGTGTCGACGGATGGATCCGTGTCTTCTTGGCCGCAACTCGAGATGCAGTTGCGGAGTCACGTCGCTTCACCGTGGAACTCGCTGCCATGCGTACCACCTGGGACGCGCGCCTGGCCAGCTTCCGGGAGAAGCAAAAGCGCCGCGGGCTGCCGAGGAAGGACTCGGCTGTCGTGCGACTCATGGAGCAGTTGCCTGGCGTTCCAGTGGTGACGGCACGTGCGGCTCAATCACTTCTCAGCGTTTCCTTTGTTGCGGCGAAGTCCGCGCTTGAGGAGTTGGCTGGAGCCGGGATCGTTCAGGTAAAGGAAGTTGAGCGGGGAACGCGGGCATTCATGGCCACAGATGTGCTCGACCTCATCAACAGCTCGGAACGGCGGCTTACTTATCAGCGTTGGGATTTTTCGGCTCTCGACCCGTCCGCGTAAGCTCCAACGCACTTAACTTTGCGGGGCTGTGGCCGGCAGGGATCGTTCGGCAGGCCACTGGGGCCTCCGCATCAAGGTCTTCACCTCGAAGTGAGCGGGTCCGGGAAGAGCTTGATGCGGAGGCCCCAGTGGCTGGGCCTGCCACAGGCGGAGGCCTGGCACCGGTAGAGCGACGTAGCGAGCGCTGCTGTCCCTCCGGATGGCAGGCCGGCTACATCCGCGCGACGCCGGCCCACCGTTTCCTTTAACGCCGAAGCCGCGCCGTTAAAGGTTAATGTCACTCTCGGTGTCGACTTGGATGTCAGCCGTTGTGGGTGGCCAAGGCTGACCCGTTGGGTACTCGCTAGTGAGGCGCGGGAGCATGGCGGCAGGCGTCAGCCCTCCTGCAGAGCGAGGGGCAACCTGGAGGATGCGCCTACGAGGAAGTGCGCAGCCATCTGGACGTGGCTGGATCGCGAGTGGCCGGTGGTCGATAGAGGAGCCAGTTCAGTCGCTAGAACTGGCGTGATGGCACCACAGCGCCCTCGGGCGTCCTGGCGACGAGCTGCTGCGCGCCGGGTGCGCCGGCCCGCCCGCACCGCGAGGAAGGCAAACCTGACAGGGATGCCGTAGCTGTGGATGCGCCATGCCATGGGCGTGTGCGACGTGAATCTCGAGGATCGGCCCCCCGCTGGTGAGTTGACGGCAATCAGATTGCCCAAGGGGTAGAGGAGGCCGATCCTGGCTCGCTGCGAGCGTTGGAAGCGCCGACTGGCTGAGCCTCAGGATGCGCCCCGGGTAGTCGGAGCGAGAGTGGCCTGTACGCAAAGAGGGCTGGTTGGCCACGTCGGACGGCCAATCGGTTTCGCCGAAATCGCGTGCGGGCCTCTAAGTCGCCGAGAGCCGAAGGTTGCCTCCCGTCGTAAGGGGAGGTGCTAGACCGCCTGCGGCGCAAGTTGTCAGAGATCCTGATCAGGTGAGTCTGCCTCTTCAAGGACAGGCGGGTATCCGTGCGCTCGAAGCCATGCGTCGAGCGCTGCGGCGACTACGTTGCCAGCGCCCGGGTTGCCATGCTCGGCGTTGTAGGTATTGACACGCGTCTTCAGGTCAAGGTCGGAGGGGACGGAGTAGTTGAGCTGCTCTCGGCTCACTCCCCTCCGCTCGATGAGGTGGCGCGTAGCTGGATGCGGAGACAGCCATGCATCACTGTCCTGGGCGTACTCATCCATGGCTTCCACGGCGCGCGCCAACTCGCGGAGGCGGTCTGCCACCTTCACCTTCGATGCCATGCTTCTCCCTTTCAACGTTGTTACGGGTAGTGTAACACCTAGGCCAATAGTCGTAGCAACGTACGTCGAACTATTGCCATGACGAAAGTAGGGGCCCAGCATCCTTGGATGCTGGGCCCCTACTGGGTGAATCTGTGAGCTCAGAAGCCCATCAGTCGAAGCCATCGGTCCATGGCCACGGCCACGATGTCTGCGACGGGGACCTTCCGCAGAGCCCTGTTGCTGACCTTGTACATGGCCAGGCGGTGAGGAAGCTGCAGCTCCAGGGGCACGGAAGCCTTAAGCTGCTCCCTCGTGATGAAGCGCTGCTGAAGTACGACCTCGGCGCGCGGGATCTCGGGGGAGGTGCCCGATCCGCGGTACTGATCCCAAGGCGCCTCGATGTCGCTGAGATCGTTCACCGCTCCGCGAAGGAACCAGTCGAGACCAAGGGCGACGAGGTCGGCCGGCGGAATACTCCTTATGCGCGACACCACCCTGAGCTTCTCGAGGCGGAGCCCGATCTCGAGCGCCTCGGGGACGGAAGCGTTCAGGGGCTCCCGGTCGAAGTACCGCTGAGACAGAACCTCTTCTGCGCGCACGAGATCCCCTGAGTCAGCCGGAATGGTGTAGGAGTCCCACTCCGAGGCCAACTGGGCGGCCCCGCGGTGAACCACGCCGTTCCCGCTCTGAACTCGTCGCTCTAGGCCGCGAGCCGGTGAGGCGTCGATCCGAGAGGCCGGAGCGTCAGCGACAGCGCCCTCACCGCTGGCCTCGGCTGCTCCGTGAGGCTCGGCAACAGCCTTCGGCCGCTGAACCGCAGGCTCAGGGGCCGTGTCAGCTGCTACGGGGAGTTCTGCGGGAGCGACTGCGGGCGCGGAGACGGGAGAATCCGCCACAGCCTCAGCAGATTCGGCCGACGTGCTCGACCCCACGGCCTCGACGACAGGGAGGGTTGTGTCCTCTTTGTCGCCGCTGCCCGCGGGCTTGTCAGCTGCTACGGGGAGTCCTGCGGGAGCGGAGGCCGGCGAATCCACCACAGCATCAGCAGCCGGGGCGGCCGCGTCTGCGCTGGGCAGTTGTGCTGCGCCTTCGTCAGAAGTCCCAGACTGACCGTCTTGCGCCTCGGCAGGCGGAGTGCTCTTGGGGTTACGCGGCGGGGGCGGCCCTGTGCGCTTGCGAGCGGCCTTCACTCCCCGGAGCTGCGCCATTCCGTTCGACGTCTCATCGGGCATAGTTCAACGCCGCCTTCGCTACCTCGCGGATCTGCTCCACGAAGGGCTCCTCCTTCTTGAAGATGGGCTCGGAGCAAATGGCCACGCGCTTCCTGCGCACCCCGATCCACTTGTAGTAGCTCACCATCGGCCCCACTGCGACCTGGTACTTCTTGGCCATGCTCTCAAGCTCGTTGATCAGCTGCTCCGACGGAGCGCCATCGACCATGTAAGGGACCAGGAGAAGCGGGTAGTCACTTGCCTCCTCAAGCAGCTGCTCGAGGGATCGCATCTCGCGGACCTTGAGCACCACGGGGGTAAGGACGACGTTGGCAGCTGCCATCGCACCATAGGTGGAAGGGCATGCATCAGGATGCGTGTCCACGACCAGCCGTCGCTTCAGCTCCTTCGACCAGCGCAGGAGGTCATCAGCCACCTTCTCAGCCGACGGCTCGTTCTCGCCGAAGGTCGTGTGCCCCGGAATCAAGTCAGGCTTGCGGTCACCACCGCGAAGGGGGACAGGCACCTTGCCGGACTCGAAGGCTTCGAGGAGCGGGGCGCCCTGGCGCTCCTCCTCCCGATAGCCCCACCCGGCAGTGAGGCCGCCCTTGGACCAGTCCAAGTCAACGGCGACTGCGTCGAGTTCTTGTGCCACTTCCTCGGCGAGCGTGGTCTTGCCGATACCCCCCTTGTACCCGAGGGACGCGACGACGTACGGCTCCTGCTCAGGGAACGGCTTCAGCTGACGGCCGATCACTTCGGAGGCCGACTGAACCAGTACTTCGCTGCTCACGTGCGAGCCTCCGAACGATCGGTATTCTGGGACTTCACGGCTTCTCTGCATTCCTCGGTCTTGTAGGGGGTCGTTTGTTTGCCGGGATCCGCCGGGGCCTCCCCCCGGCGGATCACTGGATCTCGGGGCTGAGCTAGAGCGTGAACGCTCGGTTGCTGCTGGCTCGGGAGGCGTGGGGGCGGGAGTTCAGGTCGCGGTCCACGCCTTGATAGCGGAGTGGACATCGTCGACGCTCGCGTCGCCTTCTGCCACCCGTACTGCCAATTCAGCCCAGTCCGAAGGCCGGGCCCTGCACTCAACGCCGTGGTACTGCAACAGATCCAGCGAGGCCGCGATGGCAAAGAGAGCGTTGGAGAACTCCAGCATCGGCAGTCGCAGGAGCGTATGGAACAGTGAGGCAGCCTGCCCCACCGGGCCCACGTAGACGGGGGATTCGGCGATGTTTGCCTCGCAGCGAGCGATTGAAGCCGCCGCTACTCCCCAGTCGGCAATGGCAGGGTTTCCGGGGATCTGCTGCGCCACCGCGGAGAGATGCCCGACGGTCAACCGTTCGCTCACGCGGCCGCTTCTCGCTCGGGCTTCGGGGGGCGGTCGATCTTCGCGCTCAACGGGCCGAGGATCTCGGACGCCTTGGGGTCGGCCTCTAGCCACTCCAGCACCGCCCTGGTTGGTGCTGCGAAGCGATCAGCATCATGATTCACCTCCGCCATCACTGTCCGGTGAAGGTACGCGTTCACTGACAGTCCAAGGTCTGCTGCACGCCTGGAGATGCGCGCCGCATCCTCTTCCGGGACGCGCAAGGTCATGCTCTTCATGACTGCAATGCTATCAATGCAGTCACTCTTGACCTCACACTGGCCTGCCTCGTCGGCGTGTCACGACATGCCAGCGAGGCAGGCATCAGGACATGGCACGCATGGTGCGGGAGCGATCAGTGTGCGAGGCAGCCGGTTGGAAGCGGGAGTGCTGAGGGCTGACCGGACCCGAGGCTGGATAGACAGGCGGAAGCCAGATCTACATGCCCACTGAGAAGACGACGACGGCGCCGGCCACCATGTACGGGCCGAAGGCCAAACGGCTCTTCGCTGATGCGCGCCCGGTCAGGATCAGTGCGAGCCCGGCGACCGCGGCCAGGGCGAACCCGGCGAAGGTGCCCCAGAGTACGGAGGTCCAACTTGACCAGCCGAGGAGTGCGCCGACGGCGGGGGCGAGTTTGACGTCGCCCATGCCCATCCCGGCGACGATGAGGGCCGAGTAGGCGGCGGTGACCACCGCCGCCGCGGTGAGGGCGCGCCAGATGCTGCCGGGCTCTCCAGCCAGTGCGGCTCCGCCGAGCAGCAGGAAGGTGCCGGCGGACGCGGGCAGGGTGAGGATGTCGGGGAGGCGGTGGACCTTGAGGTCGATGACCGTCAGCGCGGCTCCGCAGGCGAGGAGCCAGTACTGCGCGGCGCCGGCCCAGCCGCTTGCTCCGGCGGCGGCGACGGCCGCGAAGGACGCCCCGGTGAGCAGTTCGGGCAGGCCGGCGGCCGGGCCGGTCTTCGAGCCGCAGGTGGGGCAGCGCCCCTTGGTCGCCTGCAGTCGGCCGCGGAGTCCGGGGGAGGGGTAGCCGGTGGCGCAGGAGGGGCACGCGGTCCGGTTCGGCTCGCCCCGAGGTACGGCGCGGGCGAAGATCAGCGGCCGGGCCGCTGCGCCCGCTGCGAGGCCGGCGAGGAGCGCGACGACGACGGTGACCATGGGCGGCATCGAGGCTCTCCAGGCGATCGGGGACGGTGAATCCAGCCAGCTGGTAGGCAGGTCTACTGAAGCGTAACGAAGGCGCCGAGCGGGCCTGCAGGCGGGCAAGATCGTGATCTTCAGTACAAATCGGCAGGTGGAACGGGGTAACGTGAGAAAAAGGGGGTGGTTCGTCGACCTCATCCCTCGTACCGTTCAAAGCCACCGGGGTGGCCTGAATGCGATGGGAGGTCGATCCGTGTCACACCCGAGGCGTTGATCGCACCTCTATGTGCGATGCGCGCCTGCGCACGGACTCGACGAGAGGGAAGTACGACCAATGACCGCTGGGTCGAGCAGCACCGTCCTCCTGCCGTCCATACCGCCCGCCCCCGCCCCGGCGCGTGCCCGAGTGAAGTGGACGCGGGGACGCAAGGCGCTGTTCGGCGCGATAGGGGCGGGGTCGATCGCGATCGCGACGGCCGGCTTCGTCGGCTCCTACACGGCGGTGCGGGCCCTGGCCGAGGAGAAAGGTTTCGGCTCGTTCGCCCCGGCGTTCCCCCTCGCGGTCGACCTGGGGATCGCGGTCCTGCTCGCCCTGGACCTGGCCCTCACCTCGGTCAACCTGAAGTACCCCCTGCTGCGATACATAGCCTGGCTGCTCACCGCGGCGACCATCTTCTTCAACGCGGCGTCCTCCTGGCCCGACGTCCTCGGCTCCGCGATGCACGCGACGATCCCGGTCCTGTTCATCGCCGTCACCGAAGCGATGCGCAACGCGATCGCGAAGGCGACGGATCTCGAGCTCGACCAGCACATGGACTCCATCCGGCTGTCCCGCTGGTTCCTGCAGCCGGTGGCGACCTTCTCCATCTGGCGGGACATGAAGCTCTGGGAGATCCGGTCGTACGCCCTGGCTCTGGAGCGCTACCAGGAGAAGATGCTGCTGCGGCAGGACTTGCGGGCGAAGTACGGGCGGGGCTGGCGGCGGAAGGCGACCTCCGCCGAACTGCGGCCGCTGCGCCAGGCCCGGCTCGGCATCGCGATCGACCGGAGCACGGTCGACATCACGGCACAGGCTGAGCCGCAGCTTGATGAGGTGCCCGGCCCGGCGGCGGTCGAAGCGGCACCACCGGCCCCGCCCGCGCCCATTGTGCAGGCGCCTGCCGCGGTTCCGCCGGTGAATGTGCCCGCGGCCGCCCCGCCTGCCGCGGTTCCGCCGGTGAATGTGCCCGCGGCCGCCCCGCCTGCCGCGGTTCCGCCGGTGAATGTGCCCGCGGCCGCCCCGCCTGCCGCGGTTCCGCCGGTGAACGTGCCCGCTGCCGTCCCGGCCGCTGCCGTCCCGGCCGTTGCCGTCCCGGCCGTTGCCGTCCCGGCCGCGACGGCCCCGGCGATGAACGTGCCTGCTGCCGTCCCTCCCGCGCTGCCGGTGAACGTGCCTGTTGCCGTCCCTCCCGCGCCGGCTCCCGTCCCGGCCGCTTCGTCGGCCGCCGCTCCCGCGGTCCCGGCGCCCGCCCGGACGGTGGGCGACCCGCAGGGGGCCGAGGGACACGCCCCGGCGGGAGCGCCCGAGGAGCCCGGTGCAGGCCAGGAGCAGGTGCCGGATCCCGAGCCGGAAGACGGGCAGCAGCGCGGCGAGGCCCCGCACGCTCCGGAGCCGGAGGGTGAACCGGCCCCGGAGCCGGGTGAGGCGAAGGACGAGGACGGCGACGAGGAGGATGACGAGGCGGCCGACACCGGAGCGGAGGAGCCCAAGGTCAACCTCGGCGTCGCCCCGCCCGGTGAGACGAAGGTCCAGCGGGCCGAGCGGATCTACCTGGCACATCAGGAGGCGGGAGTGGAGCTGACCAAGCCCAACCTCGCCCGGTGGGCTGGCTACCAGCAGGAGGGCTCGGGCCGCACCCAGTACAACAAGCTGGAGAAGAAGCACGGGCCCATCGTGGTCCGCGAGGGAGCAGACCAGCTGGACCTGGACTGGCGGGACCCCGCGGCGTCCGGCGAGGGCCTGCGGTCGGCCGCGCCGGTGAGCTGAGCTCGCGGGAGGCTGGCGCCCGAGCCCGCCCCTCTCCGGGCCGCGAACCGCGCGTCCGGAGCGGACAGCGGTCGCGGATCATGATGCATCCCCGACGAGCGGAGAGGCGGGCTGGTCTCGACGGCCCGCCCGCCTGGAGAGTGGCCATCAAGGCCCGGACCACCGCCCATCTCCTCCCGCCGGGGCACCGGCGGCCGGGCGGCAACGCAGGCTCGGACGCCGCGGTTCACTGGAGGCATGGCGGATTACAGCGCTAGCCCCGCAAAACGGGGCCGCCGGACGAAAGCCCAGGTCGAGGCCCTGCGGCTGGCGATCTGCGCGATCACGGAAGAGGCGCGGCCGTGCAGCGTCCGCCACGTGTACTACCTCGGCGTCGGACTCCTCTGGGACAAGGACACCGGCCACTCCCGCAAGAACTACTCGCTGGTCGTCCGCGAGCTGGGCCACCTTCGCGAGACCGGCCGGATGCCCTGGGAGTGGATCACCGACGGGACCCGCATGGCCCGGCAGGAGACGCAGTACGACACCCTCGACGACGCCCTCCAGCGCCACGCGGAGAGCTACCGGCGCAATCTGTGGGCCTCCCAGCGCCGCCGCGTCGAGGTATGGGTCGAGAGCGACTCGGTCGGCGGCGTGGTCGAGCCGGTCACCTCGGCGTGGGGCGTGGGCCTGTACTCCTGCCGGGGCCAGTCCAGCAAGACTTTCGTCTGGGAGGCCGCGCAGCAGTACGCACGGCAGGGCAAACCGGTGACCGTGATCTTCTGTGGTGACTGGGACCCCACGGGCAGGTGTGTACCTCGTTCCGTGGCCGAGCGGATGCAGCGCTACGGCAACGGCGAACTCGACCTCGACTTCCGGCAGATCGCCATCACCGCGGACGACGTCCGCTCCGGCCGCCTCGCCACCCACGACGTCAACACCCGCGACGTCAACTACGCCCGCTACCGCGAGGAGTGCCTGCGCGAGGGCCTCGACCCGACCATCTCGGTCGAGGTCGAGGCCCTGCGCCCCGGGTTGCTGCGGGAGCGGCTCTCCGAGGAGATCGAGGGCCTGGTGGACGACACCCGCCGGTGGAATATCGAGTCCAGGGCCGAGGAAGCCGACCGGGAGCTGCTGCGAGCCCTGCAAGGGGTGGCGAGGAGGATCGTCCGAGGGGAGCCGGCCGTCGAAGACGACCGAGACGAGTAGCCCCCGAGGGGCGGTAGCCCGACGGGAGCCCGGGCGGCCTGAGCCGCGGACGGGTCAGCTCATCAGGGCGGTGGCCTCGTCCAGGCGCTTTTGCAGCGCCGCCGCGCTGTTCGTCAGCTTGTCCTGCTCGGCCCGGAGCCTGGCGAGGGCCTGCCACTCGGCGTGGCTGCGGTCCGCGGCCCGGGCGTACGCGGCGGCACGGCGCAGGAGAGCGATGTCGGGCCGCCGGGTGTAGCAGACGGCCAGGGCGCGGACCACGGCCCACCAGAGGTGGTTGGTGGCCACCGGGACGGGCAGGGCGGTGGTGGGGTCGGCCCGGGAGGCACGGGGGAGCGTGGGTGGGAAGGACGGGGTGATGGGCGTCGTGCTGGAGTGGCTCCAGCCCCCGCGCAGCCGGATGCCGTTGACAACCGGCTCGTCGCCGCGGTCGTCGTCGGCGCCGGTGCCGTACTGCACGCTGACGCCGGTGGGGACGGGGTCGGTGCTGTACAGGTACGGGCCGACGACGACGCTGCCGGCCAGCCGAGGCCCGTCGACCCGGTAGGTGACGGTGCCGGGCGGCTGGTCGACCGCGGTCTCCCGCACCAGCGCCGCGCCGAGCGCCTGGCCGTGCTCGTCGGTGTAGACGAGCCGCGTGACGCCGGCCGGCGGATCGGGTGGCGGCGGGGGAGCGGCGGCCAGCTCGTCCAGGCGCAACAGGCGGTCCTGGCTCAGGCGCAACTGTTCTCGGACGGCGTGGAGGTCGGCTTCGGCTGCGGCCAGGGCGGTGCGGGCCGCGCGGACGGCGGTGGGGGCTGCGCGGCGTGCGGCGGTCAGCACCAGGTCGCTGCGGTCGTCACGGGCCTGCCAGTGCTGGAGGACGGCCACGACGGCTTCCTCCAGGAGGTCTGCCGCGCGGTCGGGTACCCGCCTGGTCGCGTGGTGCTCGCCGAGGACGACGGCCTCCGCGAGGACGGCGCGGGGGTCCGGGAGGCGGTCGGGGGCGAGGCAGGTCGCGGTTCCGTGCACGCGCACGCGGTGGACGACCGGCTCGTCCGGGCGCGGCCGGTACGGGCGCACCGGTGGTTCGCCGTCGCCGAAGCTGACCCGTACGCCGGCGGGAAGGAGTTCGTCGGCGACGGTGTGCGGGCGGACCAGGAGGACTCCGCGAAGGTGGCGGGTGTGGACGGCGTAGCGCGCGGTTCCGGTCTGCGGGGAGGCGGTGGCCGACACGGACAGGACACCGCCGCGGGGGAGGGGGAGCGTAATCTCTTCGGGCTCGGCCGGGGGAGGCACAGGTGATCTCCGGGAGGGGTCGGGGCCGTGGCCGGAAGCGGCCTGGGCCCGGATCGGGGTGAGGCTCAGGGGCCGAGGCGGTGTTCGCCGTCGGCGAGGTCCTGGGCGGCTTCGCGGAGCCATTCGCGCTTCTCGCGTGCGCGTTCGGTCCCGTGGTGCAGTTCCTTGGGGTTGTGTCCGGGGCAGCAGTAGTCCCGGCGCTTGCCCCGACGGGTCATCATGACGGCCATGGTCACGCCTCATTGGGGTGGGTGAGGGCTGGCGGGCCCAATCGGGAGAGAGGTTTAAACAATACATGAACTCACAGAGTTAAGAAACTCGCTTGAAGGTGAGGGGCCGCCCACCGCTGGAAAAGCAGTGCGGAGCGCCAGGCGCGATGCCGTAGAGTGATGACACACCGACGCGGGGTGGAGCAGCTCGGTAGCTCGCTGGGCTCATAACCCAGAGGTCGCAGGTTCAAATCCTGTCCCCGCTACTTTCCAGTGGCCCCGGCGCATCCCCCCGCGCCGGGGCCACTGCCGTTGCCCGGCGGGACGGGCGGGACCTCCGCCCGGGCGGCAAGCGGCCGAGGTGTCACGGGCCGCAGCCCGCGGGCCTTCACAATGGTGGGCGTGGACGACGGCGCGGGCGAGTACCAGAACAGGGCGACAGCCCTGGCCCCAGGTGCCGTGGCGCTGCTCGTTCCTCCCGTCCCAGCCCCCAGCCCCCGGCAGCGGCGGCAACCTCCGGCCTCCGCCGCTCCAACTGCTCCGGCCAGCACGCGCGCTTCCGCCGACACCGGCGGCTCGGCTCGGCCGTCCGCCCGCCGTCCGCCGCGCAGCAGGGTCCGACACGGGCAGCCGTCCTGCGCCGACTACGGCTGCACCCGACCCGGCTGCCTGGCCGCCGCACGCAAGGCGCGCCGTGAGCGCGACCAAGAACGCGCGGCCGGCCGCCGCGGCCGAGTGGACGCCGGCCCCGCTGCCCAGCACGCCGCCGTCCTGCGCGAGCACGGCATGTCCGCGCAGGACATCGCCGGCGTCTCCGGCGTCTCCGTGACCTTGATCCGCCGCCTCCTCAAGCCGCCGCCACTCCACCCTCCTCAGGTCTCCCAGGTCACCGCCGACGCAGTGCTGGGCGTGCCCCTCCCCCCGAGCGGGCGCCCAACTCCGCTGGCCGGCCGCGGCCAGGTCGACGCGGCCCCCGCCTCCGTCCTGCTCACCGAGCTCGCCGAACGAGGCTGGCCGGCCCGCCGTCTTGCCCAAGGGCTGTGCGTCAACCCGCATACCGTCGCCGCCATCCGCGACGGCAACTACGCCCGCATCAGCATCTCCGTCGACCAGCGCATCCGCGCCCTGCACGCCGCGCTGCTGCCCCTCGACCCCGTCGCCGCCGGAGTGCGCCCCGGCGACGCCGCCCGGGTCCGCACCTGGGCGGCACGCCGCCGGGAGACGCCGCCTGCACCGCACCCCGGCCTGCGCGCGGCCTGACCGGCAAGCACCACCGCGACCGGCAGGCCGCGCGCAGCGACCGGCACCGGACCGGGCATCACCCCCACCAGGCCAGCGCACACCCGTTGATGACCAGGTGCACGGTGTTGTCGGCCACGATCACCAGGGCGTTCGCCAGACCGGCCGGGGTGGTGACGGATGAGCCGTGGTTCCTCTGTACATCCGCCCACGCCACCCGGCGGCCGGCGGGAGCGATCAGGTTCCGGGCCCACACGAGGTACTTCGCCGCCCGGTAGCGATCGAGGACGACATGCGTCACCACGATCACCGCGAGCGCCATCGGCGACTGGGTGAGGAGCAGGAACGGCAGGCCGTAGGTGGCACCGTGCGCGACCGCCGGCCACCAGCGCCTGGTCTTCTCCACCGCCATCCAATCCGACTGCAGGACGAAGTCCCCGATCAGGTGAGCCAGCAAGGCGTCGAGCAGCATCAGCCGGCCACCGCCATGACCTGCCCGAGGTGCCGGCGGGACGGACGAGGCGGGTACGCCGGCGGCGTGGGGCCCCGGTGCACGCCGGTGGGCGTGGCGGCGCGGCCGCCCGCGGGCATGAGGGGAATCCGGGCATGGCTCAACTGTGGCTCCAGAAGGTGTTGTTGACTGCACATCAGCGTGGCAAAGAAGACGTTCGCGGCGTCTGCCGTTTCCGCTCACGCCTGCGGGCTCATCTGTGGTATCGCGCGCAGATATGGGTGTTCGTCAGGCAGAGGTCGGCCGAGAAATCTTCGTGAGTTGTCGGGGAACCGGAGCAGGAGCGTGGTCGCCGCACTGTGTCCGACCTCGATCGCGGTGTTCTGCCCGATAGCGGCCTCAAGGCCACCCGAACGCTGAGAAGCTGGCCGGCATGAGCACCGATGCGATGCGGGACGGCTACTTCCACGGCCGGGTCGAAGAGGCCCCGCCGATGCCCGCCAAGGCGTCCGCGATGACGTTCTCCCTGGACGGGACCACGCCGCTCGTCGGCCTGGCGGTACAGAGCCCGCCGCTGGAGGTCATGGGCCGCGACGGAGCCCACATGGGATCGCTCGAACTGCTCCAGCTGACAGGCTTCGTGATCCTGGACGCCGACCTGGACGCAGCACTCGCAGCAGGACAGGGCTGGACCGTGACGTGCGACCCCCGGACGGGGCAGACCGACGTACGTACAGCCGACGGCGAGCTCTTCTCCTCCGTGACGATTCCCCTCCTGGCAGGGGACGAAGGGGTCCGGTGGCGGGCCGAAGCGCTGACCCAAGGCGCCCTGCCCGTGATCACCGGGCCCGGCGTCACCGTGGACCTGGCCACTGGGGGAGTCGAGATGGACCCCGACCAGACGCTCTGGCTGTTCGCGGACTTCAAGACCGACGGGGCAGCGAGTAAAGGCGCCTGAACTGGTGACCGCCGCCTGTGCGCCGTGCCGGCAACCCGGCGCACGAAGACCAGCCGACCGGCCATGGGCCGAGGCCGCGGTGCGGCACCGACATTCGGTGCCGCACCGCGGCCGCCGTCCTCGCGCGCGTCAGGCCAGCACCGTCAGGTCGAGGTCGACGCTGACTGCGCAGTGGTCGGACGTCTCGTCGTCGACCGGCTGCCGGTGGACCTGGTAGCCGGTCACCACCGGGGCCAGCGCCGGGCTGGTGAGGATGAGGTCCTGACGGCGGGGCACATCGCCAGGACCGAACGCGGCCAGCGCCCCGACCTGCGCCAGGTCACAGGTGCCGCGGGCGCGGGCGCGGCGAGGGCAGCAGAGCCCCGACGGCCAGGCTGCTCACCACCCAGGCACCGGCCCCGGCCGCGACGGCGCCCGCGACCGGCCCGTGGATCGCGGAGGCGGTCAGCGCGCAGCCGACGGCGCCGCTGAGCAGCCCGGCGGTGGAGGCGAGTTCGGCCTCCGGTCCGCCTCGGCGCAGCAGCTGCTCGACCAGGGCCCGGACGCCGGCCGCGCCCGCTACGAGCACCGGCCCGGTCACCGTTGCGACCAGTACCGCCACCCACCAGGTCAGCGTGCTCCACCCCAGCAGCACCACCATCGTGACCGTGGCGATCAGCATCGCGGCGAAGACCCCGACGACGCTGCCCTGCTCGCCTTGCTGGCCGTGGACGGCGTCGTGGCGCTCCTCCAGGTGCGAGCCGGCCGCGACGCAGCCGCCGGCCACCAGTCCCAGCACGGTGCTCACCGGGCCGGGGAGGGCGGTGAACATGGCCAGCTGGCCGCCGACCAGGACACCGGTCAGGGCTCCGGCCCGCCACGGTGCCGACCTCCTGGGCGCGGCGGCCGCGCGGCCGGAGTCCGTGGACGCCGCCTTGACGACGGGCGGACGGGCTTGGGCCGCGCGCACCGTGGGCAGCCGGTCCACGGGCACCACGACGGTCTTGACCGGAACGGCGGCCGGTGCGGTGGCGGCGCGTACGACGGTTGCCCGAAGGCGCCGGGCGACCTCCGCCGCGTCCGCGGGCCGCTGCTGCGGATCCTTGTGCAGCAGCTCCGCCACCAGGTGCTCGAGCTCGGCGGGCACCTCGGGCCGGTGCGAGCGCACGGGGGCCGGGGCCTGGTGCAGGTGCTGGGCCAGCACCTGCCACCCGCCGCCGGGGAACGGCGGCGCGCCGGTCAGCAGCTCGTACAGCAGGCACCCCAGCGAGTACAGGTCGCTGCGGGCGTCGATCACCGCATCGGCGCGGGCCTGCTCCGGCGACATGTACGACGGGGTGCCGATCACCGCGCCGGTCCCGGTGAGGGGATGGCCGACCGCGTCGCTCCGGCGCGCGATCCCGAAGTCGCAGACCTTCACCCGCCCGTCGGCGGTGACCAGGATGTTCGCGGGCTTGATGTCGCGGTGCACCAGGCCGGCGGCGTGGGCGGCCTGCAGGCCGCGGCAGATCTGCTCCCCCCAGGCCACGACGTCGCCGACCGCCGGCACGCGGTCGGCCAGGAGCCGGCTGAGCGGCTGCCCGTCGACCAGTTCCATCACCAGGTAGACGACCCGGCGCCCGGCCACCGGGGCCTCGCCGACGTCGTGGACGGCCACGACGTGCGGATCGCACAGGGCGGCCGCGGCCCGGGCCTCGCCCTCCAGGCGCCGGAGCAGCTCCTCGTCCTCGGGATGCAGGAGGACCTTGAGCGCCACCGGGCGGCCGAGCCGCTCGTCCACGGCCCGCCAGACCTCGCCCATCCCGCCGGCGCCGAGGAGGTCGACCACCCGGTACCGGCCCGCCACCGTGGTGCCGCGCATGACGCCCTCCTCCCGGCCGGCCCCGCAGGGCGGTCCGCACTGCGCCGGCCCTGTGCCGGCGTCCGGGCGAGCCTACGAAAACAGCTCCGGCGGGCCCGCCCGGACCAAGGGCGGTCGGCACCGTCGTCACGGGCGCTTGGCCAGCAGCGCCGACACCTCGCTGTGGTGCTGGATGAACGACGCCAGCTCGGGGCCCAGCAGCCCGGCGACCCACGCCAGGTCGCCCATCCGGCGGGTGAGCGGCGCGGTCAGCAGCGGCTCCCAGTGCGCGGCCCGGTTGCGCAGCCCGTGGAGATCGCCGATCTTCCGGTCGACCTGACCGCGGTTGGTCCCCGGCGGGAAGGCGTGGTGCAGGTGCGGCACCCACAGGGTCTTCTCGTGCGCGGAGGACGACAGGTACCGCCACAGCCCCAGCGACAGGTCGGCGATGATCTTCCCCGGCGGGGCCTGCATCCCGTACCGGCTGCGGGCCGCGTCGATCGCCTTGCGGGGCTTGTCGTTGATGTCGACCTGGCGCGGGCCGCGGGGGCCGCCCCGCTTGGTGCGCATCAGCGGGGCCCGCAGCGGACTGGCCGGATCGTCGAGCCAGTGGCCCGCCCCCGACCAGGTCGCGTCCAGCGCCGCGGCGTAGGCGTTGCGCAGCGCGACCTCCAGGTGGCCGAGGTCGTGCAGGACCGCGCACGACAGCTCGCTGTTCCACCGGTAGAGCTCCAGCGCCCGGGTGCGGTCGCCGCCGGCCTCGTTCAGGTACACCCCGAAGCGGGCCGGGCTCAGCCAGGTCTCCACCCACGGGCCGGTGCCGGGCGCCGGGGAAGCGTGCGTCACGTTGTTCCTCCTTCTTCGGATTCGGGTATAGTCATGGGTGAGAAGCCCCGGTGGACCGCTGATCCTCGTGATCATGTCGCCGGGGCTAAGACGTTTTCCGGGCCCGGACCGCCTCTGCCGCACGAGCCGCCGCCAAGGACACCGGCCCCCGCGAGACGGGGCCCGCGGGTGCGGAAGCGGAGCTCGTACACACCATGAGACTCCGCCGGGAGGCCCCTCCCGCTACACTGGCACCACGGATTGATCCTCATGTGTCGACACCATGACTAGATAGATGGATGACGATGAGCACAACATACGGATCAAAACGTGGCGATCAAAAGGTGAGAACTCGTTGGTGAACCGCTCCGCAGCTGCTACCGCCAAGGTCCAGGCCCGCCTCGACGCGCTCACCACGCTGCGCACCAGCGGAGCCCTGGCCGCCGTCGCCGCCTCCGGCGAAGAGCTGGCCGCCCGCGGCCGCACCCCCGCCGCCGTCCGGCTCCGCCGCACCTACCTGAGGCACGACACCCCGCGCTTCGTCGACCGGGAGCGCAACGGCCTGCCCCGCGCCGACCAGCCCCCCGCGGCCCGCCTGATCGCCCCGCGCGGCATCGCCGGCCGCTTCCACCTGGTCCTGCTGTTCGCCGCCCACTGCCAGGCCGCCCCCGGACACCAGTGGGCCAACCACATCCCCATCGAGCCCGACAGCACCCAGCCCTTCTCCTGGATGGCCCTGATCGGCGCGCACGCCCGGCACACCCCCGGCGGCCGGCGGATCGCCAGCCCTCGTGTCAACAAGGCCCGGCAGATCACCGAGGCCATCAAGAAGCTGCACGAGCACCAGCTGCTCGAACTCCCCAACGCCGGGACCTCCCGGCCCTTCCGCGACTTCCGGCTGCTGTCCGAGAGCGGCGACAGCACCGCCGCCGCCCCCATCCCGTACAAGGTCCCGCGCCCCGCGCTGCCCGGCGTCAACGTGCCGATCGAGTTCTTCACCCGCGGCTGGGTCAACCTGCTGACCCCCAGCGAGATCGTCGCCTACCTCATGTGGCTCGACGTCAACCAGAACCCCGTCCACGACGAGCCGTACGTCACCGGCGCCGAGCGGGCCGGCCACTTTGGGCTCGGCCGCGACGCGTATGAGACCCACCGCCAGCTCGAGGCGTTCGGACTCATCGACGTCGAGGCCGCCATCGGCCGCTACGACGACGGCAAGTACGCCGACTACGGCACCGAAGCCGGCCGCCCGATCTGCCACCGCGCCACCCTCACCCCCGACGGCATCACCCGCGAAGCGGTCACCGTGATCGAGCCCGTGCTGCGCGCCTTCGCCGCCCACGGAGCCTGGGCCCGACCTCTGAACCTCCGCACAGCCGGCGGATCCTGACAGATCCAGGCGCCCAACCGGCCGCAGCGGGCCGGGACCGCGCCGTAACGCCGAAGACCAGCCCCTCGCCGAAGGCCACCACCGCGGTCACCGTGCCGCACCGGACGTAAGGACTCACCGTGCCCCAGCGACCCCACCCCCACCCGGAGGGTCCGGGAGACCCGACCGACGAGGTCTCGCGCCTCCTGGCGTCGGCTTCCGAGCCGATGAACCCCATGATCCTCCTGGAGGGCCCGCCGCTGTCCGGCATCTCGCGGGCCATGTACGAGGGCCTGCAGCGCAGCCTCCCGCAGGCCCGGCTCGCGCAGTTCACCGCCCTCGGCCTCGCCCAGGTCGCCGCGCAGCCCGACTTCACCAGCCGGTTCGGCGGCGGCGGCCGGTACGTCCTGTGGCTCGACGGCCTCACCCCGGCCGATCTCGTGCTGCTGGGAAGCGGAGTGCTGGACAAGACGCTCCCGCACGCCGTGGTGCTGGCCAGCGTGGACACCGTCTGGCACGACCGCCTCCTTGCGGACCCCTCGCCCGCCACCGCCCCCGCGCGGACGGTGCTGCTGGAGTACGCGCACCGCATCCAGGTGCCCTTCACCCTGACCGCCCGCGAGCGCAACTACCTCCGGGAGAAGGGCTACCCCGTCAGCAAGGGCCTCGCCGAGTCCCTTGTCGGCGGCGAGAACCTGGTCAGGCACTACCGCCGGGCTGCCCGCAGCGCCCCCGAAGGGCATCTCCTCGTACAGGCGGCCATCGACGTACGGCGCTGCGGCATCCACCGCCCCCTCACCGAGGACGAGCTGTACCGCCTCTGGTGCTCGCGGACAGACCACGACAACTCCCGGCCCCTGTTCGAGCGGGCACTCCACTGGGCCGCCGCCCTCCCCGACGGCACCTCGACCGGACTGCTCTACCGCGCCGCCGGCGGCACGTCACCGGACTGGCGGGTACTCGCGTACGCGGCAGGCGCCGACGACGGAAACCACGGACACAAGCCCCGTCCGCTCGGCGCCCGGGAGTGGAACGAGGTCGCGCAGCACCTGCCGGAATCCGGTGACCAGTTCAACCTCGGCATCGCCGCCCACCTGCACGGCCGCAGCGACACGGCGACCACCGCCCTCGCCCAGGCCACCCGGGCCGCAGACGCGGGCCACCCGGCGGCAGAGGCGGCGGCGACCGCTCTGCACCACCTCCGAGCCGGAACCGGGTGAGCCCGCCGCCAGGACGGCACCGGCCGACCGCCCGGACAGCGGGCACCGTCGCGGGGAGGTGACACCTCCACGTTCGGGCAATGCCCGCGTGCGCCGGGCCGACCTGTCCTAGCCTGGTGATCATCTGGACTTCGGGGGTGGGCGATCATGAACGACCAGCGGCCACACCAGGCACCGCCGACCGGTGCCGGTCAGCGCCACCACACCCTGACCGTCGGCCTCTTCGGCACCTCGATCACGGAGCACCTGGAGGCCTTCAACGCGCAGATGACCAACCAGGCCGACCTGCCCGCGGTCGGCTCCACGGTCACCGTCGAAGGTTGGCACCGGCGCGGCTGGGCCCACCGCCTTGCCCTGTCCCTGCGAGCCGCCTGGCCGCACCTCGGCTTCGACATCCGCAACTACGGGCAGGGCGGCGCCACGAGCCGCGACATCGCCGGCATCGTCGAACACGACCGGGCCACCACCGGCACCGACTACGACCTCGTCATCCTCAGCTGTGGCATCAACGACGTGTGGCGGCGCTTCCAGGGCAGGCTGTCGGAGGCGGTCGACCTCGACGAGTACACCCAGCACCTCGAAGCGATGCTCGACAGCCTCGGCGCCTACACCCGCACGACTATCGTCATGTCCGAGACGCCGTTCGGTCCCCTCGAGAACCCCGGCACCGTGGCCGCCATGAACGCCGAACTCGCCCGCTACAACGAGGCCGCCCGCACGGCCGCCGCCGCGCACGGCGCGCTGTTCCTGGACGTGTGGGCCCCCTTCACCTCCGCCGCCCGGCACCTCACACCCGCCGACGGCGACGACCCGGCCGGCCTGTGGAGCGACGGGGTACACCTGACCGAGCTGGGCGACAC
Source organism: Streptomyces kaniharaensis (assembly GCF_009569385.1). Lineage (NCBI taxonomy): Bacteria > Bacillati > Actinomycetota > Actinomycetes > Kitasatosporales > Streptomycetaceae > Streptomyces > Streptomyces kaniharaensis. The sequence continues at coordinate 233,736 of NZ_WBOF01000004.1, forward strand.
CCTGCTGCTCCAGCAGGTCGAACGGCTCCTCGCCGAGCACCGGATCATCGACAAGCTCCTCGGCTCCCAGCCCCCGGACCGAGGCACCGCGTAGGCCCGCCGGTCATCCGGAGCTGCCCGGCCAGCCAGCGGCCGCCGGCCCGGGCAGCACGCCGTGGACCGGAAGGTGACCACGGCTTCGCCTCGCTCGGGGGCCGGGGCCGCCGTCGGCTCAGGTAGGGATCTTGCGGTGCCGCCCGGTCCCCGGCCCCAGCGGGTTGAACCCGGGCACCGGCACCGCGACGGCCGCGTCGAGCGCGGAGACGGCGCGGCAAGCAGCGGGGTAGTCGTCGGCCACGGAGACGGGCTGCCAGGTGTACCCGTCCCACTCCTGGACGATCCGCGGAGCCTGCGGATCGACGTGCGAGCCCCGGCTCGGACCCGCTTGCAGACTGACGACGCGGCGCTCGCCGATCGGACGGCGCCTCGCCTCCCGGCGCGCGTACCAGGCGCTCAAGGACTCCTCGTCGTCTGGCATCCCTGCTCCCAACGTCGCTCGCTTCACCCGAAACCGCGCCACGGACCCTACCCAAGGCCCACGCCAGCCGGCCATCGAGCACCTGTTCCCCGGCCAGCCCGAAGCGCCAACACCCGCCGCACCGAAGCGCGTTGTCCCCGACGCGCTGTCGGAAAGCACCACCGCTCCGGCCGGGTACCGTGGAGCTCACATCTCGTCAGATTCCGGGAGCCGATGTGCCCATCCTTGTCGGTTCGCGGGGCAGCGACCTCGCCCGTACCCAGGTCCGCCAGTACCTGGAGCTGCTCGCCCCGCTCTGCCCCGGCGTCGAGTTCAAGCGCCGGGTCATCACGGAGGCGGGCGACCGCGACCGCGTTTCGCTGCTGGCCGACGTCGCCGGGCGCAGCGCGGGAAGTGCATTCTCCAGCCGCCTGGAGGCGGCCCTGGCCGCCGGTGAGATCGACGTCGCGGTCCACTCCCTGAAGGACCTGCCGACCAGCATGCCGGACGGCCTCGTGCTACTGGCCCCGCCAGGACGGGAGGCGGTGGAAGACGCCCTGTGCGGCTCGACGCTGGCCCAGCTGCCGCACGGGGCCCGGGTCGGCACCGGAGCCCCCCGCCGGGCCGCGCTGCTGCGGGCGGCGCGACCGGACCTGGAGCTGGTACCGATCCGGGGCAACGTCCCCGGCCGGCTGGCGGCGCTGAAGGGCAGGAACCGGGTGCACGCCGTGGTCCTCGCGGTCGCGGGCCTGCGACGGCTGGGCCTGGAGGACCACATCACCGAGGTGCTGCCACTGGACCGGTTCCCCGCCTCGCCCGGCCAGGGCGCTCTGGGCATCCAGATCCGCAGCGACCAGCAGGAGTTGCGGACGCTGCTGGAACGGGCGGGCGACCATACGGTCCACGCGGCGGTGCGGGCCGAGCGGAGCATGCTCGCCGAACTCCACGGCGGGTGCAGCGTCCCGGTGGGCGCCTACGTGACACAGGAGCCGGAAGGCCGGCTGCTCCTCACCGGGCAGGTCGTGTCCCTGGATGGAGCCGTCCGGCTCACCGCCGCCTCCACCAGCCGTGCCGACGATCCGGAGAAGCTCGGCGCGGCGGTCGCACAGGAGCTCCTCGACCAGGGGGCACGGGACATCCTCGCGGAGATCCGCCCTGCGGCCGCCGGCGTACGGTAGGCCGCCCCCCGGGGCAGAGCACCGCGATCCGGCACTCCGCCGGGAAGCTCTGGTAGGTCAGGCGTGCGGGGCGGTCTCAGAAGGCCGTGCGGATGTCGCTGCGCGGATCCCCGGTCACCAGCCGGTCCTTGTACAGCCCGTCCTGCGCCAGGCGGCGCCAGGGCCGGGCGTACCGAAGCGCCACGTCGATGTCCGGGTCGGCCGAGTCGAGGTCGATGTCAGCGATCGCCAGAGCGGGCTGCCCATCGGCGGGGCACCGCGCCAGCCACCGGCCGCCGGGCGCCACGATCCCGGACGGCACCGTGGCGCTGAACTGCGCCGGCACGGCATAACCCAACCAGTAGCTGTACAGCGTCCCGTAGGCCTGGGCGACGCGCGCCCTCGGGGCATCGTCGACCATCACGGAGAGCAGGACGCAGTCGACGTCCAGGCGTTCGTACTCGGCGAAGAGCGGCGGGAAGTTCGCCTCGACGCACAGCGCGCAGCCGATCCGGATGCCGTCCACCTCGAAGACCACAGGCTCGCGCCCCGGGGTGTACAGGTAGGAGACCTCGGTGTTCGACAGGAACCGCTTGTCGTACCGCGCGACCAGCTCGCCGCGGTCGGAGACGACGAAGAGGCTGTTGTGGGGCCGGTTCGGCGGCGTGAGGGGGTGGAGCGACCCGAACGCCGTCCACAACCGCAACTCCCCCGCCAGCGCGGCGATCGACTCGGCCTCCTCGCGCATGACGTCCCAGGCGGCCCGGCTCCAGTCGGCCGGGACCAGCTTCCCGTCCGGGCCGGCCGCCATGACGTGCTTGCTCGGATAGGTGATCGCCCCCTCGGGGAACTGCACCAGCCGCGCACCCGCCCCGGCGGCCTCGGCCATCAGGGCCCGGATCTCCTGCCCCGCCGCCCGCAGCGCGCCGCGGTCTGTGGGGTCCTCCGGAACGGTGCTCTGCGCGACGGCCAGCCGCAATGTCCTCGCCATGGCGTGGAAGCTACGGGATCCCCACCGCCACGGTCCGAAGCTCCGGTCGAACCGGCCGGATCCGCGCGGGCTGTGTCCGGTTCGCCGACCGCGCGCGGCGCACCGGCGCGCGCCGGCCCCAGCCGTCGCGGCAGAGCGAGGAGGCCGATGCGGCGTGCGCCTGGTCGCGGCCCGCGCGGGCCGGGGCTCAGGCCGTGAGACCCGGCACCCGCACGGTCATCTGGTGCTGGACCCGGCGTCGGCGTGCTCAGCCGCGGCCGGCTGCCGCCGCGGCATCGTGGTGACGAACACCGCGAGGGCCGCGAGCGCGATCAGGACGACCAGCACGGTGGACGCGGTGCCGTGCGGGCGGATCACCCACGCCGCGATCAAGGCGACGGCGGCGCTGGGCAGTCCGAAGACGAGCGCCCAGCGCCGCCACCTCGCCGCCTGCGAACGCCCTTGAGCGGCAGAGGTGTTCTCGGACGGATCGGGCACAGCTGTCTCCTTCGGACGGGCGACAACACCCCGAATCTACGGCGCGGGGCGGCCGCTGCGGAATCACTCGAAAGCGTGACATCGGCAGAGCGACAGTAGCGGCCTCGCGCTCCTTCTCCGTAGGTTCCGCGGGCGGTGCATCGCCTACGCTGGTCGGTCGCCGAGGGGAACCGGCAGGAGCGGGAAGACGAAGAGGGGGCGCGGCCGTGGGGGAGACGGACATCGACTGGGGGCGGGCTGCCTGCCGGGGCGTGGACCCGGATGAGCTGTTCGTCGACGGCGCCGCGCAGAACAGGGCCAAGAGCGTGTGCGTCGGGTGCCCCATCCGCACCGAGTGCCTGGCGGACGCGCTCGACCGGCGCGTCGAGTTCGGCATCTGGGGCGGAATGACCGAGCGGGAGCGGCGCGCCCTGCTCAAGCGCCGACCGACGGTGGTGTCGTGGCGGCGCCTGCTGGAGGCCGCCAGGGCCGAACACGCGCAGCGCGGCGGCGGGGAGCGGCTGGCTGGCTGAGGGCGGTCCTTGCGGCGTGCCTCCGCGCCCGGACGAGGCCTCGGTGACGGTGCATCTTCCAGCCTGGTTTGTGCGGAAACAGGCGGCTGTTCGCTCATTCGGGGGATAACCTTGCGCCGCCCGATGGGGATTCGTCAGGATGGTGCCCTGGCTGCGCCCACGGTGCGCGGGCCCGCCGGTCATCCCCACCGTTGACCGTCCCGGGTGAACTGAGCAAACGCTCGAACCGGCACGATGAGCATGATCGACATGAAGACGGCGTCCTGACCTGTTGGCTTGGCGTCGCACTGAGGTGGGGCGGTGCGTCACGCGAAGCCCGGTTCAAGGAGCCCCCATGTCCACCACCACGCGGCCCTCCGCCGACAAGCAGCGGCGCGTCCAGCGCACCCAGCCGACCCGGCTCGCCCGCCTCCTGGATGCCGAGACGCAGATCGGCTACCAGAAGGCACTTCAGGAGGTCGCCAGCGCCAGCGAGGCCGGCCGGCTCCCCAGCCGCCTCGACCACTACGGCCTCGACCTGGCCCTGCGGATCCTGATGCAGCAGGACTACATGATGTGGAGCCCCCTCGCCGCCGGCCACCTCTGGCCGGACGTCTATCAGCCGCTGACGCAGACGCTGCCCGGCACCAGGGCCAAGCGGGCCCTGGCCGCCCTGGAGAGGGCACACCTCGCCGGCGCCCGCGAAGCGACCGAGGACGGCGACTTCCACCCCGGCGAAGTCCTCGACGCCTACGACGAGGACGATGAAGACGACGACGAGGAGGAGGACGGTCTCGAGGACGCGGAGCCGGACAGCGCCGACGCCTCCGACGACGGCGAAGATCCGGCAGCGCCGGACACGGAGGACCTCGGGATCGCCCCGGGCCCGCAGAAGGACGCCGAGATCGCCGCTCGTTGGTGGCTGGACCGGCTCGCTGAGGACGGCGTCCTGCCCCGCTACCGGATGCCGGACCCCTACCCCGGCCGCGCCGAAGTGCCCCTCGACGCCGCGCTGGACACCCTGCGGGCCACCGCGGACGTGGAAGGCTACGAGGACGAGCTGCACCGCATCGTGGCCGCCGAGCCCCGCGACGTCGACGCCTACGCCCACCTCGGCAGCCTGGCCCTGCAACGCCACGACGGCGAGTTCGGCGATCTCATCTCCTACGTCGGCCCCACCGCCGCCGACCGCCGCCGCCACCTGAAGGAAGCGCTGGCCTGGTACGAGGCCGCCGTCGCCGTCGGCGAGGCGTCCCTCCCGATGATCTTCCACGGCCGGCTGCCCTGGTCCCAGATGGACAACCGGCCCTTCCTGCGCGCCGTCCGCGGCCTGGCCCTGACCCTGTGGCGCCTGGGCCGCTTCAACTCCGCCGAACTCGTCCTGGTCACCCTCCTCTACCTCAACCCCACCGACAACCAGGGTGCGCGCGAGCTCCTGCCCGACGTCCGCGCCCACCGCCGCTGGCACCCCGGCATCACCGAGGCCGACGACCAGCGCATCCGCAACGACGTCCTGGTCGTCGCCCGCCGACCGGTCCACACCCGCCCCGGCAGCCTGCGCACCCTGCTCACCGGCGCCGAGCAGCCCACGCCCGACGCCGTCGCCGACATCGTCCGCCGCGCCGCCGCCCAAGCCCTGGGCGCCACCTGGGACGGACGGTCCTCCCACGTCGTCGTCGGCCACCCGGACGCCGGAATCAAGGTGACGATCGTGGCCCGGCACCAGCGCGGCCACAGCCTCACCCCGGACGAGTACTGGTGGGACGCGCACAACGCCGGCAGCGACATGGACGGCCCCGTCCTGTTCACCCTGGTCGCCGACCGCGGCTACATCGCGGTCGCCCAACTCCTGCGCGCCGACCAGCTAGCCCCCTACCGCGCCGCCGACCTCCCGCGGCGCGACCGGACCGCCTTCACCACCACCTTCATCCACGGCGACACCCGGTACGGCACCGACCTGGCCTCGTTGATCGACCACGCGCTCGACGTCCTCCCGGCACAGCCCGGCGCCCGGACGTGACCACCCGCCCCGGCCCGGCACGACACCCGGGCCGGGACGAACGGCAGCCGCCGAACCGGGCAGCCGCTCACCGCCAGACGAAGCAGAACGCCGTGCTGCCCGACCGGCCCCGCCCCCGATACGCCGGTACCCGGATGTGCCGCGATCTCGTCACCCGTGACCACCTGGCGCTGCCATCCTGGACCGATGGAGTCCGTTGAATCCGCCCTCGCCCGCCTCTGGCCGGCCGTCGTTCGTGCCGACCGCGTCGTCCTGCGCCCGGTCACGGCCCAGGACGCGCCGGTCGTGCGGGCCTTGCTGACCGACGCCCGGGTCCGCGCCTTCCTGGGCGGCCCGGCCAGCGAGGAGCGGGTGGCGACCCGGCAACGCAAGTACCCGACCACCCCCGGCGTGTGGGCGGTCGCTCCCGCCGCCGGGGGCGAGGCGATCGGCCTGGTCAGCATCACCGCGGACAGCCGGTGCGCGGACAGGGCCGAGGTCTCCTACCGGCTGCTGCCATCGGCCTGGGGCCAGGGCCTCGGGCGCGAGGCCGTGGGCGCCGCCGTCGAGTGGTGGAGCGCGGCGGTGCCCGACGGAGGCCCGCTCATCGCGGTCACCCAGGAGCGCAACACCGCCTCGCGCCGCCTGCTGGAGTCGCTGGGCATGACCGTGCTCGACACGCTCCTCGAGTTCGGCGAACCGCAGTGCCTCTACACCCCGGGCGACGAGGACACCGCGCTGCGCTGGGCCCGGGTGCTGGACGAACGCCGCGAGGACGTCGAACGTCGGCGGGGAGCCGAAGCGCGGGCGACCGCCGTCGGCCGCACGCTGCCGGACGACCTGTCCGCCCTCACCCCCGAACGGATGGCCCGGCTCTGTCCCGCCCGGCACGGCGCCTACGGACGCATCTGCGCGCACGAGAAGGACCACACCCCCGACCTTCATCTCGGCAGAGCCGCGGACGGGGCCTGGATCGCCTGGCTGGACCGTGCCGAGCCGGCGCCCCCGGCCGGGCCCGCGGTGTCGGTCGAGCGTGGTACCACTCGTTCATGACCGACTCCGCTGCACCGCCCGAGGACCTGGACCCGATCCTCCAGCTGGCCCGTACGGCCCTGGCCGACGGGGACCACGACGGCGCCGCCGAACTGTTCGAGCAGGCCGCCCGTGCCGGCACACCCGGCGTCCTGGGGAAGATCGCCGAGGCGTACGCGGAGATGTTCGACGGGCGGGCAGCGGACTGGATGAGCCGCGCCGTCGCCGCGATGAGCGTGCCGGGCGGGATCACGGTTCACCCGGGGACTCTGCGGATCATCGCGCAGCACGGTGTGCCCGAGCAGCAGGTGTGGTCGGTCACGGTCAGGTCGTCCGACGAGGACCGCCCTGCGGTGGTCACCGCGCTGGAGGCTGCGGTGCCTCGGCTGATGCGGATCACACACGACGGCCGGGAGCTGACGGACGGCGACATGGACGCGGCCCTGGCCTCCGGCGTCGACTTCTACAGCCCGAACTACGCCGCGGTGGACACCTCCGTCCCGAAGGTGTGGCTGGACTGCAAGGACGCGGTGCTGCCGGCGATGGCCCTCGCCGTGATCCGGGTCCTGGCGGACGAGTTCGACACCGCCGGTGTCCGGCAGGCCGGGCTGTGCACCCCCGCGACGAAGGGCCCGTAGCCCGGTCATCCCGGCCGCGGCCTCCGCGCGCCCGTTGCCGGGCCGGAGCCGGGGCAGACAGCGCCCGGACGTGCGCAGCGGGTCGAGGGGCCCTCGGACGGTGTCGGTGCCCGCGTGCATAGTGGTCGCAGGCCGACCGTGGTCCGGAGCAGAGAGCGAGCAGGTCCATGAGCATCCCGAGGCGTTCCCGTGAGCGCGTGGCTGCGGTGGTGGACCCGGGCCTTCCCGCGTCGGTCGCTGCCACCGTTCACCGCCTCGCCCGTCAGCACCCCGAAGTGCTGCGGAACCCGGATGCCCCGCTGCCCCGGTGGGCCGCTGTGGACCTCGCCGAGTTGGCCCGTGGGGCCAGGAAGCAAGCGATCGTCGTCGCAGGCGCGGCCGTCGTGGTCCCGCTCCTGGTGTGGGTGCAGCGCGAGATGCAGCGGAACCTCGGCGGCGACATCATGTCGTCCGGCACCCTTCTGACCGTCATGATCGCGGTGGTCGGCGTGGCGCTAGTCATCAACGTGCTGCGGGAGTGGCACCAGGTACACACCCCCGGAGGGCGGACGACCGTCGCTCGGGAACTCGCCGAGGCCCGGGGCCGGTACTTGCTGCGCGGCACCGACCTGAGCGACGACGCCTGGGCCGCCGTCGTACGGGCGCAGCGGGCGATGAACCTGGTGCTGGCCTCAACGTGGCTGGTTTCACCGGTGGGGACGGTGGACCGCGACGCCTTCATCCAGGGGATCTGGGCGATGGCCCGGACGATGGCGAAGGACGGGAGTGCGGCATCCGGGGAGACCTTCGCCGTTGCCATCGAGGTGTACAGTCAGCGGATCGACGAGGCCAACAAGATCAACATGGCCGAGCTGGAGGCCCGTACCCGCCCGCCGGCCGGTACCCGTTCCCCGGCCTTGGCCGAGGCTGTGAAGCGGGCCGACAGCGCGGGTGCCCACGCACTGGCGCTGGCCCGGCTCTGACCTTCACCGGCTCGACCTCACCGGGCCGGACCGTTGCCCCAGCCCGTCGAGGTGGGCGACTTCTGCCGATCCGCCGGTGAGCCCTCCGCTCGTCGGCACCGACGCCGTCCGTCCGGCCCTGGTCGGCCTGGCCGTCGGCGTGATCGTGTGAATTCCCCTGAACCTCCCCGGCGAGGAACTGGCGCAGTGCAGGATGTGGTCGTGAAGAACGGTGACGTGGAAGGCCCCGGAGTGCCGCTCAGCAGAGAAGGCGCGGTAGCCGCACTCGGTGAGGCCGCTCAGTGGTGGGGCTGCGAGGTGCCGGACGATCCGGGGGTCGGCGAACTCGCCGAGTTCCTGGACGAGGTGGCCGTCCGGCTGCGTGACCGCCAGACGGACGAGCAGCTGCGCGGCGCCGCCAAGTATCTGGCCGAGGCCACCGAAGCGCTCGGGGCCGTGGCGCGGCTCCGCGGCCTTCTGCCCGTTGTCTCGTTGTGGCACTTGCGCACTGCCGTGGCCAAGGAGCAACAGGCGCGCCTCGGCCTCCCGCATGCGGCGATTCCGCACGCGGACGCGAAGACGCTGCCCGTGACGGTGTCCTGACCCCGGGTCGACGGACTGGCCGGTCGGTGCCCCCCCGGGGGGACGGCCGCGCGCTGGGTGACGCCGGCCGATCGCTCGGCGGGTGGCTGCCCCGGATGTTCGACCTGCACACGGGGTTGTAACGCCGGTGCCCTGGCCGGTCCTGGACGTGGTCAGCGGCGGACGGGACGGCGCTTGCGGGACGGCGCCGTTGTGCCGGGGGCGGTACGGGCGGCTGCGGTCTGGGCCGTCCGGACCGCGGCCCGCTCGGTGCGGGCCTTGATGGCGCGCTTCTTCGCAGGCACCACCCTGCCCAGGACGGCCGGCCGGGTGCCGTCGTGCTCGTCGGCGGCCCGGAGAAGGGTGCGGCTGCCGGACCGGTGGAGGGCGGCGTAAAGGCTGCGCACGTAGGCGCGGGTCCGGGCCTCCCAGGCGCGGCCGAGGATGTGGCCGATCCAGGCGGCGGCGACCATGGGACTGACGGTGTCGGCGATGAGCTGGGTCTTGTTGCGGATGCCTTCACCGCGGCCGACATGGGTCCAGGGGAAGTCGGCGCGGAAGCCGACGGCTCGGCCCAGGTCGGCGTGGGTGTGGGTGAGGCCGTCGGCCTCGCGCTTCCACCCGTACGCGGTGCCGGTCACCGTCGTGCCCGGCTCGTCGGCGGTGAAAGTCCCGCCGCCCTTGGGCCGACCGGTCAGCGGATTGATCCCGCGTACGCCGCGGGTGTTGACCTTGTGCCCCTTCTCCCAGCCCATGCACGCGGCCCAGGTGGTCCTCGGCACCGGCTTGCTGGGCCGGTAGCTGGTGAACGGCCGGGTGTAGCGCATGCACACCATGAACGCGCGGTTCTTCTTCGAGGCGGCCCCGTAGTCGGCGGCCTCGACCAGGCTGAACTTCGCGTACTCCCAGCCGGCCCCGTAGAACTCCGAGGCGATCGCCTCGACCACGTACTCGGCGGCCTTCGACTTCAAGAGGTTCGAGGACTGCTCCATGGCCACCCAGCGGATGTTGTTGTACTTGGCCTGCAGCGCCAGCGGCCAGATCACGGCTTCGGCCATGAGACCCGTGCGCGCGTCCTTCAGCGCCGCCAGCGGGGCACGGACTTCGTCCCAAGTGGCTCCGGTGGGCGGGGCGTAGCCCTCCATGCCGTCCCCGGCGTCGTCGACCATGACGAACCCGGCCGCGGCCCCGGCCTGGCTGATCACTTCCTCGACCAGCCACAGAGCCTCCTCCGCGAGCCCGGCCAGCTTCCCGCCGGGCGAAAGCGTCTGGCACGGAGGGGACAGGATCACCGCGACCACGTAGCGCAGCGCCGGGTTCGCCGGGTCCAGGTCCGTGACCGAGGCGCAGATCCGCCGGAACCCGGCGGCCTGCGCCGTGGCGCACGCGGCTTCGGAAAGGTCCACCCCGACCATGTCGACGGGCTCGCCGAGCACGTGGACGATGCCCTCGCACCAACCGCCGGGCCCGGCAAAGAGATTGACGACCCGGATGGGCGCGCCCGGCTTCGGCGCGTAGAGCCATTCCACCGGCCACGGCCCGGCGAGTTCTTCGCGCTCCTGGTCACTCAGCGACGCGATGTAGGCATCGCGTTCCGCGTCGTCGAGGAGGTCGACGTCGTCCACCGGCAGGCCGAGGGTCGAGCTCACCTTCGCCACCGTCACCCGGGCCGCTTCAAGGACCCAGTACGCCATGTGCGCCCGGGCCCAGATGTCGGTGCTCTCCTCCTCCAACCCGCCGCGGTACTCCCAGCCCTCGTCCTGCACCGACTCGGGCAGCCGCCACCGCCGGGCCTGGTCGATGGCCTCATACGCGGCGGTGATCTCGTCGGAGTGCGCGTCGGCCAGGGCCAACAGGGCGGCGCGCCTCGCGGCGGCGCGCTCGTGCAGCCGCTTCGCCTCCGCGAGGGGGCACGGCGGGGCCACCGCCGCGCCGCCCTCGTTGTCCATGGCCGCCGGGCCGCCGGGATCGCTGATCGTGTCGGGCGCCGGTCGGGCGCCGGGGGAGGGGACGTTCATCGTGTGCCTCTGTGCTTTCGGCCGGCCCGGGGCCGGGCGGCGGGAACGGCCCCGCTTCCGGGGCGGTCGGACCGCGGCCCGACAGTTAAGACAATGCGTGAAATCGTAGAGTTAAGAAACTGAACCCGGATGGGTGTGGCCAGGGGCTTCGTCCCGCAGCATCCGCTCGACCTGCTGCTCCCCGAAGGCTCCGACCAGTGCGGCGACCTGGGCTTCCAGGCCGCGGTTGTTGATCGCGCTCGCCTGCTCGTCGGCGTCGTCGTGCACGGCGTCGAAGGCGTCGAGGTCACCCAGCTCGGGATGGGCCCCGTTGTTGTAGGCGTCCGACGAGCCGCGGTGCACCATCTCGTACACGAGCTCGCCGACGTCCGTCTCCGCCAGCCCCAGCTCCCCGGCCAGGCGGGCCAGCGCTGCGGCGCCCTGCACTTCCTGATCCGGACGCGGCGGCGTGCCGGACTCGCCGCGGTCGGCGTGCTGGCGCGAGGTGGTCATGCGGGCCTCCAGGGGCGAGGTCTTCTGCCGGTATCGGCGAAGCGGTGAACTGAACGGTCTGGGGTGTGCTCGACGGCACGGCCGAGGCCGCCGCGACCGGGTCGACCGGCCGAGCGCGGCCTCGGCCGCGCGGGGGTGCTGCTACAGCCGGGACAGCTGGGTGTAGTTGTGCTCCCCGTCGGTCCAGGCGAGCGCCTGGACGCGGTGGGCGACCGTCCGGCCGACCCAGGAACCGGCCGGACCGGGATGGGACCGCTCGCCGGTGAGCCAGGCGTCCAGATCCCCGGCCAGGTCCCAGAGCCCGCCGGACGAATCCTCGGCGAACCACTGGGAGTTCCCGCCGCAGCCGAATCTGTCGCGGTACTCCCAGACGCACACCAGGCGCAGCCCGGTGGCCGCGCCCAGGACGGCGAAGGCGGTGTTCACCTCCTGCTCGGTGTACCCGTCGCGGAACCGGCCCGTCAGCCGGCCGTCGGCGACGACCGGGGCGAGCGCCTCGTCGGCGTAGTGGGCCGGTGCCGGGCGGCCGTCCGATGCCGGCAGACCGGCGGACGGCTGCGGCGACCTGGTCGGATCTGTCGGTACGCCCAGATCGGCGAGCCGCTCTCGCAACGTGGCGAGCTGCTCGGTGAGCTGCTGGGTAAGCCGTTGGCCGTCGGCGGATCCCGGGAACCCGGTGGCCATGGCCTCCTCGTAGGACGAGGCGAGGGTGTTGCTCAGGTTGTCGGCAGCGCGGTGGGCCTGCCACAAGTCGGTGGGGTCGGGCATCGGGATCGCTTTCCTGGGGTGCGGGAGCGCCGACGGTCTGCGGCCCGGCGCGGATGCCGGGGCCGCTCTGGCGACGGCGGACAGTGCGGTGGTTCAGGCGTCGTCGTCCTCGGCGATGCTGAGATCGAACCCGAGGGCGTGGAGGCGCTCCTTGATGGCCTCGACGATGTCGCCGCCCTCCAGGTCGGGGTCCGTCATCGCGTCCAGGACAGCGTCCATCCCGGCCTGCGGGTCGGGCTCCGGAGCGCTGACGGCGGGGCGGCCGAACTCACCGGCGAGGACGGCCATGACCGTGCCGAGCATCTGGACGCGTTCCTCGACGTGCCGGTCGGCGGCCTCGTCGTGGTCGTCGTAGTCGTTGCCCAGCAGCGCCCCGTCCGGCCCGACGAAGGGGGTGATCTCGGCCCGCTGGCGGGCCAGCAGCGAGGCGTGCGCCGTGATCAAGCCGTGGACCACGTCGCGGGACGACCCTCCGGCCGGGCCCGGGGCCCCGTCCAGGCCGTGGCTGTGGCACATCGCCGCGCACTGGAGCCAGCCGGTGATTTCCTGGACGCGCTCGCTGCGCACGCGGTCCCACTGGTCGAAGGGCTGCGCGGCGACGGCGGCGAGCTCGGCGAGCGCTGCGTCGACGGCGGTGGAGTCGGCATCGCCGGGGAGTGCGGTCAGGGCGGTGGCGGTCATCGGATTCCTCAGGGTGGGCGTCGCGCGGTCGGCGCGGACGGCGGTTCAGGTGGTGGGGACGCCGGGGAAGCGGCCGTACGGGTCCAGGAGGACCTCGCCGCGCTCCAGGAAGGCGCGGAAGTCGTGGCCGTGGGTGACAAGCCCTCCGAGCCCGTGGCCGCGGACGGCGTCGGTGCCGACGGCGTAGTGGGGGCGGACGATGATCTCGCCGACGACCAGCTGGTGGCTGCGCCGGCTGCCGTACCGCAGAGGGTGGGCGTCGCCGGTGCCGGGGATGCGGCTGGAGCCGACGAAGGTGACCAGTCCGGGCCCGGAATCCTGGACGTACAACCAGGAAGGGACGTGGCGTGCGTGGGGGTCGAGCATGAGGCCGGTCAGGGCGGCGTCGGAGGGGCGGTGCGTGGTCATCCGGGCAGTTCCTTGGGATCGGGTCCGTTCCGGCGCCGCGCGGGCGGCGCCGGAACGGGCTGGCTACTGGTCGGCGCCGGTCACGTGCAGCCCCGAGACGCTGGGCAGCTGCGAGAGGATCGTGTAGAACTCCGCCGGCCGGTATCGGGCCTTGCGCTCCTTCTTGCCGAGCCGGAGCACCAGGTGCACCTCCACGTCGTCGATGTCGTGCTCCCGGGTGGCGATGTATCCGGTGTCCAGGCACGAGAACGTCACCGACTGGACGATCGTCATCAGTTCGCCCAAGGCGACCCGGTCGCCCTTGCGGGGCAGCGGCAGGCTGCCGGTCTCCCAGGTGAAGCCCGCCTCGTAGTCGACCTCGCCGTCGTTGATGCCCAGGTCGAAGCTGACCTCTGCACGCATGGCTGTTCTCCATCTCCGTCGTTGTTGTGGCCGCGGCGCGCTGCGCCGCACGGCCGGGTGGTCGTGCTCCTGGCGGGAGTCGAACCCGCGCCGAGCAGACGAGCTTGGAAAACGCGCTTCCCTGCCGGGGGTTCGGGGGTGTCAGCCCCTCGTTGAGGTTCCCCAACCCTGGGGCTTTTGGCTGGCCAGGGCCCGGTCCCGGTGCATCCGCAACCGTCTCGTCATGACGCCGTTCCGTTTTACGGCCGCTCTTCCGCTGAGCTACAGGAGCGGGATCGGGCGGTGCACCCTCCCCACGGCGCATACATTACACAGACTCAGAGTGTTAAGCAACTCCCGTTGTGTTGGTCTGCCTTCGTGGTCGTCAGCGGGGCTCGGCGGTCTCCCCGTCGGGCTCCGCCGGGCCGGCTTGCCGCCGGTCGCTCCGGGTGTCCGGTGCGCCCTCGTACGGATGCCACGACGCCGCCGCGCGGTGGGGAAGGTGGGTGGCGACGATGCTCGGCCAGTCCGTCTGGTCGTGTTCCCTCGGGGTGGTCGGGTGCGTGATCCAGTTGGTTGCCCCGGTCTCGTCGCTCAGCAGTGCCTCGACCAGGCACTCCCGGCACAGGCCGATCTCGGGCGTCCAGTCCCGGAAGGTCGCGGGCGTCTGCGGGTGCAGTACCGCGTGGCGCTGGGTGGCCTCCAGGATCAGGCGCGGCCAGTCGACGGCGCGCGCCACTCGCTCCAGGATGGCCGCCATGGCGTCCTCGACCACCCAGACGTCCTCGGTGGGCATGGTGGTGTAGCTGCGGGTGCGCTCGTCCCAGCGGTGGTTCCCCAGTACGTCCTGCCGGAGGGTCTTGATCACGGCGAGTCGGTTGGGCATGGCTCTCTCCTGAGGTGGGGTGCGGGTAGGGCGAGGGCTGCCGCCCTGCGGCCGGCCGGGCCGATGTGCCCGTCCGGCCGGCGCGGGCTGCGGCTCCGTCGCGGGGTGCTTCACAGATGCCAGTGCGGTGGCCGGGTGCGGGTGGGGTAGAGCAGCGTTCGGTGTTTGTGCTCGGCGATCGCCCGCTCGGCGCGCCGGTACGTGGGCTCTTCGAGGTCGCGCGGGTCGCCGAAGGCGTCGCCGCAGGACACCGTCACGTTGCTGCCCAGCCGCCACAGCCGTGAGTTGACCGCGCAGCAGGCCGAGTTGATGGTGTCGAGGTCGTTCAGCCACCAGTGGTAGCGGCCCGGATCGAGGCCCTGGAAGCGCAGTGCCGCGGCGGCGGCCCGGACCATGGAGCCGGTGCCGGCGCACGGTTCGAGGAGGACGGCGCCGGACGCCGGACGGTCGGTCAGCATGATCTCGCCGGCGGGGTCGGCGGCGATCGAGGGGGTGAAGAACTCACCGGTGGCCTGCTTCTGGCCGTGGCCGCGCATCCGCTGGACCAGGAGGCCGAGCAGGTCTTCCGACTCGCAGCGGGCGAGGTCGCTGCAGTACTCCAGCAGTCCGGCCCGCACGAGGATGCGCGCGTAGTCGGCCAGGCCGCGGATGTCGGTCTCGCTCGGATCGGCGAGCCATGCGTGCAGCGGTCCGGCGGCGTCGGCGAGGACCGGGTCGGACGCCCACAGGCTGTTCCAGCTGGCCCGCAGGGCGTCGGCCAGTTCCCCGTCGTCCAGGGGGATCAGCAGCGGGCCGTAGTCCGGCCCGTCCGCCTGGCTCGGGGAGCACAGGGCCAGCCCGGCCAGCGTGCCGACGGCGATGGCCACCTCGCCCGTACCGCCACGGTTCTCCAGCCACCACCCGTGGGCGGCGTCGACGATGGACCGGCCGTGCTCGCGGCCGTCCTCGGGGACCATGAAGCGCCGGAAGCCGGCGGGAGGGATGCCGTACAGGGTCATGTCGTACTCCAGAAAAGAGGCCGGAGGGCAGGCCGAGGGCGGGGCGTGGGGCCGCCCACCCTCGGCCATATGCGAATTCGTAACCTTAAGAAACTTGGTGGACGTCCGGAGTCGCCCAGGGCTGACCGGCCCAGAGCGCCTGGATCTCGGCCTGGACGGCCTTCAGGTCCGCGTCGATCTCCTCCAGCGGCCGCGGCGGCTTGTAGACGTAGAAGTGGCGGGTGAAGGGGATCTCGTAGCCGACCTTCGTCCTGGCGTGGTCGATCCAGGCGTCGGGGACGAACGGCAGCACCTCCCGCCGCAGGTACTCCTCCGGGTCCTGCCCGAGCGGGACGTTCTCGAAGTCCCTCAGCGCCGGGTCCGGCAGCGGCCCGCCCGGCGAGCCCTGCACCTCGCCCCCGGGATCGGCCACGCCCCATGCCTCCCGCAGCGCCCGGAGGAACGCGGCGCCCGACGGACACACCAGGCCGGCCGCGGCCACCGCGGCGGTGAGCGCGTCGAGGGCATCCGCCGCCGTCGCCCACACCGAGCCGGCCAGCGGGCGCAGCGCCTCGGCGAACGCGACCGCGTCAGTCGTCCGCTGGACCGGCTTCGCCGACGCCAGCTGCGCGATCGACGCCTCGCTGGCCTCGAAGCGCAGCCGCAGCGGACGCTCGACCATGATCCGCCGGTAGCCGAAGTCCTCGTTGCGGAAGACCTTCACCTTCCCGTCTCCCGAACCGCCGGCACCACCGGGCGCGTGAGCCGGCGGGACCGGCGGCGCCCCGGCGTACAGGCGGGTCAGCTCGGCGATGTGCTCCTCACCGAGCTCCTTGCGCTTGTCGCCCAGCGCCCTGCGCATCTTGCGCCAGTGGTCCCGGGCGTCCAGCAGGACGACACCGCCCTTCCGATCCGCGGCCTTGCGGTTGGTCAGCACCCACACGTAGGTGGAGATGCCGGTGTTGTAGAAGAGCTGGTCGGGCAGCGCGACGATGCCCTCCAGCAGGTCGCTCTCCAGAATCCACTGCCGGATGCGGGACTCCCCGGACCCGGCCTGGCCCGAGAACAGCGGCGAGCCACTGAAGAGGATCGCGATCCGGCTGCCGCCGCTCCCCGATGCCTCGACCGGCTTCATCTTCGCGATCATGTGCTGGAGGAAGAGCAGCGCGCCGTCGTTGACCCGGGGCAGGCCGGCGCCGAACCGGCCGCGCTCGCCCAGCTCCCGGTACTCGCGCTCGACGGCGCCCTGGGCCTTGCGCCAGTCGACGCCGAACGGCGGGTTGGCCAGAAGGTAGTCGAACGTCGCGCCCGCATGGCCGTCCTGCGTCAGGGAGTTGCCCAGCACGATGGCCTCCGGGGCCTGGCCTCTGACCATCATGTCGGACCGGCAGATCGCCCAGGACTCGGGGTTCAGCTCCTGTCCGAACACCTCCACCGGGCTGTCGGGGTCAAGACGCAGCAGCTGTTCCTGCGCGGCGCTGAGCATGCCGCCGGTGCCGCACGCCGGGTCCAGGACCGTCCGGGGCGCCCCCGGCGCGCCCGGGGCCTGCCCTTCGGCCGGAGCGAGGAGGTTCACCATCAGCCGGACGACCTCCGGGGGCGTGAAGTGCTCCCCGGCCGTCTCGTGGGACTGCTCGGCGAACCGCCGGATCAACTCCTCGAAGAGGTAACCCATCTGGTGGTTCGACACGACCTCACGCGGCCCCCCGTCCTCGCCCGCCGTCGCCGCAAGCCTGGCGGCCTCCTCGGCCGGCCGGAGGTCCAGCTCGGCGAAACGCCCCACGACATGGTGCAGCAGCCCGGCCGTGGCCAGCCGCTCCACCTGCGGGCCGAAGCCGTACTGCTCCAGCACCTCGCGCGCCTCGGGCGAGAACGCGCCGCAGTACGCGAGCAACTGCTCGGCGCAGTCCGAGCCTGCGCCCGCGATGGTGCGCAGCGCGAGCGGGCTGGTGTTGTAGAAGCCGGCCCTCGTGATCGCCCGCAACCCGCCGTCCGGCGTGCCCTCGGCGACCGCGGCCAGGACGGCGTCCTTGGTCGGCTCCAGGACACACTCCAGGCGGCGCAGCACCAGGAAAGGCAGGATCACCCGGCCGTACTCCGACTGCTTGAAATCTCCACGCAGGAGCTCGCTCACCGCCCAGACCCGCGACGACAACTCGGCGTGCTTGCCGCTGTTCAAAGGACACCTCTCCAACAGGAACGGCACCGCCGGGCAGGGCCCGGCGCGGCCGACAGGAACGAAGGGAACATCGGGACAGGCCCGGCGGATGCGCGGCATGCCCCGCACCCGCCGGACCGGCGGAACCTCACGCGCACGACCGCCCGCACTTCTCGGGATCGTGGTAGCCGTCCGCGTACTCGCCGACCTTGTCGCGTACCGCCTGCGGCACCTCGGGCCCCAGCGTCGTCACCGAGTCCCACCACTCGTGGTCGGCCCCGCTGCGCCCCGGGTCGATGGTGTGCACGATGGCCTGGGCGGGGGTGCCGTCCATGTAGACGTGGACCTCGGTGCCGTCGTCGGGGGCGCGGTCGACCACCACGTCGATCCGGAGGCCGACAGGCGGCCCAGCGGCCTGCGCCCGCGTCGGCGGCTGGGCTGCTGCCCTGCTCCACGCTCCGAAGATCTCGTCGCGTCCGTGGGGACCCAGGGACTCGAGCAGCACCGCTTCGAGTACGCCCAGGTCAACTGCCGCCCACCCCGCGGGCAGGCCCTTGTCCAGGTCGTCGGCGCGGCGGTGGAGGAAGCTCAGGACGGAGGACTTGGTCACCCTCGGGTCGTCGGCGGTCAGTTCCAGGCGGCACTCCATCTCGGCGGCCGCGTCACGCAGTGCGGCGGCGCCCGTGACAGTGGGCCGGTGGAGGGGGCTCGCGGGCATGGGGTCGTGCGTCATGGGAAGTCCGATCTCGGTGCGCGCCGGGGCAGTCCGGCGTGAGGAGGGGAACCCCGGGGCGGGGCGGGGCGGGCTGAGCCGTGCAGCGGTCAGGTGTCCAGCGCGGCTTCGTCCCGCCGCCAGCGGCGCGACTCGATACGACGGGCGATCCGTCGCTCGGCCGCCTTGGCCCGGCCCCGGGCGAAGGCGAAGTAGAAGCAGGTGCATCCTTGGCGGGCCCGGACGCACCCGCCCCGGTGCCCCGGCCGGGTGGCGGGGAGCAGCATGCGCATGGGGGCTCCGTGCGGGGTTGTGGCGGTTGTGGGGGACGGCGGGACGCTGGACCGGGCTTGGCCGGGCCGGGCGGGGCTGACTACCCGCGAGCGGCCTCCGCCTGGGCGTCTTCGGCGGTGTAGCCGCAGTCGCATCCCGCGCGGCAGTACGAGCCGGCCGGGGCGAGGCAGCCCTCGCAAGGCTCGTCGAAGTCCTGGGGCAGGAACGGTCGGCGCTTCGTGGCATCGAGGGCGGGCTGGGGTACGGACATGGCTGCTCCGAGGTTCGGGCTCCCCGGGTAGGCGGGTCAGCGCGGGGGCGATGGAGGTTCCGAGGGCCGGTCACCTCTCGATCGGCCCCGAGATCGTGATGGTGGTCGAGGCGTCGGTGGCCCCGTCGAGGGTCGTGCTGGCCCAGCGCAGTGCGCTGACCTCGGTGATCGGACCGAGTTCGCCTCCGTAGGGGTCTTCCCCGGTGATCAGGAGCTTGACGTCGACGTCTCCCGTGCTCTCCTGCACCTCGGTGAGCCGGTCGATGAGATCGCGGACCGTCAGCGGGTGCTCGGAGTGCGTCTGCGGGGCGTCCTCGTCGTCGTTGCGCCCTTCGAGCAGGACCGTGACGGAGCCGGTGCCGCGGTGACCCCGGTCGGTCTTCACGCCGATGACGGGGCCCTCGGCGCCTTCCCACTTGCTGGAGAGGATCGAGGCGACTTCGACGTTCCCTACGCGCTGCTGCTGCTCCTCAAGTCGGTTGAGAAGTTCCGAAATTCGCATCGCTGTGCCCTTCTGGCGAGGAGACCGACGTTGTGAAGACCGGCTCGCTGCGCGGCCGATAGTCAAACCATAGGCGAAGTCATGGAATTAAGCAATTCCCTAGAGGGGGAGCTGTGCCCCGGTCGAGAGGGTGCACGCCGCATCGCCGGGGAATCGGCCCTCCCGGTCCGGCCAGACCGCTTGCCAGACGGGCGGGTTGCGGCGGTAGATGGTGCGAACCAGGACGAACGGCAATGCACTGCCCGCCTGCCTCAGTCGCAGTGGGTAGCCGCCCCCGACGGCGCCCCTGACCTCCATGTCCGGCGTCGGGGGAGTCTGCTGCTCAAGCAGCCGCACGGCCAGGGAGTTGAGCGCGGAGCAGGACATCTCGTAGTCGAGTCCGCTGACCGCCAGTTCGTAGCCCCGGTGGACGTGCAGTCCCACTGTGTAGGCGAGCGAGGGCTCGCCGGTCCGGGGGTCGGCCGGGATAAAGGGGATGGCGTACCCCTTCTCGTTGATGCGGGCCGCCAGCTGCTGTAGGTAGGCGGCCATCTGCTTGCGGGTGTCCGCGGGGATCGAGGGCACTGTCCATCCAATCGGGAGGGTCGGGGCGCCGGGGCCTTGCGCCGGGCCGGCGGGGTGTGTCTCGGGCCTGGGTTGGCGCGCCCGGAGGGGGTCGGGGTCGACGGGGCTGCGCACACATTATGCTTACTCGTATCCTTAAGCAAGGATCTTGGGATGGCGCTCTTCTGCCTGGCTCCGTGGCAATGGGAGGGAGGGCGAAGATCACTCGGCAGTTCCGCCCAAGATCCACAGCAGCTACGGTCGACCTCAAGATTCCGTCAACCCGCAGGGAGCAGCACATGGGCAGCGTTTACAACAGCATTGGCGACGGCGCAGTCCTTCGCGGCCTCACCATCCAGGCGGGCAATATCGGCTTCGTCGACGGCACGCAGTCCGGTGACGGCAAGCCGTCCTCCGCGCTCGACCTGCTGGACACCGAAGGCGCGCCGGTCGCGCTGACCCGCGGCGAGTACGAGGCGCTGAACGCCTACCTCGGCGAGCGCACCGACCCCACCGCCCGAGCGCTGCACAACCGGCTGGCCGACCGCTGAACCAGTCCGCGGCGAGTCGGGCGTGACAGGCCATCTGCGGGAGGCTCAGCGGGCCCTCGAAGGCGACGTTGCCACAGGCGCCGCCCTCTTCGAGGGCCGACTCCGGGACATGAGCCCCCGCGCGGAAAGCTGTTCGCCCGCCCGGCCGTCAGTCCCCAACTGACGGCCGGGCGTTTGCTCTGCGTTCAGGCCGCCCCCGGTGACTACCCCGGGCGTCCGCCAGCGTCAGCCTCCGGCCGACGCCCCGGCCTTGGTGCTGGTGAAGGCGAACCGGTCGGCATCCGAGCGGCGCAGCTCGCCGATCTCCTCCAGGCGCAGAACACACACAGCCAGGCGCATGGCCTCGCGGACGATGGTGATGAGCAGCAGGCCGCCGAGCTCCTCCAGGCGGGCGCGGGCGCCGGGGACGGTGTGGAGCATCCGGCGGACGTCGGCGGTGTACTGGTGAGAGGCGGCGAGATCGCCCTCGACAAGCAGGTCTTCCCAGAGGGATCCGTCGTCGGCCGGGGCGTAGTCGCTGAGTTCCAGCCAGTCGGCGCTGTCCGGTTCGGTGTCGAGGTGAAGCGCGGTGAGGGCCATCAAGGGGTCTTCCTGTCAGAGGGGCGGTCGAGGGCAGCACGAGCTGCCGGATCCGGGCAGGGCGGCAACGGGAACTGTCAAGTCCGTGCTGCGCCCATGGCCGTGCCGGGTTCGTTGAGATCCTCGGCCCGTAAAGACCGCCACCCGCCAGCCGTGAACACCGGCGGAGGTGCCATCTTAGCCAGGCGGCGCGGTCGTTCGCTGGTCCGGCTGCCGCCGTCAGGGGGCGGGGTGTTGCCCGTCCGCGAGCTCGGAGTACAGGTCCGTCGGGTACAGCGGGGTCTGCAGCACCATCTCCAGCAGCAGCAGAGTGTGGGCGGCCGGCAGCCGGTCGCCGTCCAGGATGGCCAAGATCGTGGGGTGCGTCATGCCCTGGCCGGCCTGCTGGGCGAGCGCGCGGGCGCCCAGCTCGCGGCGCTCCATGGCTGCTGCGAGGGCCAGCGCGACAGCCTGCCCCAGGCGGGCTCCCGGAGGCGCGTCAGGAGCAAGCGGCCCGTCCGGCCAGACGCCGCCGGGCGCGAGGTGCGCCCGAGGGACCACTGCCCATGGCATCGACTCGCACCCCGCTGTGATCTTCGGACTCAACTGACCTGCCCCATTCTTCCGTGCTCCGGCGCGTGGACCGCGCCGATCTTGGTGGTATTTTTTAATACCACCAAGGGAAGGAATGTTCGACCGTGCTGTTCGCGGGCATCGACTGGGCGGACCGCTGGCTCGACATCGCCGTGCTCGACAAGGCCGGCCAGCCACTACTCGAGCAGCGCATCGTCTACGCCACCACACCCGATCCTGTCGCCGCCTACCTGGCGCTGCTCCAGCCGCTGGCCCGCCGCTGGAGATCCACGGTCACCGGGATCGAGGAAATCGGCCTGCCCTTCGCGCGCTCCCTCTCCGCCGCGGACATGAAGGTGGTCCACGTCGACCCGACCAGGGCGGCCCGGCACCGCACCGCCCTGGGCATCCCCAAGAACGACCGGGCCGACGCCCGGATGATCGCCGACCTGGCCCGCCAGGGCATCGCCCGGCCCGTCGTCGAGAGCAGCCCGCCGTCGCAGGCACTCCGAGTGATCACCCACGCCTACCGGGCGGCCGTCCGCGACCGCATGGCGGCCGCTCACGCACTGCGCGCCACCCTCTCCCGGGCCTGGCCGAACGCGATCACCGCCTGGCCCGCGACCCGCGGCGGCCTGGGCAACCCGCAAGCCCTCGCCATCCTCCTTGCGGCGCCCGGCCCCCGAGCAGCCAGCCGCCTCACCCGCACTCAACTGGCCGACCTGCTACGCGGCGCGGGACGCACCCGCGGCACGGACCGCGAGGCCGAACGCCTGCACCTCCACTTCCACCGGCCCGCCATGCTCCTCCACCCCCTGGTCGAGGAAGCCGAAGCTGTGCGGATCGCGGACCTGACCGCCACCCTGGCCGCCGCGGCCGACCGGGCAGCCCGCCTCGAAGCTCAGACCGCCGACCACTACGCCCGCCAGCAGCACCACCACATCACCGCCTGCATCTCCGGCATCGGCACAATCCTCGGCGCCCAGCTCCTCTCCGAGATCGGAGACCGGCCGCACGAGCGCTTCGGCAGCGGCCGCGCCCTGGCCGCCTACGCCGGCGTCGCGCCGGTCACCTGGGCCTCCGGAACCACCGCACGCGTATCGCTGCGCCGCGCCTCGTCCACCCTGTTGCGTTCCACCTTGCACCTCGCCGCGTTCTCCTGGGCCATGCATTCCCCCGGCGCGTCCGCCTACTACCGCAAGCGACGTGATGCCGGCGACGCCCACGCCACCGCCCTGCGCAAGCTCGGCCGCCGACTCGTCCTGTGCCTCTACCACTGCATGACCACCCAGATCCCCTACGACGACGCCGCCGCCTTCGGCTACGCCCCCGGCGAGGCACCCGTCCTGGGCCGCAAGCCCCCACTCGGCGACGCCGAGATCGCACACGCCCGGGAACTCCTCCTGCTTCCGGGAAGCAGCCTTGCCGAAGTGGGCCGGGCCCTGGGGGTCAGTGCCCAGACGATCCGCCGGTACGTACTGGGCGAACCACGCTCCCGCTGACCGGCACCCCGCCCGTCCGAGGACGGCGGTGTCCGCCGCACCACGGTGGAGACCCCCGTCCTCGGCCGAGGACGGACGAGGTGGGTGGGCCGCGGTACGCCCGATAATCTCCGGGCCGCGAGCCCCCACGTGGGAATGGCGACCGCACCGCCCACCCACCTCAACAACCCGATGTACATGGCACGTTGAAGCTGAAGTGGAAGGGAAGCTCCTTGGACCTCATCCCCCCAGCGGGACCCAGTTCCACCCCGTGCCGGCATCCGGCCGGGGCCCTGACAGCAGCCGAAGGCGACCGGCGCGGAGCCGCCCCCGGAGGCGGCAGGCAGCACCACTTCGTCGGCGCACCGTCAGACCCCAGTGCTACACATGGCCGCTATGGGAAATCCAGCGGGCGCACCGACCAGCGCCGAGGCGTACTTCCAGGCCGGCTGCCGCATCCTGAACGAGGACGGCCCCAGCGGCTGGGGAGCGGCCCGGACTCAGTTCGAACAGGCCGCGAGCCGATCCGACTCCGAGATGCTGTGGCGCATCGCCGACGCCTGCCAGTGGGTGCCGTCCCTGGCTGCCCACTGGATGAGCCGCGCGGTGCTCTCCGAGAACGAGGCCAACGGCATCGAGGTGGACCCGAGCACGTTGTGCATCACCGGCGGGGAGAACGGTGATGCGCTCAGCCAGCACTTTCGAATCGCTGTGGAGTCGGGCGACCACGACAAGGCGGTCGAGGCACTCACGGCTGCTGCCGACAACCGGCTGTGGGCGGTCCTGGAGGACGGCCAAGAGATCCCCGATGAGGACTTCATCGCCGACAGCGACCTCTACAGCCCGAACTACGTCGGCCTCGACCCGTCCGTACCGCTGGTCTGGATGGACTGCAAGGGGGCGGTCATGCCCTACATGGCCCGCACCGTACTTCGCATCGTGCGGCAAGAACTGCAGAACGCGGGTATCCACCAGGCCCGGCTGTTCACCCCCCGACCGAGCTCGCCGGCCGACGGCGAGCCGACCTGCTGATGTTGGCGCGGCCCATGCGGGCGCGACGGGGCGACCGGACGGGGCGCCGCGGCCGAACCGAATCGGGAAGGGGTGCTGGATGGTGATCGAGGTGAGCGACCCGGGGCCCCTACCAGTGGACCTGGAGACCGCGCTGGCAGCCCGGGCGGAAGGGGCGTGGTCACAGGAGGCCGCGCTGTGGCTGCTGACCGGCGACGGCGGGATGTGGCTGCCGCGCCTGGAAGATGGCGACTTCGTGAAGTGGATCGGGGACGACCAGGCCATGGCCTACGTGGACTGGCCGAAGGTCTGGGAGGTCCTGGACGAGATGCCGGACCCGGACGACCCGGATACGCTGCGCGAGGGCACCACCACCTCGCAGCTGATGGTCCTCCGGATCGCCGGGGCGCTCGACTTCAACGGCTGCCCGGCGGTGCTGGCGCACCAGCTGCCCGGCCTGACTGAGCACGACACCCGGCGGGTACTGCACGCCATGGCCTGGTCCGCGCGCGGCCGCAGCTACGCCCAGACGCTGGGGGTGCTGACCGCGTGAATCGGTATGCCTACGCCGCACCGTCCCCGATCCGACTGCCGGACTGGCAGCGCAAGACACTGCGCTTCTACCGCACCCAAACCGCCCGGGCGCTGATCGAGACGGCCAAGCTGGAACAGGGCATGGTCGGGGTCGAGCCGTCGTGGGCATCCCTCACCGAACGCCGACAGGCCGCCGAGGTCATGGTCGCCGAAGAAGCCGCCCGGCTCTCGGCCGCCGAACTGCGCTGGATCGGACCAGGCCTGACCGCCACCGCCCGCGAGCACGCGCTGGCCGACCTCGGCCACGTCTGCATCGACCACGGCTTCCCCGTCCCGCCCGGCGACGAGGAGGACGCCCCGCAGAACCGAGACGGCTTCGCGCTGTTCGCCGAGGCGTACGCGGAGACCGGGGACGGCGGCAAGCTGGTCGCCGCCTCGTGGTCGCGCTGGACCCCCGGCGATCGGGACTGGGAATCTAGGTGGCTGTCGTGGGACCAGCACGGGCGGGACACCGCTCAGACCGAGCTGCTGCGCACTGCCACACGGGACGGCGGCACGTGGGACGGCGGCTGGTGGCTCACCTTCTACTCGCTGTCCGCCCGGCCGGACGGGCGCCCGCGCGGCAACATCGGCCCGCTGCTGCCCCTGGCCGAACTCGTCATCCCGGACGGCTGGGAGCTGCCGGCCAAGGGCCGACTGGAAGGGGACGCCACCCCGTGGCACTACGCCCGTCCGGTGCTGGCCGCGCTGCGCCTGCTGCGCGAACTGCCCCGCGAACGGACCGTCGGCGAGCTCTCCCAACGCGTCGAGCACATCGAGGAAAGCGCTGCCCGGCAGCGGGCCGACCGGCGGGCCGGCATCACCGGGCCCCGCCGGGTGTCGGTGATCCACGAGGACGCCCCGCTGCCCGGCCCGGTGCAGCGCCGCCCGGACCGAGAGGTGGTGCCGCGCGGCCCACTCGAGGTGCGCGTGCCGGTACAGAAGTACACCCGCTGCCCCAACCGGGCCGAGCACGGCCCCGGTTGCGAGCACCGCGACGTGAAGGGCTACACCCGCGGCCCCGACGGCGCACCGCTGTACAACCGCTCCCAGCGGGTTCGGGCCGCCGGTGCTCGGCGGCGACCGAAGGGGGAGACCGAAGGGTGACCGTGGCTTCCTCCGTCGGCCCTCACCAAGGCGTCCAGCCCCAACGCCGCTCTGCCGTCCTCGCCGAAGACTTCACCGGCGCCCCGAGAACCGCACCGTCGTCACCCATCACCCAAGGAACACCGGAGACCTGAGAAGAGGCCGACCCGTGGCTATCCCGTCCAACGACCCGCGGTGCGACCGCAGCTGAGATCATGGAGACCGGTTCGCTTCAGCCGCCCCGACGGGCGGCGGGAAGAGGGGGTTCGGTGGACGACGGCAGTGTCACGGTGCGCGCGGTGGTGTTCGACTACAAGGCGGTGCTGCGCACCTCCACTCGCGCGCACGACGGCGTCGCCGAACTGCTGCACTGGCTGGGCGAGCGCGACGTCGTCTGGGTGCTGCTGTCCAGCGATCCGATGGACGCCGTTGGCGCCTGCGCGGCCGCCGGCCTGCCGCAGCCCGCCCTGCACCTGTGTCGAGACGA
Source organism: Streptomyces kaniharaensis (assembly GCF_009569385.1). Lineage (NCBI taxonomy): Bacteria > Bacillati > Actinomycetota > Actinomycetes > Kitasatosporales > Streptomycetaceae > Streptomyces > Streptomyces kaniharaensis. The sequence continues at coordinate 259,930 of NZ_WBOF01000004.1, forward strand.
CATCCCCGGCCGGCCCGCGCGCGGCAGCGGAGCCTGGCTCACCAGCGTCGCCGAGGCCCTGAAGCTGTACCCCACCCAGCTCCTGCTGGTCGGCACCACCGAGTGGGACTGGTACACCGGCATCCAGGCCGGCGTCGTGTACGTCCACGCCCGCTGGGCCAAGGCCAACAAGAAGCGGATCACCTCGCTGCTGGCCGACTCCCCGGACGAGGTGCGCGAGCTGCTCGAGCACTACCTCCTGCACGAGCCCACCTGGGCCTACGCCCTCGACGACGAGGACGGCCGCTTCCGCCTCCGCTCCCTGCTCCCCCCGAACGTCTCCTTCCCCAAGGGCGGCGGCCGCACCTTCACCCTCCAGGACGTCTTCACCCGCTCCCACAGCATCGCCCTCGGCGAGCAGGACGCGCGCGACGTCCTCATGCTGAGCCTGCTCCTGTCCGCATACCTGGAGGGCAACCTCCCCGGGCGCAGCCTGTTCTGCGTCTACCCCAGCAGCAGGCCCGGCCGGGTCAGCGCCCAGCTCGAAGGGTTTCTGGAGAGGGCGAAGGTCGTGGTCGGCTCGTACTACCGGGAAGACCTCCTCGAACGCGTCGTCGCGGCCCCCGACACCAGCCTGGAGCGCTACCGGGCCAGCAGGGGAGAAGGGACGGGGGTGGACATCTCGATCGCCGCCCAGGCGCGCACCGTACGGATCAACCCCGACTACCGGCGCAAGGTGCGCGGCAAGACGGTGATCGTCTTCGACGACTTCACCACCGAGGGCAAGTCGATCGAATGGGCACGCATCCTCCTGGAGGAGGCCGGGGCGGCCGAGGTGATCGCCCTGACCGTCGGGAAGTACCCCAAGGCCCACACCGCCTACGAACTGCGCCGCGGCGTGAAGATCGACCCGTTCGACACCAACGATCTCGACCTCGCGGACTTCGCGGCCACCAGCTGCCCCGGCGGCGTGGACGACGGACCGTCCCAGTCGCTGCGGCGAGCCATGCTGGAGTACCTCGACACCGCCCAGTAGCAAGATCAATAGCAGCCGGGGCCCGAGAAACCCCTCAGGCCCGGGCGGCCGGCTCGACGCACTGGTCGGCGCCCCTGCGGGTCGGCTGTCACATCCGTGCGCCATGATGGAGGTGGCCCAAGCACACCGCACCATCCTTCGAACATCCTCGGGCCGCGAGTAGAAGGACTCATCTTCATGACCGACCTCACCCTCACCGATCAGCACCGCGATCTGCTCGCCCTGTGCGCCGCCCGCGTCGGCGAGCACCTGATCGACTGGAACCTGATCGCGCGCAACGCCCAGACGCCCGACGACCTCGCGGCCCTCCTCGACGGGCGACTGCGCGAGGACGGCACCACCACCGTCCAGCGCAACCGGCCCCTGCTCCAGGAGGCCATCAAGGACCTCGACCCCTTCCGCGATTGGGTCGACAAGGAGACCGAGGCCGCCCGGAAGGCCGGGGCGCAGCTGGTCACGGTCCTGGACCCCGACTACCCGGCCAACCTGCGCCTGGTCCCCAACCTTCCGCCGTTCCTCTTCTACCGCGGCCAGCTCAGTGACCGCGATGCCCGCTCCATCGCCGTCGTCGGCACCCGCCAGGCCTCCGAAGACGGACTGCGCCGTGCCGCCCGCATGGCCCGCGAGCTCGTCGAGCACGACGTCGTCATCATCAGCGGCCTCGCCAAGGGCATCGACCGCGCCGCCCACGACGCCACCCTGCGCGCCGGCGGCCGCACCGTCGCCGTCATGGGCACCGGCATCGCCGCGCCCATCTACCCGGCCGAGAACCGCCCCCTGGCCGACGCGATCCTCAAGCACGGGGGAGCGCTGCTGAGCCAGTTCTGGCCGACCTCGCCCCCGGCCCGGTGGACCTTCCCCAAGCGCAACGTCGTCACCTCCGGAACCACGCTCGGCAGCGTCGTCATCGAAGCCTCCAGCACCTCCGGCGCCAAGATGCAGGCCCGCATCGCCGCCGAACACGGCAAGAAGGTATTCCTGATCCGTTCCCTGGCCACCAGCGAACCCTGGGCCGAGAAAATGATCAAGGAAGGGCGGGCCATCCAGGTCTCCCACACCAGCGACATCCTGGACCGCCTCGGCACCGCCGAGAGCGTCCAGCGCGCCAGCGAGCAGCGGCAGCAGCTCGCGCTGGCGGGCCTGTGACCACGCCCCTTCCCCAACCGGCAGGCTTCCCCAACTGCGGCATCTGCGCCTACAGCCTTACCGGCGCCGCCCACCTCTGCTCAGCCTGCGCCCAGAAGACCCTCCAGCCGATCGCCGAGCCGCACTGCCCGGTCTGCTCCCAGGCCGTCGCTCCCGGGCAGCCGTGCTCCAACCGCTTGTGCCAGCTGCCGCTCGCCGAGCGCGGCTTCTCCCGCGTGGACGCGGTCGCTGTCTACTCAGGGGCGCTGCGCGACAAGATCCACAAGCTGAAGTACGACGGGGCGCACGGCTGGGCTCTGATCTTCGGCCGGCTCCTGGTCGGCTGGATGGAGACACACCGCGACCGGATGGACGGCGTCGACTTCGTCATCGGCAACCCCACCCACGCTGGCCGCGTCCCGATCCAGCACATCGAGCGGATCATGGACGCGGCATACAACGAGGACCTCACCCACGCCTTCCCCCTCAGCGCGCCGGGATCCCCGCTCCTAGTCAAGACGGCGGAGACCCCCCGGTCCGCGCGCGGCACACTGGAGGACAAGCGCCAGGCCGGCGTCGCTCACGCTGCCGCCCTTACCTGGACTGGAGACCGCGCCGCGATCGAGGGCGCCACCATCCTCCTCGTCGACGACGTCCTCACCTCCGGATCCCAGCTCCAGCACGTCTCGCTGCGCCTGGTCGCCTCCGGCGCCGCCGAGGTCCGCGGCCTAGTGCTCGCCCGCGTGCCCTGGGGCAACTGATCGCCGCCATGCTGCTGGCTACGCTGGTGCCCCGGCCACACCAGGGCCAGCTCGTCCTGCTGAGAGGAACCCCATGGAGAAGCCCCTCGTCATCGTCCGAGACGAGTGCTGGGAACTGATGGAGGCCAGCAAGAACAGGACCACGCCGGAAGCCGACGCTGCTCACCACGGCATCGGCAAGGAGGAGATCTTGAAGGGCCTCCTCCGCCAGACGCGCAAGGGAATGCCGTCCCGCCCCGTCACCGGCTAGAGCACCCCGCACCTGGCGGGGACCCACCCTGCCTCCTGTTCGGTCCGCGGTCCGGCCGCCGGCACCTGCCCTCGGCAGTCCGTCAGGCTGGCCGGCCGATCCACGCCTCGTGCGTCGCCGCGACGAAGTCGTTCTCTCGAAGGCGGCCCCGCAGAATCCCGACGCGGGTCCGTCCCTCCAGCACCTGCAGACCGCTTGCCGACGAGTCCAGCAGCCTCCGGTCGAGCAGCAGCGGCGGGCGCTTCCAGGTCCCGTGGTCCCGCCACATCTCCGCGACGCCGACGTGGATGCCGACGCCGACGTGGATGCCTGAGTTGCGCACGCTGACGTAGTGGCCCGGGTGGAGGGCGAACTGCTCGATGCAGCCCGCCTCGGACGGACCGGTCGGCATTGTGCTCAGCTCCTCGGCCGTGACCGCTTCGAGCGTCCACACGATTGTGGCGAGGTCGACGTTCCCGTAGTCGCGCTCGAAGGGACCGTGATCACCGTGGTCGTAGAGGAACTGCTCAACGACGTCGGCCGGCCACTGGAGCGAGGCGATCATGGGATCGGCACGGAAGGTGTCAAAGCTCAGGCCGAGGCTGTAGTCGGCTCGGCGGCGGCGCATCAGTTCGCGGAGGTCGGTCAGCTTCACGGCTCTACCGTAGGACGTGTATCCCCGGCCGCGATCCGTGCCGCCGCCGGTGCCCGCTCTGGGTTTCGACGATCGTCAGGGCGTCTGAACGAGCGGGGTCAAGACGCCGAGCCGATGTGCTTCCGGCTCGGCATGCGGGACACCGTCAGCGCCCAGGAACAGGTAGAAGTACTGCGTCGTCAGCGGCCTCGGGGTCGAGGCCCCGCCCTTGGCGGTGCCACTCAGGGCCCCTGCAGAGTAGAAGTGCGGCAGCCAGCCAGGGCCCACGATCGCCTCGACCCATGCCTTCGCCTCCTCCAGATCAACGGGCAGGCGAGTACGGAGTTTCTTGTGATGCGAGGCGAACGAGAGCGTCAGTACAGCCCCCTCCCGGCCGGACCCCTCAAGGAGCATGGCCTGATCGGTGACGTCCCCCACAACGCTGAGAACAGCATGCTGGTCGGTCACCGAGCGCACCGGCCCGAAGCGGCGCGGCATCACTCGCCCCTCCGACCGCAGCTGCTCCAGCACGGCTTCGGGCAGCACGGAAGCCAGACCGCTATCGGCCGGCTCCGTAGAGAACAGGCTCCGGCGAAAGAGCCGGAGCTCTTCCTCGTGCTTCCGGAGCACCGTACGAATATCGGCATACATAGTGCATACGGTACAAGCTGCACGTATTGGATTACCCGCCCCGCTGCCGCCCGCCCCGCTGCCGCCCGCGCCCGGTCCGCCTCCGCCTCCGCCTCCGCCTCCGCCGCCCCCGGCCGGTCCCGTCGCGTCCGGCCTCCGCCACCGGCCCGCCGGGGGCCTACCGGGTACCCGGCCGCTCCTGCCGGTGCGGCGAAGCTGCCAGAATGACGCAACACCACACCACGACTTCGGGGAACAGCAGATGCAGAGCGAGACCTTCGTGCATGAATTTCTCCGCGCTCGCATCGCCGATCCTGGGCATCCCTTCGAGGGCGCTGCCGTGGTCGAGCTGATCGTCAACGAGTACTGCGAAGCGGTCAACAACCGGCGATGGCCTACGGCTACCGCGCTTGGCAACCTGATGCTCAAGCTTGCTGAGCAGTGCAAGGACCACCCTGACTACCGCCATGACTGGGAGCCGTAGACCCGTCGCCGTCCGCACCCGCCTCGCCGTCCTCCGGGCGCCGGGCCGCCTCGCCCCAGCTCCGTCCCGTCCGCCGGGCGCCGTCCTCCGGCCGTCCCGCCTGCCGTGCTGTGCTGCCCGCTTCGCCGCCGCTGCTGTTCGCCGGCGCCGTAGGGACAGCGGATCCCACCGTGCACCGTTGTACCGGGCCCCGGGGTGCGACTGGTGGGCGCGACACTCCGAGGTCACCCGTTCGTGTGGCCCCGCCGTTCGCCTCCGACCGCCGCCCGCCGCCCGCCGTCCGCCGCCCCCGCCCTCCGGCCGCCCCCGTCCGCTGCGCCGCCTGCCCGCCCGCGCCGTCGTCCGCCGCCGCGCTGGGGAGTGACCTCTCCGGCCCCCGGCCGTTCGGCGCCGTCCGGTCCCGTCCGCCGCCGTCCGCTTCCGTTCGGTCCCGTCCTGTCCCGGCCGGGGTTCCGGGCCGCCCGTTTCGGGCGTCCCGCCGCCTGTCCGTCCCGCCGTACCTCCGCCGCGCCGGGGCCCGCCCGGCCGTCGGGTCCCTGCGGGGTTCGCCTGTACGCCGGCTGCCGCCAGCTTCTCCCGCCCGGTCCGCCCGGTCCGGGCGGCGCCCGCCGGGCGCGCGTCTGTCCCGCCCCGGGCTGCCGGGCCCGCCCGGTCCGCCCGCTTCTCCCGCCGGTCAGCCGTTCGCTGTGCCACGCCCGGCCGCCGGGTCCGCCGGCTGCCGCCCGGGCGCTGTACCTCCGTCCGTCGGGCCCGCGCCCCGGTCCGGCTGCTGCGCCCTGCCCCGGTCTGCCGTCCGTCCGTCGTCTGCCGTCCGTCCGTCGTCTGCCGCCCGCTGTCCGCCGCTCCCGCCTCCGGGCCTCCGCCGTCCCGCCGGTCCGGCCGCTGCGCCCCGCCCGCGCTGTCCGCCGGGGCTGCCCGGCTGCCGCCCGGGCCCGCGCCGCCGAGCCCCCGGGGTGACACGCCTTCACTCGTTCTCGTTACAACATTCCGTGCCGGGTGTGTACCCGTGTGGCTAGACTGACAGCCAGCGTTACACCTTGTGTGTGGGTGCGGATGGCCTGCGGCCTGGGGCCGTGCTGCGCCCTGCCCGGGACCGGGACGGCCTCCTGCCGCCCGCCGGTCCGCCGTCGCCCGGTCCGCCGGGTCCGCCGGTCTACGCCGCCGTCCGGTCGGCTCCGCTGCCCCGTCGGTGGTGGCGCCCGCCCGCTTCGGGCCGGTGCGCCGTCGCCCCCGGGCCGTGCCGGTCGTCCCCCGGTTGTCTCCCGGTCGTTGTCTGCTGTGCGTCTCTTCTGTGTCTGGAGTGCCTGGTGTCCTCTTCTCGTTCGGGTTCCTCCCGCGCCGCTGCCGGTGGCCGTCGCGGTGATGCCGGTGCGGCGCGCGGTGCGGACGGGGCCCCGCCGGTCGCGGGCCCGGCCGGCCAGGACCCGCTCGTCCCGGCCGCAGGGGGCGCCGGCACCCCGGACACGACCACCAGCACCCCGGACACGACGGCCGGTGCCGGGGGCGCGATCGCCGGTGCTGCGCCCGCTCCGGCCCGCTCCGGCAGCGCCCCGCGCGGAGCCGTACGCGGGGCCGGTTCCTCGCGGCGGTCCGGCCGGACCCCCGCCACACCGGCCGCCTCCGCCCCGGAGCCGGGGGCGGCCGGGTACCTGAACCTTCCCGGCCCGGAAGACCCGCTGTGGGTGTCGATCCCGCTGGGGCTGCGCCAGAACCTGGCCATGCCCGCCTACCAGTTGGTGAATCCGGCGCGCGGTCACCTGGCCACCCCGGCGGGCCGCAAGCTGAAGTCCGCGCTCGGGGCCGCCGCCCGGGGCAAGCTCACCGGGACGCACTGGCTCGCGCTGCTCACCGCTCCTCGTGCCGCGTTCGGCGGCCCGACCAGCCAGAGGGCGGGCCAGGTGTACAAGGCCCTGGAGCAGCTGGTGGCCGACCACCTGCGGCCCGCGCTGGGCGCGGTCGCCGCGGCCGAGTTCGCCGCCGGGGTGGAACTGGCCCAGGCCGCGCCCGCCGACCCGGCCGCCGCCGTACCCGCCGCCCCGGAGACCGGCCCCGCCGCCGCCCCGGTGCCGGGCACCCCGTCCGGCACCGGCCAGGCCACGGCCGCCGCCCCGGAGGCCGACGCCACCGACGCCACCGACGTCCCGGCCCCGGCCTCGCTGCGCCCCGCCTCGGCTCCGGGCGGCGACGTCCCCCACCCGGCCACCCCGGCCGCCGTAACTACCCCTCCATCCAACGCCGTTGACGCCGACCCGGCCGTCGCCGACCCGGCCGTCGCCGACCCGGCCGTCGCCGACCCGGCCGTCGCCGACCCGGCCGTCGCCGACCCGGCCGTCGCCGACCCGGCCGTCGCCGACCCGGCCGTCGCCGACCCGGCCGTCGCCGACCCGGCCGCCGCCGTGCCCGGCCCGGCCCCGGCTGCTGTCACCCTCCCCACCCCCGCCGGACCGGACCCGGACCCGGACAGCACTGCCCCGGCCCAGCCCGGGCCGCCGGCCGGAACCCCGGCACCGGCGCCGGTGCCGCTGGGCGACCTGGCCGAGCTCCTGAGCGTCACCACCCAGACCCCGGGGACGATCCTGGCGGTCACCAGCACGCACACGACCACCGCGCAGACCGCTCTCGCCCAGGCCCAGGACCTCGAGCCCGCTCACCTGCCGACCGTGCAGGTGAGCGGCCACGACCGCGCGTCCCTGATCCGCGCCCTGTACACCCGGCTCGGCCTCGGCCAACACCGCCGGCTTCCCGGTCTCGACGAAGCCGAAGACCTGATCACCGCCGAGCTGCAGCACACCCCCCGCCTGGTCATCGCCACCACCACCCTCGGGCTGCGCCCGGCCGCGCTCCAGCTGCTGCACCGCCTGTGGGCGCCGAAGCCGTTCCCGCTGGTGCTCGTCGGCGACACCACCCTCGACGGCCTCCTGAGGCGCCACGACCTCGCGGAACTCCACCCCCACATCACCCACCACCGCGTCCAGGAGCCCCCCGTGCCGCAGTCTGCCGCCGCCCCGGCCCCGGCCGCCGACACCGCCCCCGCCGCGCCGCAGCCCGCGACCCCCGCCACCGTCCCGGCCCCGGCTTCCGCCGCCGGGCCGCACCCCACAGCCGCCGGCGCCACCGTCCCGGCCGCCGACCCGGCCACCGCACCCGCCGCCGCGGCCGACGGCCTGCTCCAGGACCTGCACTCCACGGTCGAGCACCACGCCCTGCTGTGCGTCACCGGCCCCGCCCCCGCCGACACCGCGATCACGGCGGTCACCGCCGCCACCCAGCACCAGCCCCTGCCCGCCGTCTGGATCCGCCCCCACCCCGGCACCGACGAACCGGCCCTCATCCGCGCCCTGTACACCGCCCTCGGCCTTCACCACCGCCAGCCGCAGCCCCGCGAACACAGCGCCGCGCTGGAACTCGTCGCCGCCGAACTCGACCGCTCCGCCCGCCTCCTGGTCGTGCCCGACGCCCACCGGCTGGCCACCGCCGCGCTGCAGACGCTCTACGGCCTCTGGGCGCCCGGCGGGCCGGAGCGCTTCCCCCTGGTCCTGGTCGCAGACGACCACCTCCACACCGTCCTCGACCGCCCCAAGCTGGCGAGCCTGAAAGCCGCAGCCGACCACCACCGCCTGGCCACCGCCGCCCCCGCGCCGGAGGCGCGCGAGAACACCCCCGCCCCGGCCGCCCCGGCCGCCCCGGTTCCGGCCGGACCGCAGCCGGACGCCGCCGTACCCGCCCCGGAGACCGGTACCACCACGGCGCCCACCGCCCCGGCCCCGACCGGTGAAGTCCCCGCCGCGCCCCACCCCGTCCCGGCCGCCCCGGCCGCACCGACCGGTGAAGACCCGGCCACCCCGGCCGCCGGCGCCGCCCTGCGGCCGGCCACCGCCCCGGCCGGCGAAGCCCCCACCGTCCCCTCGACCCTCGACCCGGCGCCCGCACCGCTCCCGCCGGGCCTCGACCTGGTCCTGGCCCCGAGCCCGCAGACACTCCACCAGGCCCGCAGCACCCTCCCGCAGCTGATCAGCGCCGCCGGCCAGGGCACCTCCACCCCACTGGCCCGCGGCACCCACCACGCCCTGCTCACCGCCCCCACCACCGCCACCACCCTGGGCTGGGACCTGACCACCGCCACCGCGCACGGCACCGCCGACGCCCGCAAGAAGCTCGGCGACCTCATCCAGGCCGCCGCCACCGGCCACCCCCAGGTCCTGCGCCGCCACGTCACCCCCCTCGCCGTGCTGCTCCCCGCCGCCCCCGACGGCACCCCGCTCCCGCCCCCCGGCCACCCCGGCCGACCCGCCCCCGGTACACCCGCCGCAGCAGCAACGACCGGACCCAGCACCGGAGTTGTAACGCCCACCCCGGCCACCGTCCCCGCCGCAGCAGCGCCCGCCCCGGCCGCACCGGACCGCAGCAGCGAAGTCGAGCCGGACGACACCCTGTTCTCCACCCCGGCCACTTCCGGCGCCCAGCCGGCCACCGTCCCGGCCCCCGCCGTGGTCGAGCCCGTCCCGGCCGCCAACCCCGCCGCGGCTGTGCCCGGCCAGGCCGCCGATGCCGAGCCGGCCACCCCGAACGCACCCGCCCCGGCACCGGCGGCCGGCGAGCCCGCCCTGCAGGACCCCGCGGCCGCGGCCCCGCCGGCCGGCCAGCCGGCCGCGGCGCCCGCCACACCGCGGCCCCCGCGCCGCCTCGCCCCGCTCGCCGACGCCCTCACCACCGTCCTCACCCCCCAAGCCCCCGACCCGGACACCACCCCGGCCGGCCCGCGCGCCCTGTCCACCGGCATCCGCACCCTCGACGACGCCCTCGGCGGCCTCCAGCCCGGCCGCTTCTACCTCGCCGCAGCCGCCCCCGGCACCGGCGGCAGCCTCCTCGCCACCACCACCGCCCGCACCACCGCCCTCGACCACCACCTCCCCGTCCTCTACGCCGCCTCCGGCCTCACCCGCGCCGACGTCGCCGCCCGGATCGTCGCCGCCCACCTGCCCGTCGACTACCGCCGCCTGCGCACCGGCCACCTCACCCCCGCCGAACAGGCCGACGCCACCACCCTCCACACCGAGCTCGCCGCCGCCCGCCTCTACATCGACGACGGCACCGACCTCACCCCCGACGCCATCGCCGAGACCGCCGCCGACCTCGCCGCCGACCTCACCCACACCACCGGCCAGCCCGGCCTGGCCCTGGTCGTCGTCGACCGCCTCCAGGCCCTCGACGACCCCCGCCTGCCCCTGTCCGGCCCCCGCCTCACCGACGCCGCCCAGGCCCTGGCCCACCTCGCCCGCACCCACCACGTCCCGGTCCTGGCCATCCTCGACACCGACCAGCCCGACCTGGTCACCGCCCTCGGCCTCGACACCACCCTCACCCTCCACCCCCACCCCGACGCCCCCACCACCCAACTCCTCCTCACCATCGCCGAACGCGACCTCGGCACCCAAGCCACCCTCACCCTCACCGCCGACCGCGCCCACGCCCGCCTCACCGACCCCACCCCCTTCAACCCCTACGCCCGCCCCAACCCGGCGCCGGAGGCGCCCAACACCCCCGCGGCCCCAGCGCCGGAGGCGCCCACCAACCCCCCCACCACAGCGCCGGAGGCGCCCACCCAGGCTTCTGCGGCCTCCGACTGGCCCACCATCGCCGTCCCCGGCCACCCCGCCCAGGACACCGCCGCTGCGCCCGACCCCGACTTCGACTCCGAGGTCACCCCGGCCACCGCGGCAGCCCTGGACACCCTGGCCAACCTGACGCCCGACCAGCCCCCCGCCCCCCCGCTGCGCCCGACCCGGGACCGCGCGGCGCGTACGGCCGCCCCCAGGCCCGCCCGCACTGGCGGCGGGGACTACGCGGGCCGGGACTACGGCCACTTCCTCGACATGATCAACTCGGTCGTCGAGCAGACCCTCCAGGAGCACGGCGGCGACACCAAGGCCGCGATCACCGCGCTGGAGCTGAAAGCAATTCCGAACGGAATGGCCCTCTTCGAGGCAACCCGAGTCGGCGGAAATTACGAGCACACCGTCTACCCGGAACGCCTCGAATTCCTCAGTAAGAAATCCCGCGACGGAGCCGACGACATCTGGGAGGGCCGCCACAAGTGGGAGAACGGCCCGCTCATGGACCAGCTCAAGGCCGGCACCCACCCGGACATCGACGTCGACGTCCTGGACACCAACGCCGCCTTCTGCAGCTCCCTGAAGACCTGGCTGCCCATCGGCGCCCTGCAGCACCAGCCGGACGGCGGCTTCAACCCCAAGCGCTCCGGCATCTACCTCCTTCCCAAGCGCCCCACCTGGGAACACCCGCACCTGCCCGACCCGATCGGCAACCGCCGCGAGCTCGGCCCGGTCCTCCTGGACGACGCCACCATCCGCCTCCTGATCCGCTGCCACAAGCTCGGCCTCGCCGAGGCCCCGCACATCACCCAGGCATGGACCTCCGGCGCCTCCGAAAACATCGCGGAGAAGTTCCGCCGCGTCCTCACCATCGCCCGCGAAAAGGCCATCCTCGACGGCGACGACGTCACCGAGAAATACGTCAAGGCGATCTACTCCAAGTTCGTCTCCACCATCGGCGAATCATCATTCAACCGAGACCTCCGCCGACCCGACTGGATGCACATCATCCGCAGCCAGGCATTCGCCAACCTCTGGTACAAGGCACACCGCGCCCACGAACACGGCCTCACCATCGTCCGACTCCGCGGCACCGACGAACTCCACATCACCGGCGACACTGCATGGCGAACGGTATTCAACGAAGGCCGCCTCACCACCCAGCTGAAGCTCAAGACCCAGTACACCCTTTACGCGAAGGCCGCCTAATGTCGACCGACGGCTGGAAGAACTTCGGCAAATACGGCGCCGACCTCGACCCCGAAAACCGCCACGGGAAAATCGTCCTCGCCCGCGCCCTCGAAGACGCCCTGGAACGGATGATCGTCGAGGGCGGCATCAAGTCCCCCGTCACCACCCGCCGCGGCCTCATCGCCCGCATGAAGTACCTCACCACCACCCAAGGCGGCGCCCAGGCCATGGCCGACGCCGGCATCACCGCCGTCCCCAAGACCATCAGCGCCTGGACCAAGGGCAAGCAGCACCCCCTCCCCGCCAACCTCGACGCCATCGACACCGCCTACTGGAACCTCCGGGCCGCCAACATCCTCAACAACCCCGGCGCGTTCAAGCAGCACCTCAACAACAACGGCAAGGGCACCAAGGTCGAGATCCACCCCATCAACCAGGACGTCGTCGACGAACCCCGCCGCCGCGACAACCTACGCATCCGCACCCTGCAGGTCCGCTACCTCTGGGACGACGCGGTCGACGCCATGGTCGCCGGCGACGTCGGCAAGCTCGAGGAGATCTGGGACGACGTCATCGCCGACCTCGACTCCGACTGGGGCGCCTACACCTACGTCCGCCACATCGGCCTCGGCGCCTGACCACCCCCACCCAGCCGCGCGCCCGCCCCACCGGGCCGCAGCTGCGCCCCACCCCAGCTCAGACCAGCACCACCGGGCACAGCAGCGCGTACATCTCCCCCCGCAGCTGCGCCTCCGCGATGTCCCAGGGGCCGGTGATGCTGCCGGCCAGGGCGACGAAGACACCGTGACGGCGCGCGGTGCGGCGCCAGGCGCGCGAGCTGTTCAGGCCGCCCTCGTAGAAACAGACGCCGGACCGGCCGGTCACCATGAGGACGTCGCCGGCCACGTCCAGGACGGCCGACCAGCCGGCCGCCGGCTCCGCCCAGCCCTCGAAGTCGTCGAACCGCGCCCACCCGCCGGACGCCAGCCCGGCCAGGTGCGGATCCGGCCCGCGGCCGCCGGCCGACGCGAACGTCTCGACCCGGTGCGAGGCCGCGAAGACCACCTGCGCCCGCTGCGCGTCGACGGCCCACGCCTGCATGCCCAACGGCCGTAACGGCTCGCTGCCGACGTCGACGGCGTACATCGTGCCGCCGTCCACCGGGGCCGCCTCGTCGCTCACACCAGGCCAACGAACCGGCCCCCCAGAGGTAACCCACCAGCGGCCGGCCCCGCCCCGCTGCGCACCGCCGGGTCCCGGTCGGAGCTCCCCGCCCTGCCCAGAGGTAACCCACCAGCGGCCGGCCCCCCCGCTGCGCACCGCCGGGTCCCGGTCGGAGCTCCACCACCTGGCCGAGCGGGC